>NZ_PVBI01000007.1:0-398748 GCF_002968675.1 Neorhizobium sp. T25_13
CCGCTATTGTCGCCCCCTTTGCCACCACCACCCCCGTTACCATTCCCGCCGCCGTGGTCGTTCGAACCATTGGAGCCTTTGCTGTTTCCGACGCCACCACTCTTGCCATCATCTCCGCGGCTGTTCTTGCCTTGGCCGTTGGTCGCACCGAGGCCACCTTTGGATACTCCCGAAGATGTGGATTTATTGCCGCTCGTCGCAGCGCGAGACCCGTTGAGCTGATTTCCAATAGGTGCCACCTTTGCCGCCGAGGGAGCTACCGAGGTTACCGTCGGCTTCGAGACGACGCCGGAGACTGTCATTCCTTTGACGCTGTCAACCGACGCCCGCTGGCCGGCTCCGACGTTGGTGCGTTGACCAGTCTGAAACGATGTGACCTGGACAAGCCCTCGGTTGACACCCACGTTGGCAGCACTTTTCGACACCGTCACTCTGAAATTTGTTCCTTTGACCACAGCCGCCAAAAAAGGTGTCTGAACAGTTGTGTGAGGCCGGCCGCGCTTTTCTATTTCCAAGTCAAGGACGCCGGTTCGTTGGACGATTTCCGTCTTGGTTTCGATGAATCCTGACGTGAAAAGGCCGGCGAGGGTGTTTGGTTGGAAGATAAGGCTTTCTGCACCCCGAGCCAGTTGCACACGCCCTTTCGGACCCGTCGACACCCACGCAGCGTTTGGAACAGTGTCACCGACGCGGACCGACTGCCAACTCTGCTTGTCCAGTGTGTAGGTGACTTGTTGGCTTGCCTTCACGACCTGCCAGTCCCCTTGACCGGCGTGGGCGGCTACGGAGGCAAGAGAAAATACAAAGATAATTGTCGCCAGAAAACGGTGCATTCGTACCTCCCAGAACCCACCGGTAACTACATCACAGGTTTCTTAACTTCCTTTGAATCGTTCCAAGGAACAGCGGCTTGTACGAAGACATACTGATGGCGGCTCGTCATCAAACTGGCCCTAGCCCCTGCCCGCCATTCGAGGATTGACGGCAGGGGCGGAAAACGATGCGGTTGCGCGCGCGCACGAATATTTGTAGCTTCTATTGGGAAAGGAGTAATCGGTGTTCCACTCCCACGTTGTCTCCTTCGCCCTAATGTTTGATCCGCTTTCCGTGGGCGAGCAACGGGAGTTTCTCCATGGAGAGTACGTTGGAGGTTCTCACGACCAGGAAGTCCGGGCGTGAGATTCACCGGCATTGGCCGGATGAGGTCAAGGCGCAGATCGGAAAGTCTGCGACTGCGAGGACGGCGAGAAGTGCTTTGAGTGATCCGGTCGGCATGGCTGGTCTCCCTGATCTCGCCGATAAACGAGCCATCTTGCCTGTGGTTCCGCATGAGGCATCCTGATGAACCAGAAAACATCTCGCTGGAAGCTGAATATCGTTGCCGATCACCTGGTAGTTGGTGTCGAGCATGGTTGTCGCGTCCCTGATCTCCATGGAGCGTCTCTGTCGGGTGTCGGAGCACGGCGCCTGGTCGACGTGCCTGTCTGCGTGGTGGTGTGGGCCTTGGCATCCTCGGCAGCCGCGCTACCTCCGTCGAAAAACGGGAGGAGCCGATGACGGTCCAGAAATTCAATATCGCCGACGCGAACCTGGCCAGGTCTCCAGGACAGGATGCCGATATATTCGTTGGAAACCTGGTCGACGAGAAGAACGGCGGGCCGATCACCATCGGCTACGGCCGGTACGCACCGGGTCAGACCCTCACAGAAACGATAGCAGTTGATGACGTCATGATCGTTCTGGAAGGACGACTAGTGGTCTCGACGGGAGCTGGGACCGTCACGGCGGGTCCGGGCGAGATCGTCTACATGCCCAAGGGGGAGTCGGTGACGATTACGACGGAGGGGGAGGGAGCGCTCACGGCTTACGTGACATATCCTCACTGGGCAGAGGTTCACGACTAGAGCTATCGGTTCAGCCATTGCCGACAAACTGAGGAGCGCTTCCGATGAAGCGCCGCCCCCGGCACCATTTCGGCGAAACCTGTTCCCGCGAGGAAAGGCACCGCGGTTTGACATCTTCCCGTCTATCCTGGGGCAGACCGACGAACGCGAAATCAGTCACCGTCATCACGGCGCGACCACATGCCAGCCGCTCGCGCACCTCGACGCCGATACGAAGAACCTCCGACGACTGCAGTCCCGAGGTCTCAACCTCCTCCAGAATATCCGTCGCGGCATAACGTCCGCCGCAATACGAGGCGATTGCGTCATTGGTCGCGAAGTCGAGGAGCGTGAATAAGAATGTGTGAGCGTCGGCGTCACGCGAAATGCCCGTACGACAATCGTAGTCGTGCCCGATCGACGCTGCCTTCCCGCCTTTGACGACCCCGTAGTAGTGGTACCAGTGGCCGGATCGGGTCAGGTATTCCGCTTTCCATACGGCTTGGTCAAATAGCGTAGGTCCTTCCGCGATATCGCAGAGGTCCTGGATCGTATCGAAAAATTCCGAGCGAAATTCGTCCATCGATCCTCCGCGCTCTACGCGAGCGCC
Organism: Neorhizobium sp. T25_13; assembly: GCF_002968675.1. Taxonomy (NCBI): domain Bacteria; kingdom Pseudomonadati; phylum Pseudomonadota; class Alphaproteobacteria; order Hyphomicrobiales; family Rhizobiaceae; genus Neorhizobium; species Neorhizobium sp. T25_13. The sequence continues at coordinate 2,494 of NZ_PVBI01000007.1, forward strand.
GATTTGATACGGCGGATGTAGTCCGGGTTCTGCATTCGCCCGTCTTCCGCGAGCCTGATCTCGGTCTCGGTCAGGCCGGTCGCGATAGCGAGTTCGCTCACGCTGTAACCCTTTGCCAGTCGGGCGTTCAGGAGGCTCCCGGCGGCCTGCGCGGGTCTGTCCGATAAGATGCTGTGAGTGCTAGAGATGTCCATGGAAACTCCATCATTTGGCGAGATGAAGAACTGCGATCATCGGCAGAGGTTCCGGCAGATCAGCCACAATATCGAAGACAGTGGCGTTGGAATGGGACGGGAGGGTCGGCCTAGACCCATCGCCTAATTCACTGCGCCAGCGTCCCCGGTGAATGCACCGCTTTATTCACAGGCTGTGATGGAAAAGAGGGTATGTTCTGTGGATATGCTGTGTACGTGCGCTGCTTGTTCCGCCTGCTTATGAAGGGCGGTAACGCGAAAGAAGCCCGGCCAATCGATGCCGGGCCTTGGGTTTGCCACATCTCCTAGGAGCTGTGCCTGTATATGCCCAAATCAGTTTCCTGGCCAGTCGGAAGCCGGAGAATCATCAATTTGCTGGCGATCAAAGGATGAACTTAGTGAATGTCAAAGCTGGCGGTAGCGGCTCTTATCGCCACCATGCGCCGTAAGCGAGCATGGCGAGGACGACCGTGACCAAAAGTGCCGTTTCGACCGTTTCGTTCACATCACGACCGCCGTCGGAGCGGCCAGATCAGCCCGCGAAAGGTCGTCACCGGAAGGCTAGTCACTGTGTCCGAACCCCAAAATTCGACCGAGGGAAGCGGGTGACTGTCGAGTGTCCTGATCATCGTGGTTCCTCCACACCCATCAACCGGGAGAGGAGTGCGATGTTCCTCAAGAGGAGGTCTTTGCTTAGGATTGCTTGCTATCGTGCGATCCCCGGGCTTTCTACGTGTGCCAGGAGATCGCCTCGTCAAGGCGGCTTTCGTGCTACCCGCCAATGAAGAGGCCAGTCACCGCCTTGGAGGAAGGGGAGGGTGCGCCATATCTCCACCTTTCGAAGACCGCATGGCATTTGGGCCTTCGGCGCAGGGAGACTGCCCATGATCGGAGAACTCGCTGATACATATCGTGCCTACCGGGATTGCCTCAATCGGCAGGCCTGGGACGAGCTTGGGCCGTTTCGTTGACGATGACGTAAAGCATAACGGTCGGCCGCTAAGGTTACGGGGTTGCCGGGAAATGCTGGTGAAGGATTTCGCAGATATCCCGGATTTGCACTACAACATTCAACTGCTTGTCTGCGAGCCGCCGCGCCTCGCCGCCCGCCTTTCATTCGATTGCTCCCCGAAGGGCGAGTTCCTGGGCCTGAGTGTCAACGGACGTCGCGTGTTCTTTACGGAGAACGTCTTCTACGAGTTCACGGGATCGAAGATCAGTTCGGTCTGGTCGGTGGTTGATAAGGCCGCAATCGAGGCACAGCTCGTCGATTTGTCAGTCGGCCAGCCGCCTCCTTGACCGAAGGGGGCTGGGTCGCTTCAGGGTGACGACGGCACCCGCACCCAGATTGCATGTGGCAGTGCTCCCGAAGCTACACCCCTATAGTCAAAGCGCATTTCCGCATGATTTCCACGAGCTTTGGACGGAGATGCAAATGCGAGAATTCGCGCGGGAGACGGCCGAGTTCTGGCGGAACGACGTTGTCGAAAAGGCGCGCAGAGTCGAGCGCTATAATGCCGACCCGTGGATCGCACGGGATATCCGCATCCTTGCCGCCATCGCGACGGAGGACGGACGATGATCAAGGTTAAAGCTCTGGACTGGTGGGTTTACCGCTACGGAGGTGCCTATGCCGTGATGCCGTTCGGCGTGCCTGAAAGAGAAGGAACATTCTCTTCAGTTGTCGCTTTGGATTGCTAGAGCATCAATAACGGTTCTACCCCTAGCCGAGATGCCCAACTCAAAACAGGCTCGTTCGCAGCGAGCCTTTTTTTGTTTCACGAAGCCTGGTCTTGCTGGGTCTTCGTCCTCGAAGCAAGGCAATGGCGCGTCAACATTCGGCCTGTCTAACATTGGCTTCTTTCCTAAGTTCCGGTCCCCGACTTTGCGTACGGTAGCTGACCTTTGCTGCTCCGCTTGCAGACAATATTGCGAACGAAACCGCAGTAGGCGCCCGGTTGGCACCGCCTGCCCGCGAGGTCCTCATGGCCTAAGAAACGTGTTTGCTGACCTCTGGGCCAGCCTCGGTGACGAGACGGCCTGCCTCCTATTTTCAGTCGATCTAGCCCGGCGAGAAGTAACCGCGATCGAGCGGCGTGTCTTTCTCGAACCATTCAAGAAATCCTGCCATCTCTGCATCGAGCCTCCCCGCACCGGGCGCCTCAAAGTGAAATGCGCTCGCGCCCGATCGGGCCTGAGATGACCTGCATAGCGCCAGCGCGCTCGTCCCTCCACGCGCCGACAACGATCCTTGTCATGCCGCTCCGGCCTGTCGGGAAGAGCGCTGCATGCCACGCGAATATCCGATCATCGGTCAAGGGTTTCGCAAAGTTTTGCGTGGCATCAAGCATCAACTCGACCACACCTTCAACGTTGCGGGCGGTGGCTGCGAGCGCGCCGATGTCGATCCCGAGGCGGCGCGCGATGGATGATCGAACCTGTTCTTTGTCGAGGATTTCACCTTCCATCTCACTGGACTTGAGAACATCCTGCGTGAGCGTCGCAAGGACCGCCTCGGTTCGCAGATCGAACCCGAGCGCTTCCATGCGCCCGATGAACCGGCCCTGCCGGCGCCTGACCTCGCCGAGCAACCTCGTAATGCGCGCCTCGTCCCAACGGAACTGCGGCCAGTCCTTTCGCTCATGGATATATGTGGCCAATCCCGCGCCGCGTGACACAACGCTAATCGCCGCATGTTCTGCGGGGATTAAGCCCATATTCGCCGCAAACCCCGATATGAGGAATTAAGTCGCTTAACCAAGCGCCGCGACCTCGACCAGCCCTTGCCTCCGCTCGCAGCTTCCTCCGAGATCATCTGACGGCTATAGCCGATATATCGACAGGATTGAGAGGTCGTTTGTGAGCTGGCCAGCGCAAACTCAGATCGCATTCGGACCTGTACAAATCCGCACAAGATCGGCCAGGATCGTGCGAAGCTCCGGCCACGGCGCTTCCTGGAGGGCAGAGCCTGGATCCTCCATTTCCAGGAGGGAATGCAGCTTCACCGCGACGCCGGCGACAGATTGAGGCACCGCATTCCACAATTCCTTTGCCAAAGCCTCCTCGACATCTGCGATTTCCTCCTCGGCTTTCTTCGCCCTGGTATATCCGGCCCGCTTGTCCGCCGCCTTCCATTCGCGCCGGCGGGCCGCCAATGCGGCCCTTGCTTGCCGCCGCATTTCATCCTGATCAGCGTTCGGCAGGAGACGGTCTATCTCCCGACCTGAATACGCCCAGATGAAACCACAGTCTTCGGAGAACGGGACTTTCGTGCGGGGGAAACTTCTGAATTGCCGGAGCAACTCACTCTCGAGCTTTTGCTGGCGGCGGCAGGCTTCCCCGCAAAGCCTATGAGCGGCCATCCAATCTCTCCAAAGTGATACCACCGGATCGCCTTGCTCCGATCTCTCCGTCCGCACCATTGCACCTGCCGGGGCGGGCGCGGCTGCGATCGAAGCCGCAGCGCGTGCAAGGAAGTTTCTGCGCGTGGTCTCGGGGGAGGCATCCTTATTGCCGGAGGTGGCCATTGGGACCGCCTCCGATCAGAACGAGATCCGTGAGTATCGCGTTCAGTTTTGCCCACGGTAATTTTCGGCGGATGATTGCAGACAAAGTTCTGCTATTCTCAGAATCAGCCATGATCCAAGCTCCAGACAGCTAGACGTGGTCAGGCTGCACTTAGTGTTAGAGCACCGAGTGCAGCCGCAAGCCGCGTGCCTTCCGGCACGCGTCTTCTAGATACCACCGAAACTGAAGATGATCAATTTGAAATCAGATGATAGAATCGAAATCACCGGGGCGCAGATTAGAGCTGCCCGCGCGTTCACTCGCTGGAGTGCGAAAGAGCTCGCGATGGCCTCAGGGCTCGGAGTTGCTACAATCAGCCGAGCGGAGACCCACAACGGCATCCCATCGATAACGTCGGCAAACCTCAGGGCAATTAGATCTGCTTTTGAAAGAGCGGGAGTACATTTTACCTCCGGCCCCAATGGTGAGACTGGTCTCAGCTTCAAGCCCGAAGACCGCTGACCGCGCGTCTGATGCGCGCGGTCGATACCGATAGAAATAGCTTTGGATTCACGAGAGGGCCGGAGAGGTGAAAGTGATATCGTCCGGTCGGCCCCGGACTTAGCCGGTCACCAGGAGCCCAGCGGGTGCCAAGCCAATGTAGAATATAGCCATCGATACATCGTGAGCTATGCAAAGTCGCGTAAGAGATATTATGGAACCCAGCGATTGCGAACGGGAGGTCTTAAGTTGATCGACAACCCGTTTTAGCGATACCAAAGGGCAGTATAGCCTCGGGACAGATTCAGCGAGTGGCTACCGGGACTTCGCCGCGATAGTCGTAAAAGCCTCTACGCGTCTTTCGGCCAAGCCATCCAGCCTCAACATACTTTGCGAGCAGCGGGCAAGGCCGGTATTTCGTGTCGGCGAAGCCATCGTGGAGCACATTCATGATAGCGAGACAGGTATCGAGGCCGATGAAGTCGGCGAGTTCTAACGGTCCCATCGGGTGATTTGCGCCGAGCTTCATGCTTTGATCGATGTCAACAATCGAACCGATCCCCTCATAGAGCGTGTAGACAGCCTCGTTGATCGTCGGGATCAGGATGCGATTCACGATAAAAGCCGGAAAATCCGCGGCGATTACCGTGGTTTTGCCAAGCCGTCGGACAACGTCGGTGACAGCCTCAAGGGTCTCCTTGCTTGTCGCTATTCCGGGGATCACTTCGACGAGTTGCATGACCGGAACCGGGTTCATGAAGTGCAGACCGATGAATAGCTCTGGCCGTTCCGTCCGCCCGCCGAGCCGGGTAATCGAAAGCGACGACGTGTTCGAGGCGAGGATGGTTGTCTGCTTCATGTGCGGTCTGAGCTCGTCAAAAACGTTGAACTTGACCGCCTCATTCTCCGCCACCGCTTCTATGATGAGGTCGCTCATGCCGAGCTCGGGCAAGTTCACAGTTGTGCGGATACGGCCAAGCGCGCCGGCCTTTTCCTCGGCAGCAAGCGTTCCTCGCGCCACTTGCCGGTCCATGTTCTCGCCGATTTTCTGAAGCGCGGCACCAAGGCCATCCGCTCGAACATCCATGAGTGCGACTTCATATCCCGCTAGCGAAAAAACATGTGCGATACCGCTGCCCATCTGACCGGCGCCGACCACTCCGACGGATTGGATTGTCACCGCGTCTCTCCCTCCGATATTTCGGAAAACTCCCAGCTACCAGAGCCCAATACCGGCGCTGCCCTATCGAGCACCAGCGGGCTGCGTGACAACCGAATGGGCGTTCGTAAGCCGGGCATACCTTGAGGATCAATTCGGAGACCCCGTGCCTGGATTTGTGGATCGTTGATCGCCTCGGCTACCGTGTTGATGGGACCTCCCGGGACACCAGCCTTCTCAAGGCCGGCAATTAGCTCTTCCTTGGGCCTCTGTCTGGTTTTTTCCGCGAGCAGGTCGCTAAGTACTTCACGGTTCTCGACTCTCGCTGAATTTGTCGCGTAGGCCGGATGGTCTGAGACGCCATCCAGCCCGAGCATCCCGCAAAGCGCTGCGAACTGCCGGTCGTTGCCGCAGGCGACAATCAGATGCCCGTCTCTTGCTGGAAATACCTGATAGGGAACGATATTTGGATGCGTATTGCCCATGCGACGAGGCACTGGGCCGCCTGCAAGATAGTTCATCGCTTGATTGGCGAGCACTGCCACGCCCACGTCCAGCAGAGCCAGATCGATGTGCTGACCGAGGCCGGAGCGCTCACGCTCCGCAAGTGCTGCCTGGATCCCGATGACACCGTACAGTCCGGTCAATATATCAACCCAAGCGACGCCCACCTTTTGTGGTTCGCCGCCGGGATCGCCGGTCAGGTCCATGATCCCGCACATGCCTTGGATCAGAAAGTCATATCCCGGATTCTTTGCGCGAGGGCCCGATTGACCGAAACCAGTGACGGAAGCATAGACGATCCGTGGGTTGAGTTCGGCAACGCTCTCGTAGTCTAGGCTGAACTTCTTCAATCCCCCGACCTTGAAGTTTTCAATCACGACATCCGCTTCCGCGATCAATGCCCTGAGGCGGGCGAGGTCCTCCAGGTTGTCGAAATCACACCTCACCGACGTCTTACCGCGATTGGCAGCATGGAAATAGGCCGCTACCTTTTCAGCGGCGCATTCCCCATCGGGTCGCTCGATGAAGGGCGGCCCCCAGGTGCGGGTATCGTCGCCTTGCGGGCTTTCGATCTTGATAACTTCAGCTCCGAGATCGGCGAGCGTCTGCCCAATCCAGGGGCCGGCCAGAATGCGGGCAAGCTCGATGACCTTCAGACCCACGAGGGGTGCGCTGTTCAAGCCTCTCATCAGAAGAACGCCTGGATACCCGTCTGGGCGCGGCCCAGGATCAGTGCGTGGACGTCGTGCGTGCCTTCATAGGTGTTGACCGTCTCCAGGTTCTGCGAATGGCGCATGACGTGATACTCGATCTGGATGCCGTTGCCGCCGTGCATGTCGCGGGCTTGGCGAGCGATATCGAGCGCCTTGCCGCAATTGTTGCGCTTGACGATGGAGATCATTTCCGGGGCCATCTTGTGCTGATCCATCAGCTGGCCGACGCGGAGCGAAGCCTGCAGGCCAAGGGTGATTTCGGTCTGCATGTCGGCGAGCTTCTTCTGATAGAGCTGCATGCCGGCGAGCGGCTTGCCGAACTGCTTGCGGTCGAGACCGTACTGGCGAGCGCGGAACCAGCAGTCTTCGGCCGCACCCATGACGCCCCAGGAGATGCCGTAGCGGGCGCGGTTGAGGCAGCCGAAGGGACCCTTAAGGCCCGAAACGTTCGGCAGGATCGCATCCTCGCTGACTTCGACGCTGTCCATGACAATCTCGCCGGTGATCGAGGCACGCAGCGACAGCTTTCCGCCGATCTTCGGCGCCGACAGGCCCTTCATGCCCTTTTCGAGCACGAAGCCGCGGATCTCGTTGTTATGGGCTTCCGATTTTGCCCAGACGACGAAGACGTCTGCGATCGGTGCGTTGGAAATCCACATTTTCGAACCGCGCAGGCGGTAACCGCCTTCGATCTTTTCGGCGCGGGTCTTCATGCCGCCCGGATCTGAGCCGGCATCCGGCTCGGTCAGGCCGAAACAGCCGATCAGTTCGCCCGAGACGAGGCCGGGCAGATACTTCTTTTTCTGCTCGTCGGAGCCGTAGGCGAAGATCGGATAGATGACCAGCGAGGACTGCACGCTCATCATCGAGCGGTAGCCGCTGTCGACACGCTCGATCTCGCGGGCGACGAGGCCATAGGCGACGTAGGAAGCGTTGGCTGCGCCATATTCTTCCGGCAGAGTCACACCGAGCAGGCCGGTCTGGCCCATCAGCTTGAAGAGGCCCTTGTCGGTCGTCTCGTCGAGATAGGCCTCCTGGACACGCGGCAGGAGTTCGGCCTTGGCGAAGGCGGCAGCCGCTTCACGGATCATCCGCTCCTCGTCGGTCAGCTGAGCATTGATTAGAAACGGGTCAGTCCATGAAAATGCCATCGGCCCCTCCAAGCTTTCTAGTGCCTCCAGAATGACTCGGAGTGAACAACAATAAAAGCGAGAGTTCCTCATGGAGGTATGAGCTCTGGTAATCAACGTGCATTTGAGGCGCATGCTAAGATTATCGGCCCAACTTCAGTTCCCAACGATTCCAGCGTATTGTTTGTTGGGAAGCACCGACCTCCCTTCCAACGGCATGAGGGAATCGAATATCAGGGAGATGAAGAATCCTTTGCCGATGTAGTCTCTGATGGATTTCACGTAATCGCACGCAATGTGCTCCTATTACCGTTGTGTCCGGATTGGATGGCAATGCGGCACTCGAAGAACCCGAGCTGGGGGAGCGTGAAGATTCGGTTCCGTCGAGCGATGGCTGGAAGGTGAAGTCGAACCAGCAGAGTCGTTGATGCTGGTAAGCCTGCCCATCCGCAAGATGCCGCCGCCGCGGGAGAGATCGAAAGCGGCACGAAGCTTATCGTCGCGGAAAGCTCAGAAGGCCACTGCGGTACTCGCAACGCCAACGGGCAACAATTGTCGCGACGGTCCATTCGCCGCGCCGTCGCAGAACCCTGACGAAACCCATCTTCAGCTTGGTTGTACTACTCTCATGTCAATTTCCATTCTATGCTCAACGTTAGCGCAACCGATCGCGTGACATCAATGTAAGTTCGGATATGCCATCATCAGAATCAATACGGTCATTTCTCTCTCCGTCATCCCACGAGCCGAAGCCTCCCAGACGTTGGTACCGAACCTGCCGAGACATTGAACTCACGTATTAGCGCGAGGAGCTGCCCGGCATCGTTCGCGAGCACCTGTGCAGAGGCGGTTGTCTCTTCAGCCATGGCAGCATTTTGCTGTGTCGCGAGATCCAGCTGGCCGATGCTCTCGGAAATCGATTTTAGCGTTGCATTCTGCTCATCAGAGGTCCGTGAGATTTCGGTGACGATATCACTCGCGTGAACGATCTGCTGTGAGATCCTCTTGAGCGCGTCGCCGGCTTTGCTGACGAGATCCACACCTTCCGCGACCTGAGCGGACGACCGAGCGATTTGTGCCTTGATCTCTTTGGCTGCAGTAGCCGAGCGTCGCGCGAGTTCCCGAACTTCTTGGGCAACGACTGCAAAGCCCTTACCACTTTCACCTGCCCTCGCCGCTTCGACACCGGCATTCAGCGCGAGGAGATTGGTCTGGAATGCGATTTCATCGATGACGCCGATGATTTTGGAGATCTCTGTGGCCGAGTTCTCAATCCCGCTCATCGCCTCCACTGCTCGTGTGACGACTGCATCGCTTTGGCGAGCCTCCGATGCGACACTCCCCACTTGGTTGGCAGCCACTCGTGCTCCTTCAGATGTTCGCCGCACAGTAACGGAAACCTCTTCGAGAGCGGCCGAGGCCTCTTCCAGGCTGGCAGCCTGTCTCTCGGTTCGAATCGAGAGCTCAGTCGAGGCCTTGAGGATTTCATCCTTGCTAGAAGCAATATCACCACCCTTAACAGTGACACGCGTCATCGCTTCATCCAACTTTGCTACCGCTTCATTGAAATTCACACACAGCGCACGGTAGTCGTCGCCGAGGTCGGCGCAACGAACCGTCAGGTCACCCCTTGCCAAAGGAGCGAGCGCCTCTCCGATCGTTCCGACCGCGTGAGCCTGCTCCTCGGCCCGGCGACGCTGGGAGGCTGCGTTGTCGGCGCGCTCTTCGGCGAGTTCAACCTCCTGGGCACGCTGTTTTGCTTCGAGGGTGTGGCGTTCCCTGACCTTTTCCTGAAGCTCTTTTGTCGCGATAGCCATCAAACCAACCTCATTCTTGTAGTCGGCATGCGGGATCGGCGCGCTCACATCATCCAGCGCGACAGCGCCCAGGGCACTACGGATTGCTGCAAGGGGACGGGTGATGCCTCTGATGATCCAAAAGGCGAGGAGAAGTGAGATGGTCAGAACGCCTGCGGTGGTCCAGGCCATACTCATCGCTGTCTGTCGGAGTTGCGCCTCAATGTCATCAATGTAGAGGCCACTGCCAACGACAATTTGCCATGGCTCGAAAGCCTTAGAGTAGCCCCCCTTTTCATACACCCGGTTGGCGGGCTGGCCGGGCTTGGGCCAATAGGTGACCGTCCGCCCGCCGCCAGCTCGGCCCTTTGCAACGAGGTCAAAACTGAAGGCATTTCCATTCTTATCGAGCATTCCGCTGAGATTTTTCCCGATATTAGCTTTATCGGGATGGAAGCGCTGGACGACATTGTAGTCGAGGCCGAAAAAGTAACCTGCGGGTTCGTAACGCATCCCGGATACAACGGCGAATGCATGCTTCTGTGCCTCCTCGCGCGTCAGCTCGCCTGCCACCTCTTTCTGGTAGTAGAGATTGAGAACCGAGACCGCCGTCTCGACTTGCGTCCGCAACAGCTCGAACCGTTCATTGTAAACGGACTCTCGCAACGTCCTGAGATGCATCACGTTCCCTGCAATGAATAGTGTTGCCAACACACCCACGAGGAGAAAGAGTTGGTAGGCGATCTTAAAACGTCCCATGGAAGCCCCTGATGCTAACGTTAGCGCTAATCTTGACAGCTGAGTGAAGGCTCGCTAACTGCAAAGACTAGGCACCCGAGATAAAGATTTGATTACTATATGGTTGCCAAGGCGAACGTTAGCACTATTTCTCAAAGATGTCAGCTATGCCCAGGCGAGCGCGGGACCATGAGTGTCGGCGCGGATCCAAGGTTGACGGATGTGGCCTCCCCATCGGCGGATCGAGATGCTTTCAGGCGGTCAGCGACAGATCGTCTACTTCGCCCATCCGTTTGACCGGGCATGCCGGCGGCGAGACGGCATCGACCATCGGCTGGCCAAACCCCAAGCACCCCTGCACAAATGGCCAGGTCGAGCGGATGAACCGGACGATCAAGGAGGCAACCGTCAAACGCTATCACTTCGACAGCCACGACCAGCTCCGCGGACATATCGGTGATATCGTCTCGGCATACAATTTCGCCCGCCGGCTCAAGTCCCTTACCTCGCGCCGTATGATCACATCTGCAGCATCTGGACAAAAGAGCCCGAGAGATCCAGGGTTTCTGCGGCCGCAGAGGAGCTTTCCTTGCTACTAGGAGCCATCAGACGTTAATTTACCGGACTGGAACAACAGCAATGTTTGCTGTCCTAACGGCCAGTCCACGCGTCGTTCTCACGGAGACGCGCCGGCTACGTGCGCGCGATCGGCGCTCTTGCCGAAAACGGTTTTCCACGCCGGCCTGAAAGCGCTGCTTGACACCTTTACCAGATCGTGCAAATTCATGCTAACGATAGCACAAGGAGTGCGCAGTTGCACCTTCAGTCGAACAAAGCAAGCATGCAGGGGAAAAATTCTATCTCCAGCAGGGCCCTGGTGATGGACGTTCGGCTGCTCCGCCGCATGCTTTGCGAGGCTATCGAAGCGAGCGACGGCAACGAGGCGCTTGCGATAGTGGAACACGTCCACGCCCTCTCGGTTACCGGACACAGAACGATGGGTCCGCACTTGCACGACAAGCTCCCTCCGTTTTTCGCAGAAATGCCTCCCCGGACGCTCAAGCGCGTGATCCGCGCGTTCAGTCAGTTCTCTCAGCTCGTCAATATTGCCGAAGACTCACACCAAGCCAGAGTCCGGCGCTTCAGCATTGCGGATCGCGAACCTGCGATGCCCGGAACGATTGCAAGATCGCTTTCCGTCCTGGCTGCAGCCGGGGTGGCGGCGGTAGATATCCGAAAACTGCTCCTTGACGCGGTCATCTCGCCTGTTTTCACAGCCCACCCGACCGAAATTCGGCGGAAGAGCGTTATCGAAATTGAGCAGGAGCTTTCGAGATGCCTCACCCGGCTCGACCAAGTGGGCCTAACGGAGCATGAGATAGGCCGGTATCGAGAGGATCTGGAAAGAGCGACGACAACGCTTTGGCAAACGAACAGCCTCCGAGGGCGCCGACTGCAGGTCGTCGATGAAATCCTGAACGGCTTGTCCTATTACGACAGCACCATTTTTCGCGTAATCCCGGAGGTTTACGAGAGTCTCGAAAATCAGCTCCGAGCGTCACCCTGGCGCTTTGGGCAGGAAGCACTGCCGCCATTCCTGCGCATGGGTTCATGGATCGGCGGCGACCGCGATGGCAATCCCAATGTCAACGGAGAGACTCTGAGGGAGGCACTCCGGCTGCAGAGTGAGCGAGTTTTCTCGTTTTATCTGGGCGAACTGCACAGGCTTGGCGCTGACCTCTCATTGGATGATCGGTACGTGGAAGTCTCGCAGGAGCTTCGACGACTCGCGACCGCCTCTCCCGATAGATCCGAGCAACGCCGGCACGAGCCATATCGCCTGGCGATCTCGGGCATGTATGCTCGCCTGGCGACCACAGCACGCAAGTTCGGCAGTACGGACCTGGTTCGGGAGCCAGTCGCGGCCGCCCCCGCCTACCTAGGGCCTGCCGAATTCGCCAAAGACTTGGCGACGATCAGCAAATCCTTGGCAGCCAATGGCGCAGAAAAGATCGCAAACGGAAAACTGCGCAGTCTCCAACGCGCGATAGACATTTTTGGCTTTCACCTTGTCAGCCTTGATCTGAGACAGAATTCCGAGGTCCATCAGCGGGTTGTTCATGAGCTTTTCGAGAATGTGCGACCTGGCACGGGGTACGAGTCGAAAGAAGAGAGCGACAAGATCATCTTGCTCACTGAGGAACTCCGGTCTTCGCAGATGCTGACCACACCGTTCAAGGCATATTCGCCCGAGACGATATCAGAGCTTTCCGTTCTGCGTGAAGCCGCCGAGGCTTATAAGCGCTATGGCCGCGCCAGCATCCCGAACTACATCATCTCGAAGGCCGCAAGCCCATCCGACCTCCTGGAGGTCATGGTCTTGTTCCGTGAGGTCGGGTTGTTCCGGCCCGATGAACCCGAAGCGGCGTCAATCAACATCATCCCGCTTTTCGAGACAATCTCAGACCTTAGAGCGTCGCATGACGTAATGCAGACAGTTCTGGCCGTCAGTTCCTACAGGGCATACTTGGAAGCGGCTGGCGGCAAACAGGAGATCATGCTCGGCTATTCGGACAGCAACAAGGATGGCGGTTATCTGACTTCTGGATGGGAATTGTATAAGGCAGAAACTGCCTTCATTCCGCTCTTCGAGCGTGAGGGCCTCCGCCTCAGGTTTTTTCATGGTCGCGGCGGGTCCGTGGGCCGTGGCGGCGGCCCAAGCTTCGAAGCCATCACGGCCCTGCCCCCTGGCACGGTTGCCGGGTCGATCCGGCTGACGGAACAAGGTGAAGTCATTGCCGCGAAATATTCCAACCCAGCGCTTGGCCGCCGAAATCTGGAGCTTTTAATCGCTGCCACCCTGGAAGCGTCTTTGCTCCCCTCCGATGCACAAGAGCCGAATCCCCAATTTCTCGAGGCCATGGAGGAGTTGTCCGACCTTGCTTTTAGCGCTTATCGCCGTCTGGTTTACGAAACCGAGGGATTTGAACGGTTCTTCTGGGATGCAACGATCATCGGCGAAATCGCAAAACTGAACATTGGCAGCCGCCCAGCCTCTCGTAGTTCGTCGCGTCGCATCGAAGACCTGCGCGCGATACCCTGGGTGTTCGGTTGGTCTCAGAGCCGGATAATGCTGCCGGGGTGGTTTGGGTTCGGTTCAGCCGTGCGACAATGGCTGGCCAGGCACCCCGATGGATTGCAAACGCTTCAGAAAATGCACGGGAACTGGCCCTTCTTCCAGACACTGATTGCGAACATGGAAATGGTGTTGGCCAAGACAAACATGACGATCGCGGCGCGATATGTCGGACTCACCCCTGAGGGGTCTACACACGAAAAGATTTTCGCACGCATAAAAGACGAATTGGAAGCGACGACAGCTGCGCTGCTCGGCATAACCGATCAGGCTTCGCTGCTCGCAAATAATCCGGCACTCAAGCAGTCGATCCACCATCGCTTTCCCTGCCTGGATCCGCTTAATCACATGCAGATCGACCTTCTTCGCCGCCACCGTGCCGGAGAGGGCGATCAGGACACTGAAGAAGCGCTGCATCTGACCATCAATGGCATTGCCGCGGGGTTAAGGAACAGCGGCTAACGTGCCGCCTCTGCGCAGGGCGCAAGCCAATTTGCCTTGATCTTGGCGAAGCTCAAGTGCTAACGTTCGCACAACTGGAGGAATTCATGATACGGACCGTGCTACTGACTGATTACGCCTGGCCGGACGACAAAGTGGAGCGAGACGTGATCGAGGGAGCCGGGTTCACACTCGTCAGCGGCCCTCCCAAGCCTTCTCCGTCCGCCGAAATCGACGCTTTGGCTGAAACACACCAGCCCGACGCGATTCTGACCTGCTGGGCTCAAGTCAGCGAGAGGGCAATCGCTGCGTCACCGAATCTCATAATCGTCGCCCGCCTCGGAGTAGGCCTGGACAATATTGCCGTCGAGGCCGCGACGAAGCGGGGGATATGGGTCACCAATGTTCCCGATTATTGCGTCGCAGAAGTGTCTGACCACGCCGTGGGATTTGCACTCGCCTGGGCCCGCGGCCTGATCCACTTCGATCGCGAAGTTCGCGCAGGGGGCTGGGACCCGGCTTCGGCGAATCTCCGCAGGCTTTCAGACCTGGCCTGCGGCATCGTTGGCTTTGGCCGCATCGGTCGTGCGACGGCGGCAAAAATGCAGGCCCTCGGGTGCCGGGTGATAGCCTACGATCCGCATGCCTCGGATATTCCTGCGGATGTGGAACTCGTCGCCTTCGATACGCTTCTGGGGAGGAGCGATATCGTCATCGTCCATGCGCCGCTGGTGCCTGCGACGCGTCACCTGATCAACAGTGACGCCATCTCGAAGATGCGCCGCGGAAGCCTTCTGATCAACGTCAGCCGAGGTGGCGTCGTCGATACCGACGCCGTGATCGAGGGTCTGAACTGCGGCATTCTGAGCGGTGTCGGCCTTGACGTACTCGAGGGTGAACCCAATGTCCCACAGGAGCTGATAGTTCATCCCGGCGCGATGATCACCCCGCACGTTGCCTTTTCCTCCGACGCATCGCTGATCGAGCTCCGCCGCCGGGCGGCGGAGGAGGTCGTCAGGGTCCTCGGGGGAGAGATGCCTGAACAACCCCGCAACAGCCCTCGCCGCTAATATCGCAAGGACACTGGATTCATGTCTAAGAACGACACGACGATTTTCGATGACTTCCTGATGGCGAGCGGACTGAAAACTGCCTCTGAGGAAGCGGTCTATGAGCCGCTGACCGGCGGCGTTTCTTCGGATATATACCGCGTCGTGCTCCCAGGCCGGATGCTCTGCGTGAAACGCGCACTCGCCAAGCTCAAGGTATCTGCCGATTGGCAGGCGCCGGTGTCGAGAAATGTGTATGAATGGAACTGGATTTCCTTCGTGGCGCGAAACTTCCCCTCGGCCGTTCCGAAGCCTCTCGCGCATGATGCGTCGTCCGGCGTCTTCGCAATGGAGTTTCTTCCCGGCGGCGAATACCACCTCTGGAAGTCCCAGTTGCTCCAAGGAAACATCGACCGAAAGGCGGCAGAGGCAACTGGCCGGCTGATTGGGCAAATCCATTCCATCAGTGCCAGGACTTCGGGATTGGCTGAGAAATTCGACTCTGGCCCGAACTTCTACGCCCTTCGACTTGAGCCCTATTTGGTTGCAACTGCGGCCAAACATCCCTTTGTCAGTGATCGGCTTGCGGAACTGGTTCAGCGCACGGCGGAAACGAAGCTGGCGCTTGTCCATGGCGACGTCAGCCCGAAAAACATCCTTTTGGGCAAGCCCGGCCCGGTATTCCTGGATGCGGAATGCGCCTGGTACGGCGATCCGGCGTTCGATCTGGCCTTCTGCCTCAACCACCTGATGCTGAAGAAGATCATCGTTGGGCACGCGGCAACTGAGCTTGCGTCGTCATTCGCGGCGGTGACGGCAGCCTATATGGATCAGGTCGATTGGGAGGATCGCGATGCTCTGGAGGCGCGGGCGGCAAGCTTGTTACCCGCCCTCTTCCTCGCCCGGGTCGATGGCAAGTCGCCGGTCGAATACATAACCGATGAATGCCAGCGTGAAATGGTCCGCAAAGCCGCAATTCCGCTGATAGCGTCACCTCGTCAAAAGCTGGCTGACGTGGCGCGGGCTTGGTTTCCTTAACGAATGCGGTCGCCCTCAGGCACGGGCATATCTTTTGCCGCGGCTCGAGGCCCGCTCAGGCGGCATGGATGTGACGCATTCATTGAACAAGGTTACGAAAGCCATCGCGCAGCCGTCGCGATGGCAGAATGACACTTTTCATCAGCCTCTGCTTCAGAACCGATTGACCCAGCCTTCGAACGCGATCAGGAAGCTCTCTATGAACTTCTGGGTTCCTTCGTTGAGGAACACCCCGTGATCCCCTATCAATTTGTCGGCCCCGCTGAGGTAAACTTCAGGCTGGGGCATGGTGGGCACGTTGATGTTAGTCAGGATAACTCGGAGCTGAAGCGCTGCGACAGCCCCGCCAATCAGTCCGGGAGACGCTCCCGTCACCGCGCCGGGTTTGTGATCCCACACGCTCTTGCCGAATGGCCGAGAGCCGACTTCGATCGCATTCTTTAAGGCCGCCGGTACGGATCGATTGTATTCGGGGGTGACGAAGATTGCGCCATCACATACTCTGATACGATCGCGGAATGACGTCCACTCCGGCGGCGGCGTCCCGGTCTCCAAATCCTGGTTATAGAGCGGAAGATCGCCGATCGCGACGATCTGCAGGTTCAGCCCATCGGGTGCCACTTTCTGCATGGCACGAGCGAGCTTCAGGTTGATTGAAGCCTCACGAAGGCTTCCGACCAGGACCGCGATATCTTTCTTGGTCATATTCTCTCTTTTCGCTTGAAGGAGGCGCCGGCCACAGCCGACGCCGGTTGTTGTTACTGATAGGAGGCCGGGACTGGAGGAACGACCACATAGTTGCTGAAACCGCCATCACGTTCACCAATGCCTGAAATTGCTTCATTCACGCGCTCGAGCGGATAGATCTTGTGCTCGAGATACGTGAGGTCGAGGGCGCCGGTGCGGACCATATCGGCCATTTCCTGCCCCTGGGCGGCACTGAACCAGTTGGAGCCGATCAGTTGAACCTGCTCGTCCATTAGCCACTTCACGTCGACAGGTACATCCTCCGCGACGCCGCCAACCACAACTACGCGGCCGCCTCGGCGAACTCCGCGCATGGAGTCGACCACGGTCGTGGCGGGGGCTCTCGCGCCGAGAGCACTGATCACAAAGTCGACGCCCTCGCCGCCGGTTTGAGCCTTCGCCCATTCTCCCGTTGAGCCTTCACCGAGCATCATCGTATCGATGCGACCGGGGGCAATCGCCTTTATGCGGTCCATCAGTTCCTTGTTTCTGCCGGTGCCCAGAATTTTGGAAAGGCCCATCGCAAGGCCGAGCTTCGTGGCTGCGATGCCGAGTGTTCCGGTGATACCGTCAATGAGGCAAACCTGACCAGGTCCGGCCTGAGCATTCTTTAGCGCGCCGTAGGATGTACCGAGGTAGCCAAAGCGGCCTGCCTGCTCAAAGCTAAGATTGTCCGGTAGGGATACGAGGGAATAGTCCGGGGCAGTCATGTACTGGCTGAAGCCGCCGTACGGATAAAGATCAAAGATCCTTTGACCATCGCGGCTGGTGCTGAAGTACCCATTCAGGGTGTAGTAGCGGCATTGGCTGCGGTTGCCTGACCGACACGCTTTGCAAGAACCGCAGGATCTGAGAGGGCTGACATAGACGCGATCGCCAATTTTGACATTCGTGACCGCCTCGCCGACTTCCGCTACGATCCCGGCGGGGTCCAAACCGAACACTGCCGGAAACTTCGGCAGCGGCTGGTGGGGAAACCAAGTTGGCCAATTATTGATGACATTCGCCATATTTGGCACGATCCCGCAGGCCCTGACCTGCACCAGGACATCAGTGGGCCGGGGCGTGGGAATAGGAATCTCATCCAGCGACATCGGCTGATGCAGAGCATGCAGCCTAGCGGCGATCATAGTCTTAACCATTAACTCCTCCATAGGCAGATCGATCGACCTACGCGACCGGACGGTTTTTGCAGTTTCAGAGACGTGCGTGGAAAATGCCGTCGGCATCCTCAAGGGGCCAGGAACTCTTTCCCTGCTGGCCGGAAGTCCGCGGGCCAGATGGTCACCCAATCCTTTCCTTGAACTTGCTTAAGCTTCGTCGACGGCTTGCCGGCATTGAACTTGCCGTCGAAAGTCCGCGGCCCGACGACGGTCTCCACTGTATTCGAGCGCAACCACCCGGCCATCGCGGCGTCGTCCAGCCTCCCCGCCCCTTCTGCCGCCGCTGCCAGGATTTGCCAAGCAGCATATTCGACGGCAGCCTGATACTCTGCGCGCGGATAAGGGAAGCCCGCCGCCTTCGCCTTGCTGTCATAAGCGCTGACGAATTCCTGTGCGCCGTGAAAGTTGAGGAAGGGCTCATGCTCCTCGAACCAGGTCAGCGAGGTCAAGCCATTCGCTTTTGGGTGAGCTGCGGTGGGGCCAGGCGCCGGGAACAGGTAAAATTGGTTCTTTGGCTGATAGTCGATCCGGCTCATTGCATCAAGGAGCTGGACGGCCTCCATGCCGATCGCCCCGGACCACAGCAGGTCCGGATCAGCCGCCTTGATGCGGTTGGCGATTGCACCAAAGTCCTTGGTGCCGAACTCATACTCAAGCTCAAGCACGTTCTTCACGCCGCGCTTCTCAGCAACTTGATGGCCGCCCTTGGCGATCGTCAGGGCCGAGGGGAACTTGCTCGTAACGAAGGCGATTGTCTTGGGTGGGGTCGCTAGGGTCGCATAGGCATCGAGCACGACTTCGGTATCTGCAAACTGCGGCTCGGCCCCTATCGGCAGAGACGGGAACTGCAGGGGATACGGTGCGAGACTGGGGTCGCCAAGACTGCTCTGAACAAGCATCTTCTTGAACCGAGCGGCAACGCCCGTTGCCGCAATAATTGAGGACGTGCCATAGGGGCCCATCAGAAGGTCGACCTTGTCGGCCGTCACCAACCGCTCATAGAGCGTTCGGGCATTGGCGGGAAGCGACTGGTCATCGAGTAGGACGAACTCCACCTTTCGTCCGAGAATCCCCGCTTTGGCGTTGATCTGCTCGACGAACACCTCTGCCGCGAGCTTATGGATCGCGCCCACGCCTGCAAGCGGACCCGTTAATGGCAACGTTCCGCCGACGCGGATCGGCCCCTCCTGCGCAAAAGCTCTCGGCATCGCGCTGAAAGCTGCTACTGCGGCAGCGGACCCTAGAAATGCTCGTCTGTTTATTGTGTTGAAATTTTCACTCATTTCGTCCTCCCAAGTGCTTTCGGTATGTCATCGCGCTTACGAACCTCGTGGCGCGTCATTTTCTGCCGCGAGCGACAGATATCGTTGCTTCGCCAGCGCTTCTGCGTAACGTTCCAGTGTCATAGGATTCGGCATTTTTTCGGGATGCTTCAGCGGTACTCCCGCAAATTCGCTGGCCTCGAAGAACCATTTCGAGGGCGCCGGCATCCCCCAATGCACGTTGGTACTGAGGGACGCCGCATCCCAGCGAATGGGCTCCAGTTCCGCGTCTATGGTGGTGTAGTGATTGTTGAAGAACTCCACCCGATGGCCATCGGGATCACGCAGATAGACGAACAGGACACCGGACGGCCCATGGCGCCCAGGCCCACGCTCGACGCTGTCTCCATATCCATAACGGCTGGCAAAGTCGCAGACGGCGAAGATGTCGCTGCTGTCCGATACTGTGTAAGCGAAATGATGCAACTGGGGCCCGATGCCGGGTACCAAAGCCAGGTCGAGGCAGACACCTTTGCGATACATGAAGTTTGCAATGAGATGATCACCCGCTGCGATATATTCCGAGGTACGGAAACCGAGCTCGCCGTAGAACGCGCTGAGACTCAAGGGATCGGCAACCATGATCTGGCAATGGTCGAGTCCCTGGGCCCGGGCGCCGCGATGTTCATGCACCTGGAGAAACTGACGGGGATGAACGCTCATGCTGGAGCAGAGCTCAATGCGTGCGCCTGAGGGATCGCTGACAAGCAGGGTCCGCCCTTGGTTTCTTACTTCGATCCATTCCGCCGGCAGTCCTTTCTGATCAAAGAAGAGCTTTGCCAGGTCGAGGTCGTCCTCCAGGAACACCCGATAACCGACCCGCTTGCACACCGGCTTTGCACCGGCCGGCGCCAGCACGAGACTATGATGGCAGGCCTCTGACAATCCGCGAAGATAGGAAACACCGCTCGCGAATTCTGTTTCTACCAGGCCGCCGACATTGACGTAGAAATCTCGGCTACGTTGCACATCACTGACTTCAAGGACGACGTGGCTGAAGCGCGTGATGTTGAAGGGAGGTTTCAGATTTACGGCCGGGAGCATCTCGTTCTCTTTCGTTGCTAACGTTAGCATAAAACTGTATGGTTTTTTGTCAACGCCTGTTTTCAATCAAGAGCCTCGTCGGCCCCCGCCGATTACTAGCCTACGGCGGCAATCGCGGCTGGCCGTTCGGCCAAATCGAGGGCCGACCAGCCGGCGAACGAAGCATCTTTTCCAAGGGCCTCCTCGATACGAAGAACCTCGTTCCACTTGGCCATCCGTTCTGAGCGGGAGAACGAACCGACCTTGAGCTGCTTGGCATGCCACCCGACCGCCAGATGAGCGATCGTCACATCTTCCGTTTCACCGGATCTGGCCGAGACGATCGTCCGAAAACCCGCTTTCTTGGCGACGGTGAGCGCCTCGAACGTTTCAGTGATCGTGCCCGCCTGGTTCGGCTTGATTAGAACCGCATTGGCGCTTTTGTCCTTGACCGCTTCGGTCACTCGCGTCGCATTCGTCACCAGGAAGTCGTCACCGATGATCTGACATCTGGAGCCGTAGCGCGCGGTAAATTCCTTGAACCCATCGGGATCGTCCTCGGCGAGCGGATCCTCGATCGAGACGATCGGGTAGGCCTTCAACCAGCCGCCAAGCATGTCGATCATCTGGGCGGTATCGAGCTGTCGATCTTCCAAGGCCAGGGAATACTTGCCTTCACGGCCGAATTCGGATGCCGCGATATCGAGCGATATCGCAACTTCGCTCCCCGGCTTCAGACCCGCGGCTTCAATCGAACGCACCAACGCGTCGAGGGCCTCCTCATTGCTGGCGAAGGCCGGCCAGTAACCTCCCTCGTCAGCCACACCCTGGAGCTTGCCGGCGCGTTTCATGATATCACCTGCCGCGCGGTAGACCTCAGCCGTCCATTCCAAAGCCTCCGAGAAAGTCGAGGCGGCGGGGCACATGATCATGAAATCCTGAACGTCGACTCGGCGCGCTGCGTGCGCACCGCCGCCGAAAATCTGAATTTCGGGCAGCGGCATCGTGATTCCCGTGTCGGAGCCCGCGAGATATCGCCAGATCGGCTGGTCGGCTGCCGCCGATGCCGCGTGAAGCAGTGCCATCGACGTTGCCACCGATGCATTTCCACCCAGTCTGCTGCGGTTCGGCGTGCCGTCCAGCTCGACTATCGCGCGGTCCAACGCGTTTTGATCCCTGGCATCCCGGCCAACAAGCAAGCGCGCGATTTCACCGTTGACTGCCGTCAGAGCCTTATTGATACCCAGACCGGCAAGCACGCTTCCGCCGTCACGAAGGTCGAGAGCTTCGCCAGTGCCGGTTGATGCTCCGGCGGGTGCAATCGCCCGGCCGGTCACACCTGAGGCCAGCCTGATCTCTACCTCGACGGTTGGCCTGCCACGTGAATCCCAGACGCGACGGCCCTGTACTTTTCGGATTTCGGTAATGGTCATGTTCAGTTGATCCACAAGGTCAGATTGAAACTGGAAATTGAGGCCTCATAGGCCGTCGTCGTAATCCGTCGTATCGGGGCTGCGCGCGCCAACGAGCACCACAGCGACGGTTGCCGGTTTGTCGCTCTTGTTTCGCCAGGCGTGCCGCGTTCCGTTCTGGACGAAGGCATCAAACTGACCCAAGCGGGTCTTGTTGCCATCGTCGAGCTCCATCCAGATCTCGCCTTCGAGGACGATTCCGTAATCGACGGTCGGAGTTTGATGTTTTCCGTCAGGCTCGAAGCGTTCAGCCAAACCTGGACTGATCGCCATATTCTCCATCATGGCTGCAGGACCATCGAAATCCGGAGACATGAAAACTGTGTCTGGTGGGAACGTTAGCACTAGAAAACGCGTGCCGCCCGGCTCGGGGACGAAGCTTTTAACCAGCGGCGTCGGATCGGCTCCGTCGAACGAAAGGGTCGTGGAAACCGAGGTTGACCAGATCATCCGCGACACCAATCCGGGAATTGTTTTGAATATGTCAGTGCGCGGGACGGTGCCGTCCTGAGCGAACCTGGCAATACCCAGACTGCAATGCTCTGTCACGACGCGCCGAACATGCACGGGGACTTTCCCGTTCGGATTTTCAGATACCAAGATACGCCTCCCTTATGCTTGGATCGTTGATGAGAACTTCGGGTGCACCGGAGGCCGTTACCCGGCCCTGCTCGATCACGTAGGCCTGATGCGCAATCTCGAGCGCCTTGTTCACGTTCTGCTCGACGAGCAACACCGCGACACCCCGCTCATTGATCATCTGGATGATCTTGAACATTTCGCCGACGATCAACGGCGACAGCCCGAGCGACGGCTCGTCCATCAGGAGCACGCGCGGCTTAGCCATCAGGCCGCGACCGATCGCAACCATCTGCTGCTGCCCGCCTGACAGGGAGCCCGCCAATGACTCTTGGCGCTCCTTTAAAATAGGGAAAAGCTTGAAGACTTCGGCGAGTGTCGCGTCGCGCTCTGCACGTGCAATCGAGCGGTAGGCCCCGAGCAACAGATTGTCCAGCACGCTCATCGCAGTGAACAGACGACGTCCTTCAGGTACCACTGCTATGCCGTAGTCGCAGACCTGATGGCTGGGCACTTTCGAGACGTCGTTACCCTCGATAACGATCTTTCCTTTGTGCGGCCGAAGAATACCTGCGATGGCGTTGACCAGGGTGCTCTTCCCTGCGCCGTTCGGGCCGACGACCGAAACGATCTCGCCCGGCTTTACGCTTATGGACAAGTCCCACAGAGCAATGGCGTCTCCGTAACCGACCTCTATTTTATCAACCTCAAGCAGCATGACTACCTCCCAGGTATACGCTGATCACAGCTGGGTCTCTCATCGTTTCGCCCGGATGGCCAAGCGCCAGAACCCTGCCCTGATCCAGCACCGCGACTCGGTCCGCCAGCGCAACTACCGCCCTCATCAGGTGTTCAACGAAGATGATGGTAGTGCCGCCAGCCTTGATCCGCTTGATCATTTCAACGGCGTGATCGACCTCGGATGGATTGAGACCACAGAGCACCTCGTCGAGCAGGAGCAGACGCGGCTTTGCGGCCAACGCTCTCGCGAACTCGACAAACTTACGGTCATGGAGGTTCAATGATGCGGGTAGCACGTCGGCCTTCTCGGCCAGGCCGGTGAAAGCGAGCGCCCCCCGGGTAGCCGCGTCGACTTCAGCCGCACTCATGCCAGCCACTCTGCTAAACTTCGCGCAGATCTGAACGTTTTCAAGAACGGTCAGATTGTTAAACAACCGCGGAATCTGATACGTCCGCGCCACCCCCTTCTGAGCGATCAGATGCGGTGACCGACCAGAAATCTCCTCGCCTTCAAGTGTGATCTTACCGGAGGTCATGCTGTAGTGGCCGCTGATCATGTTGATCAGCGTGGACTTGCCGGACCCGTTCGGCCCGACAAGAGCGAGGATTTCACCCTGCCAAACGTCAAGGGTGACGCCGGTTAAGGCGCGAATGCCGCCAAAGGACTTGGTGACATCCTCACATTTGAGAAGGATCGAACTGGAACCGGCTGCAGCTGGAGGCGCGAGTTGGAGAGATGATGCGGCCCGAGCCACCGTCTCCAATGCATCAATTCCATCGCGCCTGTCGGCAACTCTGCGAATAATGCTCGGAACGATGCCGGACGGCAGCACCAGGATTACCACGATCAGCGCAAGAGCGACGCCCGCGCGACCGAATTCTGCATGAGCGCCGCCCACGATCGCACTCTGTAGCACGGTGATGATGACTGCGCCGATCGCGGGCCCCGCCCAATGGCGAGCACCGCCCAGAATGCTCATGAGCACCACATAGAGAGGAACAGTCACCGCAAACGTCTCACCGACCGTAACATAGCCCACATATACGGCGTGGATCGCGCCCATCCCGCCAGCAAGTGCCGACGAGACGGCAAATGAAATCAGCTTGTAGCGAAAGGTTGGAACACCCTTGACCTCTGCGACGTCCTCGTCGTCGTGGATTGCGAGCAACCCCTGGCCGAACTTGCTATGAGAGATGAAATAAGAGGTCGTCAGCGCAGCAAGAGCCGCGACAAGCCCGAACATGTAGAGGGAACCGGACGCAGTCACGCCGATCATCGGGATCTCAATCCCCGAGAGAAATACGCCAGTGCCGGAGTCCAGCGAGGTGTTTGACACGATGGCAGCGATAACGAACGTCACCGACAGCGTCAGCAGCGCGAAGAACTCGCCGCGCAGAGACCTGGAGCGAAAGACAACAAAGCCAATCAAAACGGCGACTGCGGCCGCAAGCAGTGCCGCAGCTGGAATCGTCGCGACGAAAGGCCATGACAACTGCGTCGCCAGCGTGGCTGTCGTATAGACCCCAATCCCGAAGAACGCCGCGTGACCAAAACTCCAATAGCCCGTATAACCGCTCAGGATGCCCCAGCTCGTTGCCAGCACGACCCAGAAGAAGATGATGTACAGGTAGGAAAGGTAGTAATCCGCCAATCCCAGGTAAGGCAGCGAGACCAAGATCGCCACGAGCGGCGCTGTGGTTAGAAGCTTTTTCATTGTCAAATCACCGGTTTACGAAGCAGGATGACGATGAGCACGCTGAATGCCACGAGCGGCGCCCAAGCGGGATTCACGACGGACATCGTCAGGCTCTCGGCGACGCCGATCAGCATTCCGGCGCCGAGCGCACCGATGGGGCTGCCCAATCCTCCAATGATGGCAACAGCAAATACGACTCCAATCCAGGCTTCAATTTGAGATGGCGCTAAAGTCCCGATCAGCGCGATGAAGACACCGGCGATACCGGCTGTGGCCGAGCAAAGGCCCGCCAGAATGTACGAGACGCGGGTGGAATTGATACCAAAAGCCGATGCTATGGGTGCGTCATGGGCAGCGGCTCGCAGTGCCTTGCCAAGCATCGTCTTGTTCAGCGCGTACCACGACGCTCCTGCCAGCACCCCGGCGCAGATTAAGGCTGAGAGTTCCAATACGGGCACAAAGATCGGACCGAGCCGGATGGTGGTCTGGGCATAGGGTGTCTCATAGCGAAGGAAGTCCGCCGACCAGATCCATTGGATCAGCGACTCGATCAGGATCGTGACGCCGAACGTGACGAGGAGAGACGCGAATTCCTTCACGTGAAAGCGTACGAATACGCTGTGCAGGGCAACGCCGACCGCGAAAAACAGCGGCGCGATCACCAGAACGCTCAAATATGCCGGGACGCCGTAAACGGTGCCCAGCTGATAGGTCAGGTAAGCGCCAAGAAACGCAAGCGCGAAGTGACTTAGGTTCACCAGCTTCAACAAGCCCCAGCTCAGGCTGAGACCCATCGCTAGAAGACCATAGATCCCACCCAGCAGGACGCCCCCGACAGTGGATTGCAAGAAAAGAGCAAGGGTCATCAGCATCCACCTCTTTCTGTGGGAACGATGATCGGCTCCAGGAACACCAGAACATCCATACGTTATGCCTCCTCCCGTTTGCGCTAACGTTCGCACAACATCCGTCTCACAGCGAAGCCTTCGTGTCAACGTCTTTCAACAGGTCAATCCGCCAGTGGAGTTCGCTTAAAGCGCGGCAACCAGGCGCGAAAAGTCGCAGATACAGGACAAACATCCGAGAATTTAAGGCGTTTTTGACTAGAGCGCGGCAGCGAGCCGAAGCCTCTCTGGGGAGGTCTGACCGCATCGGTTTACCGAAATCGATTGTGGTTTTGGAGTTTGACAACTGCGGCGTCAATGCTATCGTTGGCGACAATGAACATTCGAGCCGGGCACAATGGTAACAATTAAAGACATCGCCGCCATACTGCAAGTTTCGCCCTCAACGGTGGGTCGCGCCCTTGCGGACGATCGACGCATCAGCGCCGAGATGAAGCGAAAGGTAAACGAGGCTGCAACTCAAGCGGGGTACATTGCCAATCGTGCAGCACGCATGATGCGTGGGGTTCAAAGTAATCTCGTGGGGCTGATCGTTCCAGATATCCGGAACAGCTTTTATTCGACGATTGCCCATGCTCTCTCCCGGTGCCTTCTTTCAGCAAACTACCAGCTGACCTTGTGTGAAACCGATGACGATCGAATGCACGAACTTCGTCACATCAAGGAACTCACAAGCGTCAACGTAGCCGGAATCATTCTGGTCCCAAGCGCAAAACCGCACCCCGATTCCGCCCGAATCCTTAAGATGACGCCTCATATCCAGCTGCTGCGAAAGGCACCGCTGCTAGGCGAACAATGGTTTGGGATTGATGACAGACGGGCGCTATACGAAAGCACTGATCATATCATCAAAGGAGGCCACAAACGGATTGCTTATATCGGCGGTACGGAAGATCTGCCCACGGGCGCTGCTCGCGTGCAGGGTTTCCGCGAGGCGATTAAAAACTCTGGTCGAGCGATTGCCATTCACGAGGAACTGGGCGCCCCCTCCTCGCCCGAGTTCGGACGGGAGGCAGTCCGTCGTCTTCTTTCCTTGAAGGATCGGCCAACCGCCCTGGTGATCGGTGCGGTGCAAAACACGTCCGGAGTGATTGATGAAATCCAGGATCAAGCCTTAAGCGTCCCACGCGACATTTCTGTCATCGGCTTTGGGGACGAACTTGGGTATCGATGGTGGGGGCCTGGACTTACGACAGTCCAGTTGCCTGTATCGGAGTTGGCAACGGCTTGCGGACTCTGGTTCCTGCACCACCTTCAGAACAAGAGTGAACTCAGCAAGCCCTACAGCTTCATCTCTCCGCCCCATTTGGTCATTCGCGGCAGCACGAGCGCGCCGTGAAGTGCGGGGGGCACCTGCCTCCCGAACTAAGCCGCCGAATCAGAGAGAGGTGCCCGTCTGGCGACGCGCACCTCTCATCGATTGGCTGCGGCTCACCCTACATTCCAAGGCTGGACGCTGAAAGCTCTGGAGTTATCTGATGAGCCGAGGCCAAGACCATGCCGCAAGCGGTGGCGGACGCACCTTCCACGCCGCGCTCACCGATATCCATCTTCAAGATCGATCTTCAGCGCGCCCATGAGGCGAACGCCGGAATTGTACCAGGCGACATTGATGGACAGTTCGACAAGCTGCTTCTCCGACAGAAACCTTGCGACCCCGTTCCACACTTCATCGGAAACGTCGACGTTCAGGGTGGAGTCCTTGGCAAAGGCCATCACAGCCTTTTCCTGTTCGTTGAAGAGATCCGAGCTTTCGAAATTGGGAATGGCATGGAACTGCTCATCCGTCAGGCCGGCCTTGAGGCCATGAGAGTGATGGTGCTTCACCTCGTATTCCGAGTTTGTACAGTACCCGACCGTCAGGATCGCCATCTCACGCAGCTTCGGGCTGAGGTCGGCCGCCCGTACCGCATTCGCATAGGTCAGGAAGTCATTGAGGACTGCCGGAGCATTGGCAAGGGCAAGGAAGATATTTCCGGTCGGAACCTTCCTCTCCTTCATCAGGCGCTCATTCAGTGCGGGCTGCGACTTAGCCAGTTCGGTATTGGAGACATATTTTACGCGTGCCATTTGCTCATCCTCAGCTTGCTTCGCAAATATTCCTGTCTAGTCCGCCGGTTGGACGAGCGTTCCGTCGACCAATGCTAACGTTTGCATTAATAGCATCTCGAACTTCAGGTCAACCGGCAATTCTCGTGCAATACAACAAACCGCCTGACGGGCCGGCTCGTCCGCGCCTAGTGCGCCGCGGAGACCACGGGATTTTTCAAAACGCCGATCCCGGGAATCTCCACCTCGAGATCATCCCCTGGCACGATCGGCCCAACCCCCGCGGGCGTACCGGTCATAATTACGTCACCGGGCAGCAGCGTCATGAACCGGCTTAAGTAAGCAACGATGTCGGCAACCGGATAAACGAGATCTCGCGTGTTCCCGGACTGTTTGACGGTGCCGTTCTGGCGAAGGATGACGTCAAGGTTTGCCGGATCCAGATCCGTTACGATTGCCGGACCCAGGGGTGCGAAGGTATCGTAGCCCTTACCTGCCAGCAGGCAGCCAAACTTGCTTTCCTGCCGCTGGATGACGCGGTCGCTGATATCGTTGCCGCATGTGTAGCCGAGGACGTGCTGAAGCGCGTTCTCCTTGCTGATGTGGCGGCCGCCCTTGCCTATGATGGCGACCAGTTCAGCCTCGTAGTGGACGATTTCGCCGTCGCTCGGATATTCAATCATATCGCCGTTGCCGCTCGCGGCCGTACTTGGCTTCATAAACAGCACTGGAAGGGTCGGCTGCTCTTTTCCGGATTCGTCGGTGTGCTGTCGGTAATTGTACGCGACGCCAAAGATCCGAGGCCGGTCCACAGGGCACAACAGGCGGACCTCCGAAAGGCAATCTACCTCCCCCGTCCACTCGATTGTTTCGAACGGATCACCGCCAATGCGTTCAATACTGCCCTCACACTCAACGCCGTAGTGAATTCCGTCGGCGGCCTGATAGCGCACAATTTTCATTTTGATCTCCATTTCTGCTAACGTTAGCACAACGATCGGAAGTTCGTCAATGCCCCTCGCGGCGCCATCCTTCCACTGTGTCCGATACTCAAATGTTGAGAAAGCAAAACAGCAAACTGGCGGCGGCTGGGCCTACGCCAAATGCCGGGCTAAACACCTAGGGCCGATACAGGTCGGCATTTGCTGTTTGCTGGCGCAGTCGTAACCTTCAGAATAAACCAAGCGAAGAAGCGAGCGCAGCGCGGCTGAACGGGTGGGCGAGACTCCCCTTGCCAGTTCACAACCCGCGCAGCGGGGATAGATGCTGCGTCAGTTGAAGATATCAATGCCGCGCAGCATCCTACATCTTGGGCCATGAGTTTCGCTGGGCCGATTGGCCCGCGGATAGCCGGAACATATCGCGTGATCGCGGGTTGGCTGAAAAGGATGCGCGCGCTTAGTCTTGGGAAGCTTTCCGCTGCGCTCCGGAGCCCCGTTGCGACATTCGCGACGGGGCCTTTCGGAAGGCAGGGCTAACCAAGGGTCTCTCAACCAAGGTTTTTCAGGAGATTCGCCGAGACTGCAATATCGAACTTTTTCGTCACACCTGGCAACTCTGACTGTCCCCAAACTGCAGCCACTACACGTTCACGAAGGCCATCCGAAAAGGCTCGCGTCATGGGCGCTGACCTGCATTCCAACGCCCGGGATGGTTCACAATTCTGCTCATATTGGTGTCCCAACTCGATTCTGGTGAACTGCTCTAGCACAACGCATTGTCAAGAGCGGCGCTTGAACGTGTGCTCCTCCATTGGAAATGCACGGGAGCGGACGTCGACCGCATAAGCTGTAGCCGCCGCCGCTACCCTCTTGCCGAGTTCCTCATAACGTCTGACGAAGCGGGGCGTAAAATCATTGAACAGCCCCAGCATGTCATCGCAAACCAGGATCTGCCCATCGCAAGCTACAGAGGCGCCAATCCCGATCGTTGGCACAGGGATCATTGCCGTGACCTCCCTGGCGAGTGTTTCGACCGTGCCTTCTATCACGACGGCAAATGCTCCGGACTTGCCGATAGCTTCCGCGTCGGCGCGAATTTTGCCAACCTCTTCACCGGAATGGCCCACGGATCGGTAGCCGCCTGCGGTATTCACCTGCTGGGGCATCAGACCGATATGGCCGAGGGCCGGAACTCCACGCTCGACCAGGAAGGAGACGGTTTCGGCCATTTCCTGGCCGCCTTCGAGCTTGACCGCGTCACAGCCGGTTTCCTGCAGGATGCGAACGGCATTGCGATAGGCGATTTCCTTAGACTCCTGATAACTGCCGAACGGCATATCGACCACGACACACGAGTTTTGAACGCCGCGCATCACTGCCTTGCCATGAGCAATCATCATGTCGAGCGTGACCGCAATCGTGCTCTCCATGCCATAAAGAACCATACCTACGGAATCACCGACTAGCAAAAGATCACAATGCTCATCGAGGAGCCGCGCCATTGGGGTGGTGTATGCCGTCAAGCTGACAATCGGCGTCCCACCCTTCATCGCGCGGATTCGGGTCGGCGTCAGCCGCATCTTCAAGCCAGTCGCGCTCATAAGGTTCCTCCAGGCGCCGCCGAACGGGATCTGGCAATGACGCGGTTGTCGAGAAGCTTGGTCGTGCCGATCCTGACAAACAGCGCCACGACCACCGGGTCTTCAATGCTGGCAATGGGCCGAAGCGTCACTGCATCCCTGACGGCAACTACCTCCGCCTCAGCCAGAGGTTCCCGCGTGAGAAAATCGACGAGCTTTGCCTCCAAGACGAGCGGATCCGTCAGGCCTTGTGCAACAAGGCGCTCCGCTTCATCCAGGGTTTGAGGGATCACAATGGCGGCACGCCTTTCTTCCGTGGTCAGATAGACGTTGCGCGACGACAGAGCGAGACCGTCCATGTCCCTGACCGTCGGTACGGAAACCACACGCACAGGCAAAGCGAGGTCTCTCACCATCTGCTTGATGATAACCACCTGCTGGTAATCCTTCTCGCCAAAGTAGGCGCGCTTCGGCTGCACGATGTTGAAGAGCTTGCAGACGACTGTCGCTACGCCTGCAAAATGCCCCGGTCGAACAGCGCCCTCGAGTTCAAAACCCAGTTCCGGCACATCTACCACGGTTTTCATGGGATGCGGGTACATGTCCGACGCGCTGGGCGCAAAGAGGAGATCGACGCCTGCCTGCTCCAACATCGCCTTGTCGCGCTCAAGATCACGCGGATACCGGCTAAGATCTTCGTTCGGGCCGAATTGCAAGGGGTTTACGAAGATCGACGCGACGACGATCGCGTTGTCCGCACGGGCGCGCGATACCAGTTCCATATGGCCGGCATGGAGGTAGCCCATGGTCGGAACGAAGCCTATGCTTCCTCCCTTGTCGCCAGCCCGACCAAGTGCTGCGCGCACCACCTCGATGTTCGATAGGACCTGCATGCGCCCTCCCTGATGGTTCTTGCACGTTTGGGGTCGGATACAGACTGCAAGGCGCGCGACACGTCAATGCGTGGATTCCAATAAAAACGATTAGCGCGGAAACGTTTATCTGCCGGTTTCGGTCCGCTTAAGGACCACATCGTGGACGCAGTCCGTCTCACTGAATGCGACGCCACTCCAACTCGGTTGCAGCTTGAAGTGCAGAGTTGAAGAACTGCGGGGTTCGGTCGTTCTAAATGGGGTGCGCAGAGCGCGCATGCCGCTTGAACCACCACGCGAACATGGACTCCTAATGAATCTATCCCTTTGCACCATAATGTTCCGACATCACCTGATCTCGATCCCGGAACTCACTACCTGGGCGAAAGCGAATGGGTTTCAGGCGATTGAACTCTGGGGCCCTCATGCTCAACGTCTTGCCCCGAGCACTGACTTGAATGGGGAATGGCTGAGAAACCAAGGCCTCTCTATCTCAATGCTGAGTGACTATCTGCCGCTGAGCGCTCAGAGCGATGAGCTTCGGCAAAAGACGATTGAACTATGCCGATTGGCACAGCGATGGCAGACGAAGAAACCTCGAACGTTTGCCGGCAATCGGGCCAGTTCAGAGATGGGGTCAGAAAATCGGCTGGCAATTTTCGCGGGGGTTCGGGAAGCATGCACGATTGCTGCAGATTTGGGCGTGCGTCTGCTTGTAGAGACGCATCCTGCACGCTCGCCGACACAGTCGCGGCGACGATGCTCCTCATTGAGGAGGTAGACCCGCCCAACCTTTGCATCAACTTTGACGCGCTGCATGTATGGGAAGGCGGAGATGATCCCCTGGAGGCCATTCATGTCATGAAGCCCTTCGTCGATCATTATCATCTCAAATACATTCGCGGGCGAGAATACCTGTCTTTCTTTGCACCGGAGAATGTCTATTCGGCCAACGGCAACCGCGTCGGAATGACACCGCTTTTCCAAGGCGCGTTCGACTACATGCCTTTGATATCCGCCTTACCGCGAGAAAGAGACTTTGATGCATCTCAGCGATGCCCGCCTTGAAGGGAACAGAACCCGCGGCACCAACATTACGGCTCAACCGGCTGAAGCATCTTTTGCGGCGTAACGCGCTATTGTGGAACTTTAATTCCCTTGGTCGCAGATACGGTCCAGACATGGGTCCGAAGGGATTACGCCGTCGAAACCTCCTTGTATTCAGCTCGGTCTCGGATCGCCCGAACCACCTGAGACATCACGAATAATACATACGAAATAAGAATTCGAACCGCGGGCAACGTCTTGAGCCAGCTAAGATACAAATAATCACACCAACGCATGCTGAGCGACAAGCTCCGCGCGGATTCGAGAAATCGTGCCCGGTTCTTCTTGGCGGAGAGCTGCCATGATGCCTGCCGCCTGACCGGTCGCGAAAGCCGTGCCCATCACTCGTATCGAACCGTAGGCTGCGGGATCCGCCCCGGCCACCCGGCCCGATAGGAAGAGGTTGCTTACCCCCGACGCCTTTAGCGCGCCGGGCGGAATATCGGCGAAACCTTCGCCGCCGAGTTCGACGAACCGCGCCTTGCCCGGCGCCTCATGCACTTCCATCGGCCAGGCGGCGCGGCCGATGCCGTCCGGGCGGCGGCGGCCCGTTTCAAGTGCCGCGCCGGTCATGTCCTCAACGGATTTCGGGCGGCGTGTCTCGCGGATGCCGATCTGCGGGCCGGTGGCGATTATATAGGCGTTCTCGAAACCCGGCATCTGCCTGAGCAGGCCCAGATTGCGCCAAGCCTCGCGCCGTGCCTGCTGTTCGGTCGCCCCGAGATCGGCGCCGGTCAGGCCGTCGGTGGCGAGATCGATGGTCATCCACCAGTAGTCGCCGGAAAGCGGCAGGCGGAACATCACGCCGCCATCGGGGCGCAGGATCGGGTTTTCTGAGCCCTCGTTGTGCGCAGCGATCAGGTCCGCGATGCGGGCACGATCGAACAGAACGCCGGGCGCCACGCCGCCGATCCGGACCGGCATGGAGGCCGGCTGGACGTGGCTGCCTCCGGTGGCGTCGACGCTCATCTCGACGCCGGCCAGCACGGAAAGCGTCGCCTCACCGCTCGCATCGACAAAGGCCTCGGCGGAGATTTCGTAGCTGCCGGCATGATCGGTGACGGTCACCGAGGTTAGGCCATCGCGCGCGACAGTCGCGGCCGTCACCCGGGTGTGCAGGAGGGTGGAAATGCGGGCCTCTTCCGTCAGCCGGTCGGAGGCGAATTTCACCGCTTCGGGGTCGAGAAGCACGATCCAGTTGCCGCTACGCGACTTGGTCGGCGCAACATCCTGGCCGATCTCCGAGAGGGTGCGAAGCAGCTCCTCGCCGATGCCGCGGACGGCCGGCACGGCGCGCTCGCCTTTTTCATAGAAACCGCAATAGGCGAGAACCAGC
This sequence comes from Neorhizobium sp. T25_13, assembly GCF_002968675.1. Taxonomy (NCBI): domain Bacteria; kingdom Pseudomonadati; phylum Pseudomonadota; class Alphaproteobacteria; order Hyphomicrobiales; family Rhizobiaceae; genus Neorhizobium; species Neorhizobium sp. T25_13. The sequence goes on from NZ_PVBI01000007.1 coordinate 35,934, forward strand.
GAATTGGCCGCCGCGCCGCCGAGGAAACCGTAGCGTTCGACCAGCGCCACTTTTGCGCTGGTCCTTGCCGCAGCGACCGCAGCGCTGGTACCGGCCGCACCGCCGCCGACGACCACGACGTCGTATCGGGCATCCCGCTTATTCGGCATCGACGGCAGCCTCCATCACGCCCATGGCGGCGCCGAGCGCGAAAAGCTGTGCCTTGGCCATCTCGCGGCCGAGCTGGATCTTCAGGCCGCGTTTGGCGGCGAGCGTCAGGAACGGCGTCTGTTCGGGGCTGGTGATGACGTCGGCGGCCAGACCCGCGGCGGGCATCAGGTCGATGATCGACTGCGGTACCGGCAGCGGATCCGCCTGCCCCATGCCGCAGGGCGAGGCGTTGACCACCAGATCGAAGGCCCGCTCCGGAATGTCTCCGGCAGAAATGGCAAGACCCGGAAACGCCTCGGTGAGGCGCGCGGCAAGCATCTCGGCGGCGGCCTGGTGCATGTCGCTGATGAATATTTCCGAAGCACCCTGATCGGCGAGCGCGTGGCCGATCGCCCGGCCGGCGGCACCGGCGCCGACCAAAAGCACGGACTTGGCCGCAGCGGTAAAACCATGCGCCCTGGCGGCGCGGACGAAACCTTCGCCGTCGGTCATGTCGCCGGAAAGGCGGCCGTCCGGGTGGCGGCACACCACATTGGCGGCACCCAGAAATCTGGCGCGCAGCGTCAGCTCGTCGATCAGTTCAGCCACTGCCGATTTGTGGGGGATGGTGACGACGAAGCCGTCGAGGTTTTCCCAGCCGCGCACGGCGCGGACGAAATCCGCCACCTGTTCGGGCTTCAGGTCGACCGGGATCATCACCCGGTCCTCGCCCGCCGCCGCGAAATGGCGATTGAAATTGTCGGGCGATTTCACCTGCGCGATCGGCGTGCCGATGATCGCCACCAGACGGGTCGTGCTTCCAGTCATGCGGATTCAATCCTCTGTTGACATGAAGAATAGGGCGGCAGACCCATTGACGCCAATATGGAAATGGATGCACTTCATAAATGAAATTTATAGGCTGGAGTGAAACGGGGTGGCAAATCCCAAGCTCAAGGAACGCCAGATCGAGATTTTCCGGGTCGTGATGGCGACGACGTCGCTGACGGCGGCGGCGCGGCATCTCGGAGTTTCGCAGCCCAATCTGTCGATCGCCATCCGGCGGCTGGAGGACCAGCTGGGCGTGGCGCTTTTTGCACGGATCGCCGGGAAACTGGTGGCGACGCAGGAGGCACAGCTGATCTTCGAGGAGGTCGAGCGGGTTCACCAGCAGTCGGAAATGCTGTCCGAGGCGATCTATTCGATCGCCCGCGGCAATGCCTCGACCTTCCGTTTCGGCGCGACGCCGAGCATCGGCATGCGGCTGATCCCGAAGGCGCTGAAGCGGCTGCAGCAGGAAAACATCGCCGGCACCTATTGTTGCGACTCCCTGCCGCAGCGCGACATCCGCGACTATCTCCTGTTCGGCCGCGGCGCATCCGTCGCCACCATCGCCAGCATCGACGATCCCGTCATCGAGACGACCGAGATCGCCCAGGCGGGCCTCGTCTGCGTGGTGCCGGCCGGCCATCGGCTTGCCGAGCGGGCCTCGATCCATCCGGCGGATCTGGCAGACGAGGTGCTGATCTCCTTCGGAACGACGACCACGCACGGTTTCTACATCGACGAGACCTACCGGCGCTGCGGCGTGACGCGGACGACGGCGGTCTATGTGCATTTCGTCGAGGCGGCGCTTTCCTTCGTGTCGGAGCGGATCGGCGTTACCATTCTCGACGCCTTTTCGGCCATCGACTGCACTGCCGCCGGGCTGGTGGCGATCCCGGTCGAAAACAGCGTATCGATTTCGGCCTATGTGCATACCAGCCGCCTGCGGCCCCGGCCGGCGGCGGTCGACAGCATGATTGCGGCGCTGCGCGACGTGGCGCTGGCGGAAGGCAGCCATTCGAGTGGAGTGATCAAACCATGCTGAGAGAAGCAGATGCGCTTTTCCCCGGCTTCGAGAGCCGGTTCGTCGAGACGGCGGAGACCCGTTTTGCGGTGCTGACGGGCGGCACCGGTCCAGCCGTGCTGCTGCTGCACGGTTATCCGGAAACCCGCGCCTGTTGGCACCGGATCGCCCCTGCGCTTCTGGGCTCCCATAGTGTCGTGATACCGGATCTGCCGGGCTATGGCGAAAGCGCCGTGACGGGCAATCCTGAAGGTGCCGGTTCGAAACGCCGGATGGGGCAAAGCCTGCATGCGATGATGCGGGGGCTCGGCCATGACCGCTACATCGTCATCGGCCACGACCGCGGCGGTCGAGTAGCCTATCGCATGGCCCTCGACTTTCCGGAGGCCGTGACCGCGCTGGTCTCGGTGACGGTCGTGCCGACGCCGGAAATGTGGGAGGGCGCCAGCAAGGCGTTCGGTTTGGGCGCCTGGCACTGGTACATGATGGCCCAGCCGGCGCCGCTGCCGGAAAAGCTGATGGCCGGCGATCCGCGTTTCCTCATCGACGTGACGCTCGACAAGATGGTGCATGGCCTCGACAGGCTCGACCCGCTGGCGCTGGCCGACTATCGTAACGCCTTCGACAGGCCGGACGTGCGGCACGCCATGTGCGAGGATTATCGCGCCGGAGCGACGGTAGACGAGGCAGACGATCTTGCGGACAGAAAAAATGGCCGCAGGATCACCGCGCCGGTATTGCTCTTCTGGGAGGAAGGCCGGCGATATGGCGGCGGGCGGGAGCCTCTGGATATCTGGGCCGACTGGGCCGAGAATGTCACCGGCCGCGGCCTCGGCGGCGGCCATCTGTTGCCGGAGACGGGTACCGAGGAAATGCTGGACATGCTGCTTCCCTTTCTGACGAGGACTGCCGATGGCGCCGGGCGGCAGTAACGCCAAGCCGCTCGAACAGGCGACGATCGAAGGCCTGCTCAGCCTGCGGCAGATCGAGGTGTTCCACGCCGTCATGCAGGCGCGCTCGATCACCGGCGCGTCGAAGGTGCTGAACGTCTCGCAGCCTTCGCTTAGTCGCACCATCCGCCGCATCGAGGACATTCTCGGCATCGCGCTGTTCGACCGCGACCGCAACGGCCTGGTGCCGACCTCGGAGGCACTGGAAATCCATGCGGAGATCGATCCGCTGATGCGCCAGCTGATGGGGGTCGGAACCCAGATCGGCCGCATCGCCCGCGGCGAGACGGCGGTGTTCCGCACCGCCTCGACCGCCAGCGTCGCGCGTGCCCTGGTGCCGCAGGCGCTGCGCGATCTGTCCGTCGAGGTGCCGGGCATCGAGCTGTTCTTCGACGTCCTGCCCGTCGACCAGATGGAGGATTACCTGATCACCGGGCGCGGCGAGGCGGTGGTGACCATCGCCTCCTCCGACCATCCGCTGATCGCCACCGAACATGTTGGCAAGGCGGATCTCGTCGCCGTCATCCCGAAAGCCCATCCGCTGTCCGCCCGGACGCTGATCCGCGCCGCCGAACTGGAAGGGACCGATTTCATCGCCTTTGCCGCCGGCGGGGCGCATCAGCGCGTGGTCGAGAGCTTCCTCAGCCGCGGCGGCGTGAAGGTCAACCACCGCGCCGTGGCGCGTTTTTCCGATACGGCGCTGGCGCTCGCCAACGAGCAGATGGGCATCGTGCTGGTCGACTACCTGACGACCTTGGGGCCGGTCGGCGGCAACCTCGTCATCCGGCCGCTCGAGAACGCGCCGCAGTTCCAGATCTCGGTCCTGTGGAACCGAAGGCGACCGCATTCGGCGAACCTGCGCAAGCTCGTGGAAATCCTGACGCGCAAGCTTGCGAGCCTGCCCGGCATTTCGTGATACAACCCCTGTATTTCATGCGACCATATGCCATGTCCTGAGGACATGGGAGACATAATCATTGTTCGTTGTCTTCTTATGCATGGAGTGGCAGTGAGAAGGCATGACGCCGCCAAGCGCGTTGATCTCGGAGGAGCAACCCAAATGACTTTCACCCTGAACCGCCGTCAGGCACTCATGGCCATGGGCGCCACCAGCGCTGCTGCTGCACTCGGCATGCCCGCACTGGCCGCGACGAATCGCAATCTCGCCGTCCTCAATCTTGCCAGCCATGCGCCGAGCTTCATTGCCTACGAGCGCGGCTACTTCAAGGATGCGGGCCTCGACATCGAACTGAAGTTCTTCGAAGCCGCCCAGCCGATGGCTGTGGCGATCGCCTCGGGCGATGCGGAATTCGGTGTCACCGCCATGAGCGGCGGGCTGATCAGCTTGGCGCAGAAGGATGCGGTCAAGGTGGTCGGTGGTGCGCTGACCGAGGAAAAGGGCATCGTCGGCGCCGTCATCCTGGCCTCCAACAAGGCCTATGAAGCTGGCCTTACGGACCCTTCCAAGCTTTCTGGCAAGACCTTCGGCATCACCACGACGGGCTCGTCCTTCCATTTCATGGCGCACAAGATCGCTGTCGCCAACAAAATAAAGCTTGCCAACATTCAGCTGAAACCGCTGCAGAAGCTCGGCGCGCTGGTCAGCGCGCTGTCGACCAACCAGATCGATGCATGGGCGATCCAGGCGAACGTCGCCAACAAGATGATCCGCGAAGGCGCAGCCAAGAAGATCGGCCTCGTGTCCGACTACGCGCCAGATTATCAGGTCACAACCGGCTTCACCTCGACGAAGAACGCCAAGAACGACCGCGCACTCACGGAATCCTTCATCCAGGCATATTCCAGGGCGATCGATGACTATAATGCCGCTTTCGTCGACAAGACCGCAGACGACGCCACCCGCGATGCGCTGGCAAAGCTCGTCTACAAGTATGTCGAAGCCGACAGCCCGTTCGAGGTCGCCAAGCAGAACCTCATCGAGGGTGCGATGCGCGTCAACAAGGGCATGGCGATTTCGCTGAAGAGCTGCAACGAGCAGTTGGAGTGGTTCAAGGCCGAAGGCATGGTCAAGGACAGCATCACCAACGAGCAGCTTTTCGATACATCCTACGTCAAGACGATCTGATCGGCTGACGCACTGAACCGGAGGCCTTGCCGGCCTCCGGCGGGGAGGCCTCATGGACCTTAAGCTCAAGAACATCACGCATTGTTATGGTTCCGTCGAGGTCCTGAAGGACATCTCGCTCGACATTCCGCAGGGGCAGATCGCCTGTCTGATCGGCCCCTCCGGCTGCGGCAAGTCCACGCTGCTGCGCTTTCTCGGCGGGCTTGAGCGCCCGTCATCCGGCGAAGTGCTGCAGATCGGCCAGCCGCCGCAGGATTGTCTCAACCCACTGACCTACGTCTTCCAGCATTTCGCACTGCTGCCCTGGCGCACTGTCGAGGGCAATATCAGGCTTGTGCTGGAAGACCACGGCCTTTCCCGCCGCGAGATGGACGACATCGTCGCCAACGTGCTGGAACGCACGCGGCTTTCCGAATTCCGTGACGCGCTGCCGAAACAGCTGTCCGGCGGCATGCGCCAGCGCGTCGCGATCAGCCGTGCGCTCGCCGTGCGGCCCGCCGTAATGCTGATGGACGAGCCGCTTTCGGCGCTCGACAGCCAGACCCGCGAACTTCTGATGGACGACCTGATTTCGCTCTGGACCCGCCAGCCGTTCACGTCGGTCTACGTCACTCACAATCTCAACGAAGCCGTGCGGCTCGGCCACCGCGTCGTGGTTCTGTCCCGCCGGCCGGGCCGCATCCGCCAGATCGTCGATATCGATATCCCGCTTGCCGAGCGCCATCTCGGCGATCCGATGCTCGAGGAAAAACAGAAGGAGCTCTGGGAGCTCATGCGCGAAGAAGCGATGGCCGCCGACAAGGAGCTGGTGAATGTCTGACGTCAGCGCGCTTCCGGCGCAGGCGGCCGTTTCGAAAAATGACAGTTCAGCCCAAAAGCCCGACGGCGGCCAGCCAGTGCCCTTCCGCGGCGGCGGCTTTGCGCCGCGGCCGATCCGCGGCGTGGCGCTTCTCGTGTTTGCCGCCCTGCTCGTGCTTGCCGAAATCGGCACCCGCACCGGCTTCATAACCAGCCTGACCCTGCCGCGCCCGACCGCGGTGGTGGAGACGCTGGTGGAGCTGTGGCAGACGGGCGGATTGTGGAAACACCTCATCCCCTCGCTGCAACGCCTGCTGGTCGGCGGCGCGCTCGGCATTTGGTTCGGCATCGCGCTCGGCGTGATGATCGGCCTGTTCAGCTATGTCCGCGCCGGCCTGGTGCCGCTCATCGCGGCGCTCTTTCCCATTCCGAAGATCGCGCTGCTGCCGCTCTTCGTCATCTGGTTCGGCATCGACGAAATGTCGAAATACATGCTGATCGCCTTCGGCACGTTCACGCCAACTGTCGTCGCCACCTATGGCGCGGTGGATAACGTCGATCGCTCGCTGATTCGCATGGGCCAAAGCTTTAGTCTGAGCTGGTGGTCGATCGTCCGCAAGATCGTGCTGCCCGGCGCTTTCCCGGCCATCCTGTCGGGCCTGCGCGTGTCGATCGCCATCGCCATCATCCTGCTCGTCGCCGCCGAAATGCTCGGTGCGCAATATGGCGTTGGTTCCTACATCCTGGCGGCCGGATCGCTCTACGATCTCGAAAAACTGTTTGCGGGCGTTGCCATCCTGTCGATCATGGGCCTGATCGTCAACTTCGTCATCGGCCAGGTTGAGCGGCGTTTTCTGAGCTGGCGCGAATAGCGCCAGCCACACCGACCTAAAGCGTATCGCGATCTTTCAGACAATTTCGGAGAATTCAGATGTTGGCTTTGCAAAAGGTCCGGCCCGCCGTGGGCCTGGAATTTCGCGCGGTCGATGCCCCGCTCGAAGCACCGCCGGGCGAGGCGATCGTCCGCGTCCATTCCGCCGGAATCTGCGGCACCGACCTGCATATCGCCGACTGGACGCCCGGTTACGAATCCATGGCAGGCGCAATGCCGGTGACCCTGGGGCATGAGTTTTCCGGTACGATCGCCAAGGTCGGCGCGGGCTTGTCCGACACCCTGGTCGGCCGCCGCGTCACCGCCCGGCCGTCCACCACATGCGGGACATGTGCCGCCTGCCTTGCCGGTGACGAGGACAATTGCAGCAACCGCAAGGGTGTCGGCATCGGCCGCAACGGGGCATTCGCACAATTCGTGTGCGTGCCCTATTCAAACTGCCATGCCTTGCCCGATCGGCTCGATATGGGAATAGCCGCACTGACCGAGCCGATGACCGTCTGCGCCGAGGCGGTGAAGACCGCCGAGGTACAGGCCGGCCAGAGGATTCTCGTCATCGGCCCCGGCTTCATCGGCCAGGGGATCGCCGTGCTGGCGCGTGCGAAGGGCGCCAAGGTCGTGGTGATCGGCCGCAATGACGGGCCACGGCTTGGGGCTTTGCGGGCGATCGGCTTCGAGCACCTAGTCGATACGGCCGAGATACCGCTGGAAGAGGCGTTGGCCGGTTATCCGCCCTTCGACGCGATCATCGAGGCGGCCGGCGTTCCGGCGCTGGTGTCGGCCACCCTGCCCTACCTCAAGAAACGCGGCATCTTCACCGTCGTCGGCATCCATTCGAAACCGGCGGAGATCGACCTCGTGCGTCTGGTGCGTCTGCACCAGCAGATCCGCGGCTCATACCGTGCGGCGGCGCACGACTGGGACGGCGTCATCGCCTTCCTCGCGGAAAACCAGGAGACCATAAGCAAGCTCGTTTCGCAACGGCTCCCGCTCGCGGAGGCGATGACCGGCTTTACTGCCGCCCATGACCGCACGGCCTCCAAGGTGGTCCTTACGATCGGGGGCGACGCATGAGCCACGCCTTTCTCGCCCTCTGGAACCTCTATCCGAGCACAATGACCGAGGAATACGAGGCCTGGCATACCTATGAACACGTACCGGAACGGCTGACGACTCCAGGCATGCGCGGCGCCCGCCGCTATGCCGCGTTTGATGCTGGCCAGAACCGCTATTTCACACTCTACGAACTAGAGGACCTCACCGTCGTCAAACATCCCGCCTATCTCGACCTCGTCCGCAACCCCACCTCCTGGTCGGCCAAGATGCGCCGGCACTTTTCAGGCGTGCTACGCATCCCGGCAATAACGATCGCCATCGGCGGCCGGGGCATCGGCCGGTCTATGCTGGTGCAGGTCTATTCGGTCGGACGAGAGGCTGCGGAGACGGCCGGCATGCGGCTGGCGAGATTGCTCGAGGAGATGATTGCCCAAGGCACGATCCTCGCGTTCAGGATAGGGCTTGCCGAACCCGGTCAGCCCTATGCGGTATTTTCGCAGGAGGCCCGGACGAACCCGGATACGTTCGATCTGGTGGTGATGGTCGACGGGGTTTGCGGAGACAAGCTGACGTTGGCACAGGGTGGGATTGCGGCGGCGGCGGACGAAATGCTGCGGCCGCGGGCAAGGCTGCGGGATGAGGTGTTCGAGCTGGTGGTGGCCTATGCGGACGGGGAGTTTGCCGGCAACAGATCGCAGATTGGGGTGAGCCAGAGACTCAGGGCACAGTTCCTTTCCTAGGTGGCCAGCGTGGCCTTGACGGGGCAGGCTTGGAGAGAGCCTACTCAGCGCGCTAGTGGATTGATTCCAACGCTTGGTGCCCACGTTTGACGGCCGCAATGATCTCATTGGGGTCGGCTTTCCAGACGAATGGCTTTGGTTCCTGATTGTGTTCTTTGATGAAGCGTTTGATGGCAGCCTGCAGGTCGACGACGGAATGAAAGACACCGTGCTTGAGCCGTCGTCGGGTCAGTTTCGCGAAGAAGCCCTCGACAGCGTTGAGCCATGAGCAAGAAGTCGGGACGAAGTGGAAGGTCCATCGTGGATGCCGTGATAACCAGGCACGGACCTTCGGATGGTCCCATAACTCGTCGCCCGCCGCCAGCTCCAATCATCAATGCCGACCACCCGTATCTCGGAACTGCGTTGAGCCGCCGCAGCATCCCGCTTCAACTGCCGCAAAATGGTGTCGTCGCTGACCGGCAGGCCGAGCCGCTCCATCAACCGCTCGCCAGGACGGCCGCCGGCGCTGTGGCCGAGCAAGCCGACAATCCCCCCGACCCTTCTCGTCCGGTGCGCATAAGGAGCAGCGATCGTCGGCAGTCGGTCGGTGAACGTTCGTCGTGCGCAGTCCCCATGTGCACATCGCCAGCGGCTCACCAGGAGTTTCACTGTCACCGACTGACCCTGGACCGGCAGATCCTGGAGACTACGGCGGGACCAGCCATGCCTACTTCGGCTTCGCCGTCCACAATCGGGGCAGATGCCGATCGCGGATCCAGCGGCGGAAACAATCCACCTGTCGTCAACAGTGAGCGCGACACCCAGTATCTTGACCCCTGGGCCGGGCGACCATTTCGAATTTGTTCGCATGCCCGCCCATAGCGACAACCTCGCTAACGACAGGTGAACCACACAAAGTGAGGAAGAACCCGGTTAACTGCCAACCGACAAGAGGCTTTGATACGAGCGGCCGCTGAAGCAGGCATTGCTGCTATAGCTGTGGTTTAAAGAACCAATAAGATAGCGGAAACCGGCACTGAATTCGGGTCGCTGCCGCTGCTGAAACGGTCATTCCCGCTTCTCACGCGGGCAATATTGCCAGAGGCCGGCCGTACGCGTATGGAGGGCCGGTCTAAAATATGGGAGTGACACTTGCAAGTTCTGGTGCGGGATAACAATGTTGATCAGGCTTTGCGCTTCCTGAAGAAGAAGTTGCAGCAGGAAGGCGTGTTTCGGGAGATGCGTCTTCGGGAGCATTATGAAAAGCCTTCCGTGAAGTGTGCGCGTGAAAAGGCGGAAGGTATCCGCCGGACGCGTAAGGTGGCACTGAAAAAACTGAATCGCGAGCTTGGAATAATTGCGCCGAAAAAGGCGAAGCCCCCAGTCCGTCCGAAACCTGCCGGCTAATTCCCAGCGAGTTGCCTGGAGCAACATCACATGCTTTCAGGTGTTTGGAGGCGCAAGTTTGCTTCCAAGGATGAACTCGAAGACCGGTTCAGGCCGGCCCCTGCTGGCTCCCAGCAACACTGGTGGAGCGGCTGCTGTTGTCTCTGCGCGCTCGGCAAGTCTATCCAGCCGAATGCCGAGCGCCCGCTCAAGGTGATGACGCTGACCATTCGCCAGGTTCCGAAACAACCCCGCTGCGCGTCCGGCGTGTCGCATGGCTGCTGTGCGCTTGCCCTCCCTGATTTTCACGCCGGCGGCCGAAAGCAGGATCAGGCCTTTCAAGACGGCCCGGATTTCGCTGCACTTGTCAGAGACGTGCCAAATTCCTTCCCACGCCTCATGAGCCTCCCAATAGTAGCCGTGATTGAAGAGATCTTCACCCCACAGGAACTCTTCTGATTCAATTTTGGCGTCAACCGTCACAGGCTTTGCCTGATAACTATGTCCCAGCGGGTCGCGGACAGGATGCGGGTGCCGGCCCGGAAGATATGCATAGGCCGGAAATGGTCTATGGGGAACCCAGCGCGGACGTGCCATGGTTTTAGCTGTTAAACCGATTTGAGGTGGGGAACCACCCCTCCCCGGATCAGCGGCGAAATCTTCGCGGTCAACGATCGAGGAACGGTCACGTTGGCCTCGAAACGGCCGCTGATGTCGAGGACCGCAGGTTCTCCTTTCTCCACTGCATCGATTAGGAGCGAAAGGTTCTGCCCAAGGGCAGCAATATCGTCAGCCGCCTCAGCACATTGCGAGGGATCGACATGCACTTGGTCCATGGCAACCACAAGGCAGATCAGCAGTGCCGCGTCCTTCGCCGATATCGGACGGTCCGGCAGCGATAGTACAGTTTCCTGGATTTTTCCGGCAGGATCCGAAGCAAAAAGGATCTCGGCACCCAACAGGAAGTCGCTATGTTGAAGGTCCATCTCGTCTGCGATCAACCCGCAGAACTGTCCGAATTTCATGATTGGCCTCCCTAGATCATGTCCTGCTCACAAGCAGAGACGCATCCCCTGTAGATAGGATCGCTGCTAACAAACGCCAGTCAAGTCGCCGCGACGCGCGGCTGAGCGCTGATTGGCCGCGATGGGCGGCGAGCGCCGCCCATCGCTGTTTTACCTATTCAGCCGGGACGGATCCAACGATCTGACCGCTCGGCTCGGTGCTGAGCCAGCGATAAAGGACGCCGCCGACGATACCGCCAGCCATCGGCGCCAACCAGAAGAGCCACAGTTGTTGCACCGCCCAGCCGCCGGCAAAAACCGCCACACCGGTGCTTCGCGCCGGGTTCACGGAGGTGTTCGTAACATTGATGCTGATGAGGTGAATGAGAGCGAGACCAAGCCCGATCGCCAGGGGGGCAAAACCCGCCGGAGCCTTGCCATGCGTCGCGCCCATGATGATGAACAGGAACATACCGGTCAACACGAACTCAGCTACCAGACATGCTGATCACCTGCGCCACGATATATGGGATGATCTGGCTTGTCGGAAATCGCCCGCCGGCCGCAAGGCCAACCGTGACGGCAGGATTGAGGTGGCATCCTGAGATATGGCCAATAGCGTAGGCCATTGTGATAACCGTCAAACCGAAAGCAATCGAGACGCCTAGATAGCCGATACCCACGTCCGGTAAGCCGGCTGCAATAACCGCGCTACCGCATCCGCCAAACGTCAACCAAGAACGTACCGATTGCCTCTGCAGAATATTTTTTCATGCTCGTCGAGTTTCCCCTTCCCATCGATGGTGGCCCCAACGACCGCACCACCGCCACATTATAGATCAGAGGTTGTCCCAGGCATGATTGGTGATGGTGACAAAAGCTAGTGCTGCACGTTGAGATGCAGGTCGTTAGAGCAGATCGCTCTCGAGCTCCCGCGCACCCAGCAGTGCCAAGATCTCTCCACGCGCGATCGGCCGCGACATCAGGAAGCCCTGAATGTTATTGCAACCAAGCGACTTCAGCGCAGCCGTTTGTTCGTTCGTCTCGACGCCTTCGGCTGTTGTTCGCAATCCTTGCGCTCGCGCCATGTTGATTATGGCCTCGACAATCGCGCTGTTTCTACCTTCGCGAATTCCGCCAATGAAGGATTTGTCAATCTTGAGCCGATCCACCGTCACGTTCTGAACTCTGGAGAATGAGGAATATCCAGTTCCAAAGTCATCGATGGCAAACTTCACGCCGGCCTTCCTGAGCATAATGATGTTACACTCAGCTTCCTCTTGGCCATTGATTGCCAGGCTCTCGGTGATTTCGATTTCGAGCCGGCTGGCGTCGATCCCCCACTTGGCCAGGGTAGACAGGACGCGCAACGGGTAGCCCGGAGCGCTTAATTCCACGGCGGAAGCATTCACAGCAACGCTGACCGACGGCAAAAGCGAAATCAAGCTGCATGCGTCTTCAAGTACAAGGGCGCCGATCTTGTGGATGACGCCGATTTCCTCCGCAAGGGGAATGAACACGTCTGGAGCAATAGAGCCTAGCTCGGGGTGTCGCCAGCGTGACAGTGCCTCCAACGAACAAGGGATCGAGCTGTCGGACGAGTAGACCGGCTGATAAGCAATTTCGATCTGGGTTCCTGTCGACAGCGCTTCACGGAGGTCGTGCTCAAGCCTCCGACGCATGCGAAGAAGTTCGTCCATATGCTCGCCGAACAGAGCGTATGCGTTCCGACCGGCGGCTTTCGCATGATAGAGGGCGATATCAGCCTGCCTTGTCAGCTCGATCGCATCAGTATCCGCACCCGTCGCAGTTGCCACACCGACGCTCGCTCCAATCGACACATAAACCCCTTCGATCTCAAAAGGCTCGTGCAGGCACATTACGATCCGATTTGCGATGACCGCCGCTTCTTCGGCTTCGATTTTTTCCAGGAAGACCGTGAACTCGTCGCCGCCAATTCGTCCGATCAGGGCGGTTGGAAGTATCTCTCTCATTCGCTTCGCAACCAGAGAAATCAGCTTGTCACCGGTCGGGTGGCCGTGAGTATCGTTCACGGCTTTGAACCGGTCGAGATCGATAAAGAGCACACTGCAGACATCCTCCGGGGACGCTCGCTGCAGCCGCGCCGTGAGCTCACTCTTGAAATGAGCTCTGTTAGCAAGCCCCGTCAATGGGTCATGCAGCGCCAGATGCTGAAGCTCCTGACGGTTGAAGTTGAGCTTGACCAATCGTCTCCAGATCGCATGACCTGCCAGACTGGTAGCAAGGAAAATTGCTAGGACGGATAGGCCGACGACCGGCAGGGTCGCGTGCAGCACGCTGGTTCCAGGCTCAAAAGGATGCCAGCTGAAGTACCCGATAACGTCACCGGACCGCGACGTGAGAGCGACCTGCGAGTGTCGCTTGTCTTGATGCATCCTTTGCGTGAAGATCGTTTCCGCAAATTGGTATTCAGTGCCTATATCGTCGGAAAATTCGCCGTCGAGAAACCGGACCGCGACATGCAGATTTTCCTCACCCCGCCCGCTGCTCGATCTTTCCTGTATCGGAAATGATGGGTTTGACACTGACGACTGCCGGCCGGCCTCCAACGTGAACCAGGTCGCTCTCACCGATCGACAGCACCCTGTCTGACATTCCGTCCTGGTCGCCGGCAATGAGTCGTTCATGGAGACGGTGCGCCAATGGGCTGTAAGCAAGGCTAAGGTCTCTTGTCGGCACCCCATTCGCTGACTCCGTAGCGAACTGGTAGATCACTTGGCCGTCTGCCGAGAGTACGATGGCAGCGTCATGGCCAAAGTGGGTGTTCATCCACCGGCCGAGGTTGACATCAAGCCAGTCAAGATCGCGTTCTTTAAACATCCTGATGGTTCCGACCGGTGCGCCCCATCTCTTGCATGATGGCAGCGGCGCCCAGCCAAGCCTGGCGACCCAGCGCGTCGGCGTCAATCTGACGATCAGCGAGAACGCAGGATCTGGCGAACGACTGGATATGCTGTGCGGACGGTTCATCCTGGCACCTCCCCACGATCGGCTGTTAGGCCGTTATCTAAGTTCGCGCCTGATCGTGCGCGGGATGCCACCTCCCCCACTTTTCAGCAGACCGCCACGCGCTTCCAATTGACGAGCCTGGTGGCGCTCATGCGAATGGAGACAAGCATCGAGGGCCTCGGCGGTCAGGCGATGCTCAATGCACTCTCAGCGGCCCTGTTTACGCTCGCTCTGCGGCTGGCCAGTGCAAGAAGCCTTTCAGATATGCCTGAACGGCATATCGCATTTCACCGCCCCGAATCACACGCAATTCATTCGCGCAATAGGCCTCATCGGAGACGGGTTATGGCAACAGGAAAAACTGGTAAGCGTCGGCCGACGCTCTTGCATCGAACCGTTTTGAGATTGCCGCCGCCCGGCGTTTGGACATCCACGGCGGCGTGCCTAAAACGCAGATGATCAATCCGCGTCTTCGATATGGCCACCGAGAAATAGGCGGCCTACGCGTGGATCGACCAGCAGCTTATCGGCTCGGTCGTGCATGCGTGCCTGACCCAGTTCAAGCACGAGACCATAGTCCGACATGGCAAGCGCCGCCTTGGCGTTCTGTTCCACCATCAGGATCGTCACCCCTTGGTCACGCAACCGCATCAAGGTCCGAAAGACTTCCTGGACGAGATTGGGCGATAGCCCAATGGACGGTTCGTCGATCAGGATCAGCTTCGGGTCGAGCAGCAAGGCACGCGCCACTTCGAGCTGCTTCTGCTGCCCCCCCGAAAGCTCGATCGCCTTGCGGTCCCGGTGCTGGCGAAGCGCCGGAAACTGATCCATCACCACCTCGATCCGCTCGCGCACCCGAGCCTGGTCCTTGACGGTGATGCCGCCGAGTTCGAGATTGTGGTAGACGGAAAGCTGCGGAACGACGTTACGTCCCTGCGGCACGTAGGTGACGCCGCGGCCGATCAGTTCGCGGGGCGTCAGCCGCGTCACATCCTTGCCGTCGAACGTGATCTGCCCGGAATGGATGTCGAGGAGGCCGAAGATCGCCTTGAAGACAGTCGACTTGCCGGCCCCGTTCGGCCCGATGATGGTGGTGATCGACGCTTCGGGGATCTTGAATGAAACGCCGTTCAGGATCACGACCTTGCCGTAGCCGCCTTGGATGTCCTTGAGTTCCAGCATGGTCAGCCTCCGAGATATGCGTCTATCACCCGTTGGTTCGAGCGGATTTCCTCCGGCGAGCCCTCGGCGATGACCGATCCTTCCGCCAGCACGATGATCCGTGTGCACAGCGACATGACGAACTCCATATTGTGCTCAATCACCACGAAGGTCGTTCCGTGATCCCTGTTATAGGTCTGGAGCCGTTCCTTGAGATTTCCGAGCATCGTCAGGTTGACGCCGCCCGCCGGCTCGTCGAGAAGGACGAGATCCGGCCCGGCCATAAAGGCCATCGCGGCGTCGAGCAGCTTCTGTTGACCGTAGGACAGCGAACCGGCCTTTTCTTCCCGAAGGTGGCGCAGCCTAAAGAACTCGATCAGCCTGTCAGCCTCGCCGCTCAATCCGGCATCCGCGGAGCCGATAAGGCGCGACCACATCGTGCCCTTGTGTTCCTGGCCCGCAAGAATGATATTGTCCAGCACCGTCATTTCCGGAAAGACCGATAGCTGCTGAAAGGTGCGGCCGACGCCGAGCTTATTGAGATCGCAGGCCCGCAGGCCCGCCACAGGCTTGCCGTTGACGTGCACCTCCCCCTGATCTGGCCGAAGCTGTCCCAGCACGCAGTTGAAGAGGGTCGACTTGCCTGATCCGTTCGGACCGATGAGCCCCAGGACTTCGCCCTTGACCACTTCGAAGCTGACATCCCTGACGGCGCGAATACCGCCAAACGACTTCGATATGTTGCGGACGGACAGAACGGCGTTGTTCATGGTGTCACTCATAGCCGCGCTCCCTCCTTCATGTCGCCGCGCTCTACACGTTTCGGACGAATGGCTGAGAGGATGCGGCTACCGACCCCCATCAGCCCGCTCGGCGAGAACACCATCAGGACGATGACAAGGCCGGAGTAGATGATCAGATAATAGCCTTCGGTGAACCGCAGGAATTCCGGTAGGAGGATGACGACGGCCGCACCAAGCATCGGACCGAAGAAGAAGCCAGCACCACCGACGACGACCATCAGCAGGATACGCAGCGAGTGACCCAGCGCAAACGAGTTCGGTTCAATATACTGCACCACCGGGGACACCAGGGCCCCGGCGAGACCGCCGGCCGCCGAGCCGATCGCGAATGCGAGCAATGTCAGCCGGCGGGTGTCCAGCCCAAGGCTCTCGGCGCGGATCGGATTTTCGCGCAGCCCCTTAAACGCGCGCCCCCAAGGCGAACGGATTAGCCCGTACATGAGAAGTGCAAAGACGATGAAGACGGCCAGGCAAAGATAATACATCTTCTGGTTCGAGGTCAACGGGATCGACAGGAAGGTCGATTTCATGCCGGTATTGAACAGCCAAAAATCCGGCCGGGGCATGTTCGACTTGCCGTAGGAGCCGCCGGTGAGCCAGTCCTCGTTGCGCAGCACCAGCACGACGAGCGTATTGAAGGCAAGGGTGACGAAGGCGAGGAAATGCCCCTTTACCCTCAGAGCCGGAAAGCCAACGAGCAGGCCGACGACAAAGCATCCGAACACCGCAAGCGGCATGGCGATCAGCCAGTGAACCCCGGAAAGCGTCAGAAGTGCGGTGATATAGGCGCCGATCGCCATGAACGACCCCTGCGCCAGCGATATCTGGCCGGCGTATCCGAGTGTCAGGTTGAGGCCCATGGCGGCGATCGTGTAGATCAACCATGAGCACAGGATGAGGCTGACATAGTTGCCCTGGCCGATCGGAGCCGCGATCAGCAGCGCGATGCCCACAATAATCCAGACCCATTTTGGAATGATGGCCATCAGACGCTCCTTCCTTCGGTGGTGCCGAGCAATCCTTGCGGTCGCCATAGGATGATGACGATCAGGAGCACGAGCGGAACGGCGGCGCGGTATTCGGCGGTGAGGTAGGTCGCCGTCATGTTGTCGAGGACGCCGATCAGCAGCCCGCCGGCCAGCGCCCCGCGGATCTGGTTGAAGCCGCCGACGATCGCGGCAATGAAGGCGATCAGACCGAGATATTCGCCGTTCGAGAACTTGGCGAGATAGAACGGCGTGATGAGGAACGAGGCGAGCGTTGCGAGTGCCGCGTTGATCAGGAACGTATAGAGCACCATGCGCCTGGTATTGACGCCGAGAATTCTCGCGACATCCGGGTTCTGCGCGGTCGCCTGCATGGCCCGTCCGGTGCGCGTCCGGTTGAGGAACATCGTCAGGAGCACGACGACGCCGAGCGATACGCCGAGATGCGCCAGATCCGTCACCGATACGATGGCACCGAAGAAATCCCAGCTGCCGCCCGAAATGAGTTCCGGATAGGGCTGCGCTTCGGCTCCGTAGAACTCCTTGACGCCTTCTTTCAGAAAGATCGCCAGCGCCATGGTGGCGATCACCAGCGGCAACCCCCCACCGGTCTTCGATGCCTGCATCGGCTCGACGATCAGCCGTTTGAACAGATAACCCAGCACGAATATCGAAGCCGTGAGCGAGACCAGAAGCGCGATCGGCATGGGCAATCCGGTTCCCATCGCGATCAGCGTGAAGAAAGCCGGCAGCATGACGAATTCGCCTTGGGCGAAGTTCACGGTCTGGGCCGCCTGCCAGAGCAGGGTGAAACCGATCGCCGCCAGCGCGTAGATCGATCCTGTAGCCAGACCCGAGAGAAGGACTTGCAGGAATTGAGCCATGGATTTTACCTATCGAGGGATAGGGTGCCGACCAAATCGGCACCCTGCCGGATATCAGTTTGCCGGAACGGTTCCGATAACCTTCTGCTTGCCGTCCACGACCTGTGTCATGAAGCTTTCGCGCGACATTTCGCCGGTATTGTCCCAGGAGGTCGTCAGCAGCATGCCGGGATATTTGACGACATCGAGCGTCAATCCGTGCAGCTTCTTCGCCAGCGCTTCCTGATCGAACGAGCCGTTCATTTCCGTGACGTACTTCACCGCGTAGATGGCGATATAGCCCTTGAGGCCGTTATGGTCCGTATCGCGCTTGTACTTGTCCTTGAACTTCTTGCCGAATTCCTGGATCGCCGGGACATTCGCGCCTGTCGTGATACCGACATGCGCGTAAGCACCGTTTGCCGCATCGCCAGCCAGGTCGATAACCTTCTGGCCCGTCAAGGTGACTTCGCCGACCAGCGGGACCTTGAGGCCCTGTTTCTTAGCTTCCTTGAGGAACCGGGCGGATTCTTCTTCGTTCAGATAAACGAAGACCGCTTCGGCGCCGGATTCCTTGAGTTTGGAAACGTCGGCAGCAAAGTCCGCCTGCCCCTGTTCGGACGGCACGTCGGCGACAAGATCGATGCCCGCGCTCTTCATTTCCTTGATGAAGACGTCACGGCCGCCCTTGCCGAATTCGTTGTTGACCCAGGCGACCGCGATCTTCTTCGCCTTCAACGTATCCTTGAAATACGGAGTAAGGCCCGGGACGCCCTTCGCGGAGCTGGACGCAGTCGCGAAGATGTAGGGATTACCCTGGCGCGTCACGTTCGGGGCTTCCGAACCGGTGAACTGCGGCACCCCGTTCTGCTGGGCGACCAGCATGTTGACGATCGTCGAACCGGAATAGACCGTGCCGATGATGGCATAGGCTTCGGCATCGATAGCCTTCTGCACCAGCGCACGCGAGGTCTGGGCGTCCGACTGGGTGTCGTAGTCGGTCATCACGATCTTCTTACCGAGAATGCCGCCGCCGGCATTGATTTCCTCGATCGCCATCTTGGCGCCATCGCGATAGTTGGTGCCCGATACGGCGCCTGCGCCCGAAAGCTCGCACAGGCAAGGCAGCGAAACGGTGTCGGCGGCGCGAAGGCCGATCGGCATTGCGGTGGCGGTTGCCATGATGGCGAGTGCCGCCGCTGTGATAAGATTGCGTCTTTTCATGTTCATCCTCCCAAATATTTCCGGGCTCTGCCGGAAACGTTTCCTCCCGTGTCCCGCCCGGCATCTGCCGCCCGGAACCATTTCATCTTCAGGGACGCCGGCTCCCGATCCGGACATTCCCTGCAGCATTTTCGCGGACGAGACGTCTGCCGGAGGTCAGGCCCCCGGTGTCTTCGCCCTGATGTCGTCGATCAGCAGCTGGCGCAGCTCCGCCGTCACTTCCGGCCGCGTCCTGAACCAGCGGCTGAAGCCCTCGACGCCCTGATGCAGCAGCATGCCGAGACCATCGACGGTACGATGGCCTTTTTCACGCGCTTTTTTCAGCAGATCCGTTTCCAGCGGAACGTAGACGACGTCATAAACGATCGCGTCCTTCTTGAGCGGCGCAAGGTCGATATCGTGCGCCGGCTGGCCGATCATGCCGAGGCTGGTGGCGTTGACGAGCAGGTCGCAGTTTTCCAGCAGGCCAGCGAGCTCTTCCATCGCATGGGCGCTGACGCCGGCGCCGAAATGATCCGCGAGCTTCTGCGCCTTGGAAGGCGTCCGGTTGCACAACGCCACGTCGAGGCCACGGCTTTGCAGGCCATAGGCCGCCGCGCGTGTCGCCCCACCCGCACCGAGGATGACGGCGCGCCTGGCGGTCTTGTCCCAGCCGGGAACCAGTTCATCGATATTGCCGAGAAAGCCGATCGCGTCGGTATTGCCGCCCAGAAGCGCGCCATCCTGCCACCAGATCGTATTGACCGCGCCCATCTTCGTCGCATCGTCGTCGATCCGGTCGAGATGGGGAATGACGGACGTCTTGTGCGGCACCGTCACATTGCCGCCGATCCAACCGGCATTGCGAAAATCCGCGAAGAACGCGTCGAGTTCCTGCGGCGGAATATCAAGCCGCTCATAGCTGCCTTCCAGTCCGTAACGCGTCAGCCAATAACCATGCAGCATCGGCGAGCGTGAATGCGCAATGGGGTGCCCCATGACGAACGCGCGTTTTGACACCATGCCTTTCTTACTCCCTTACCAGTCAATTCGCCGGCTTCCCGGCGGGAAATATGCACTGTCTCGATCACCGGAAGACTTAGACACTCGGCATGCCCTCCGGCCGCAGGTGGCGCTTTTGGGCGGCGATACGGAACGGCGCATTGGGCGCCCCATACCCCCGGTAACCGCCACGGCGTTCGAGAATTTCGAAGAAGAACCCCTCCGAAAAGACCGGGCTGTAGAGCTGGAAATATTCGCCATGCTCGTCGCGGTCATAGAGGATATTCTGCTCGCGCATCCGGTCGGCGAAGGCAGGGTCGAGGCCGAATCGTGCCTCGACGTCGTCGTAATAGTTGCGCGGTATCCGGAGCGGCAGGAAGCCGGTGGTTTGCAGCTTCGCCGCGGTCGCAAAGATATCGCCGGTCGAAAACGCGACGTGCTGGATGCTGGAGCCGAACCGTTCGGCGATGAAATGGCCAGCCAACGTCCTGCGGTTTTCCGCACCGTTCATGGTGATCCGGAAGGCGCCGTCCGCACTTTCGATGACTTGGCTGCGCACCAGGCCTGCAGGATCGGCGATGTCCACCTGCGGCGTCTTCGTCACGTCGAAGATCGACATGTAGAACAGCAGCCAGGATGGAAGCTCCTCCGACGGCATGGTCTGGGCGAGGTGATCCACCCGTACGAGACCCGTGTCGACGGTCGCCGACTCCTGCTCGACTGGCTCGAAGTCAACGCCCCACACATTCGCCAGCTCGCTGCTATCGTCGATGAAGTAGATCAGCCCGCCGCCGACGCCACGGATTGCCGGCATCGTCAGCTCACCCGAAGCAACCGCCTGTTCGAAGGGCTGTGCGCCCATGGCTTGCGCCCTTTCGACTGCCGCGGCGGCGTCCTCGACCTTAAGGCAGACCGCATAGGCCGATGTCCCGTGAACAACGAATGAGGAATGGGCAAAACCCACGCCCTCCGTATTGAGCAATATATTGATGCCGCCTTCGCGAAAGAGTGTCACGGCCTTCGACCTGTGACGCGCTCCGGCCCTGAACCCGAGTGTGCGAAGGAAGGCGGCAAGCTTGTCCGCTTCTTCCTGACTGGTGGCGAATTCGATGAACTCCACGCCCCTGACGCAGCTTGGCGGCGGCAGCGTCGTTGCCGCGCCGGCAGAGCCGTCTTCGCTTCGTCCAACACGATCCATCAGATCTATCAGCGACCGGCGACCATCGATCGAGATCAGCTTGGGGGAACCGCCACGGAACTGGTCGTTGAAAATCTCCAGCGAGAGCGGCCCGTCATAGCCCGTCGCCGCCACTGCCCGCATGAAACCGATCACCGGCAGATCGCCTTCGCCCGGCATGTTGCGGAAATGGCGGCTGAGATAGAGAAGATCCATGTTGATCATCGGCGCGTCTGCGAGCTGCACGATGAAGATCCGATCCCCCGGAATGGAGCGGATGGAATCGACCTCGATTTTACGCGCAAGCGTGTGAAAGGAATCGAGGATCAGACCGATATTGGGATGATCGGCCCGGCGCACGACTTCCCAGGCATCGCGATGGTCGTTGATATGCCGCCCCCAGGCCAACGCCTCGTAACCGACCCGGATTCCGCGCTTGGCTGCACGCTCGCCCAACTCGCGGAAATCCGCAGCAGCCCGGTCGATGCCGCCCAGCGCCGCTGTCGAGACGTTGGAGCAGACCAGCATCAACTCGGCGCCGAGTTCCTGCATCACGTCGAACTTGCGCTCGGCCCGGTCGAAAGCCCGGGAGCGCTGCGGCTCCGGCATGCCCTCGAAATCGCGGAAGGGCTGGAACAGGGTGATCTCGAGGCCCGCATCACGAACCATCCGGCCGACCTCGCGCGGCGACGCGTCGAAGGTCAGGAAGTCGTTTTCGAAAATCTCGACGCCGTCGAAACCTGCAGCCGAGATCGCCTCGAGCTTCTCGCGAAGATCGCCGCTGATCGAGACGGTCGCGATCGATGTCTTCACCCGACGCTCTCCTGCGTCTCGGACGATCCCTTGCGACCGTTGCCGGATTTCACTGCCGGCGGCATGAAGCGTAGATAGGTGAGCTGGATCGGCAGCTGCGCCACCGCCATTTCCTCGCCGTTCTGCACTTTCAGGCCGTTTTTCTCCGCCTCAATCAGCCACGGCGTCATCACCGGCTTGGTCACCGCGTCAGCAACGATGCGGGCGTCCTTCAGGCGGTCGACGGGAAAGGGAAGCGAATCGGCGGCGGCCATTCCGAGCGGGGATGCATTGACGGCGATGTCGATCGTCATCCCCGCCGGCACCTGGACGAACGTTGCCATCTCCGGATACAGGCGCGCCAGTTCTGCCATCAGCGCCCGCTGGCGCATCTGGTCACGTTCGAGGATGATCAGAGATGCGGCGCCTTCGGCCGCAAGTTCGAAGGCGATCGCCGTTCCGGCCCCGCCGGCACCGATGAGCAGGACGTTGCAGCCCCGGGCGGTCACACCATGGATGGCCATGGCGGCGACGAAGGCCATTCCGTCGGTCATGTCGCCAATCAGCTTGCCGGAGGACGAACGCCGGATCGTGTTGACGGCCTTGGCGCGACGTGCCCGCTCCGTCACCTCGTCCGACGCGACGAAGGCGGCCTGCTTGTGCGGCATGGTCACCGAGCAGCCGGCGCAATTTTCGGTCGCGCGCAGGACATCGAAGAAATTGACGATCCGCTCGGGCCGGATATCCATGGGCACGATCACGGCATCCACGTCATTCTCTGCGAACCAATGGTTCATCGGCCCCGGCGATTTCACCTGTTCGACAGGGTGGCCGATCAACGGAACGATCGTTGTCTTGCCCGTCACCACGTGCTTTTGCCTGGTCTGCGCCATCAACTGCTGCACTCCTCCCACCCGACAGCGCATCAACCCGCAAGGGGTCCTCGATAGGACCTCCCAGACGTGAAAACATGCCTCCATCAGTTGAGAACAGTGATGAACCCACCAAAAAGGAAACGCAAATACCAAAATCCGCGCTCTTCATAACATGGTGTTAATTTCTGACAGTCTCATCGGTGTTAGTGACTTGATGCTGCCTTCATTTCAGCCCGGAGGGATTCGATGATCGCCTCCCCATAGACCGAAAGCGGGGTATCGTTGCGGTAGGCCACATAGGTGTGGAACGTCGTCTCTGCTTCGATTTCCAGAATCTTCACCCCGGGCAGCATGCCATGCGCGACGGTGAACTCGTCGATCACGGCAATGCCGAGGCCTCCGGCCACGAGGCTGCAGACCGTCGTGCCGAACCGGGTCTTGATGTTCATCCTGTGGGACAAACCCTCGCGGCGGAAAATCTCCGTCATGATACGCCCATAGGGGTCGTTGGGATTTATGCCGATCAAGGTGTGGCTGGCGATTTCCGAAGGCCGAATAGACGACTTCTGCGCCAGTTCGTGCGAAGGCGGCACGATGCATACCAGGCGGCCGGTCGCCAGGGGCGCGAAGTCGATGATGGAATGATCGAAGCGGGAGCTAATCGCCACCAGTTCCCCGCGCCCGAGCAGCAGATAATCTATAGCCTGCTCGATCTTCAGGATGTCGATCTCGAGCGCGATATCGGGAAACCGCCGTTTCACCCGCTCGACGGCACGGGGAACCATGACATTGGCAATGCTGGGCACGGAGGCAAAACTAAGCTCCCGCCCCTCGCCGCTGCCGAGCCGGTCGATCGATGTCTGCAGATCCTCCACCTTGCGGTGAATATTGTCTAAGAGGTCGAAGACGTTGCGCGCCTCCGGTGTTGGCACGTAGCGGCCATGGCGGCGATTGAAGAGTGGCACGCCGACCATGTCCTCGGTATATTTCATCAGCCGGCTGATGCCGGGCGCGGAAACGTTCAGGAGCTTGGCAGCACCCGCGATCGTGCCGGTCACCATGATGGCTCGGATGACTTCGATCTGGCGGAGCGTCAGCATATAGAACCTCGGACTGTGGGACTGTATCGGACGGCTTCTTCCGCCGCCCGATGATATCATGCGCCGAAGCCAAATAGCCTCTTCGGTGTCTGCCACAACAGGATATCGCGATCTGCGGGGTCCGGGAAAAGCGTATCCAACAGCTTAAGAAGCGGCCCGTAGTCCTGCCGGTCGGCCGCGCGCAGGTAGGGCCAGTCGGATGCCCACATACAATGGTCGAGTCCGAACGCCTCGACTAGGGCACGAACGAACGGCAAAGTATCGCGAAAGGGATACGGCGTTTTGGCGAATTTCGCATAGCCTGAAAGCTTGACGTGAACACGGCCCGTCTCCGCAAGATCGAGCAGCGCGCTGAACCCCGGTTGCGCCAGCCCCTGCTCCGGCGTCGGCCGGCCGCAGTGGTCGATCAGCACGCGGACAGCAATACGTTCGATCCATGGCTTGAACATCAGCAGCTGGTCGTGCTGCACTTGGATCTGCACGAACATGTCGAGTTCGGCCAGTTTCTCCATCAGCGCCGGCGAATCCGCGTAGAAATCATTGCCGTAAAATGTCGGATTAAGGGCAATGCCGACAATGCCCTGATCCCTCAGATCGCGCAGATGAGAAAGATCGGCGTCCAGGCTGGCGATCGCCACTCCTTTGAATATCCCTGGATACCGCCGGATCGCGTCGAGCATGCAGCTGTTGTCCGGCCCGTATCCGGAATTCGGCTGAACCAGGAGAACGTGTTCCGTGCCGTAACATTGCAGCACCTCGACAAACTGGTCCGTGGTGCCGATCTCCTGGCCGGACGGCCGGTACGCAGCACCCTGTGCGTAGGGAAAGCGTAGAGGATCCAGCACATGGGCATGGCAATCAATCTTACGCACATCGAAAATTCCCATTTCGCGCCCCCTTACAGATACCGACAGCTTACCTACAGCAAGTGAGGGCCGTTGCGTAGCGCCGCGAATGGCGAAAAACTCCCAGAATTCTTGGGTGGCGCGACACTTCTCCATAAAAGATGGCCGTTGGTCGCGCAGAGCGAGGATTGCAGGTGCAAATATTGGAGAAGCTTCACGCGGGATCTGACCGCGAGGCCGCCGCAGCCCGGGAACTGGATTCTAGTGGAAGGCCTCCAGTTTCGACCAGAGCTCATCTCAACTCGCCCCGAGCAGCTTCACGCAAAATAACCGTTTTCGAAAACCTCGAGAGGATCTCTAAGACCGCTTCTCGTGAAGACTCCTTCACGATGCTAGTGAAGGCTCTGGCTGTGAAACAGCACCGAAGGTTGGCCCCGTTTAAACAGGCGGTAAGCGCCTGCCTTTGCTTGCAAAATCGCGACGAGTGCGGGATGGCAAAGAGGAGTGAGAAGTCGACGACCTGAATGGGGCGCATGATCGAACCGATCGGGAGCGGGAAAACCAGTTTGGCACTTTGAGCCTGTACGCTCGGGATTAAGATTTGGACCCGCTCCGCAGATCACCATACCGGCCGGCGGCCTTTGCAAGCGCCGCAACGACAGGCCTGACAGAAGACCGCACTCGATCACACGTCAGAATGGTCAGAAACTTCTTGCCAAAACCGGCGGCAACCACAGAAGTGCCAAACGACACACCCGCAAGGAACCCGCACCCATGGCGCAAAGGCTATTTGTCTTCGGCACATTAAAGAGGGGCTTCCCGCTTCACGAGCAGGGACTGTCGGGAGCGACGTTTCTCGGAAGATACAGGACCCGGAAGCGTTATCCCCTCCTCATTGCCGGACCGTGGTTCGCGCCGATGATGCTCAACGAACCCGGTACCGGGTGTCAGATCGTCGGTGAGCTATACGAGGTAGATGACAAAACTATTGGAGACCTGGATCGGCTTGAATCGGTAGGCGAACTCGGAAATTTTCGCTTGTCGATCGAAGTTGAGCCAGCCGAAGGCGGATCCCCGCGTCTTGCACTTGCCTATATGAAGGCACGGGAACTGGCCCATCCTATTCACTTGGATCATCTTCAGGTTTACGAAGATCGGCGCTTTATTCCGTTTGATCAGAGGGACTAGCATCCACTTCCTACCCTCATCAGCCGTCGGCGGATCTGGGGCCGCAATCGGACTGGCGGCTTTGCTAGAGGGCAGCAAGAACAGTAGACATGCTCTTGCGTCAAAAAACGATGCGAGGTTCGGAATCTCGACCGGCGCGCCAATCCATCGGAAGACAGTCAAGTGGTCGATATGCTGCTGCAAGCACGAACGTAGTGCGACTTTGGTGGAGAAAGCTGACACCGCAGACCGGCTCGCAAGCCTCGTGGCCAAGCGCGGCGTCCAACGCCGTCGCTACTGCAAGGCTGTGCTCATGCCTCGGCGATCATTGCTATCGAGACTTTCATGTCCGGAATGCGGACAGGCATCTTGGCGCCCTGTCGGGCAGGTGGATTGCGTGGAAACCACCTAAGCCATTCCTCATTGGCACCTGCGAAGTCCTCCTCGTCGGCCACAATCAGCGTCGCACTGACCGCCTTCTCCAAACTGCTTCCTGCGGCTTCCAGAATAGCGGAGATGTTGCGAAGACATTGTGCAACCTGGGCCTGCACCGGCCCCTTCACAACCTGCCCCGTTGACGGGTCGATCGGCGCAGTCCCTGACACGAAAACCAATCCTGCGGCCTTGACGGCTTGGCTGTAGGAAGCTGGCGCCTTTGGTGCGGCCGGTGCGGTGATTATCGTGCGCGACATGAAAGTTATCCAGTGAGATTTTGATTCAGGCCGACTAAGCTCGGCCAAACAGGGCCAAAGTCAAGCATCAGAAATCCAGAGATGGATGGAACGGCCCGTTCTCAGTCGCAATAGATCGCCGCCAAATCAACCGCCTATCCGCTTGTGGCGTGCAGCCGCGATCAGCTGTACGACCGAGATGGGAGCAAAGGCGACACGACTTCCGCCTTTGGCCCCATTGCAGTCCTCGCCGTCTCTGCGGCCTACAAACGATGTGAGCGTCGGCGACCGATATCGACCGGAGGAATTCACGTCAAAAAAGGCATGATATCTACGCCGTCACCTGGAAACACGGTGATGTGCGGGTGATCCTCGAAAAGCCTTGCCGCGGTGTCAACGTTTTCCGCCTCGATGACGAGGTAACCGCAGAATGAATTCGCGCCATTGCCGACGCCGTCCCTGGTTACGCGCGTCGTTTTGCCCACCATGCCACCACGATCAAGGATAGACGCGGCGTTTCTGTCCTCCCACGCGGCCCATTGTTTCAAGCCGATGGCGTCGATGGCATCCTGCTCGGCTTTGGGCAGGCTCCTGAAGGAGGCGAGGTCTTCGGGCCTCATGGTGTAAACGGCAAGAAATCGGGGCATCGGCGCTCTCTTGTGGTATCAGATGATTATCAGTTTACGCTCGTCGCATCAGAATTCACCCGGCATAATTGTGGTGGGGTGTATGCTGCCGCAATTGGCCCGTTGGGACCTTGGGTCTTGGCCTCTTGTGCCTATTGCGGACACGGCTATGTCTTACTTGCTCGGAGGATTGCTGCCCAGTCGCGGTTCCGTACCCGCCAATAGTCGTTGAATATTAGCGCGATGGCGGATAACGACATACAGGCCGCCGAGGACGATGTCGTTTTACATTTAATCGGGGTCTGCCTCACTTTGTGTGGAGATCGACCGGTTTGAAAGGCCAACTATCTTGGCGACGCTCTTTGTCCTGCGGGCGTAGGGCGCGGCGATCTCCGGGATCGGGTCGGTGAACGTTTGCCGTTCGCACTGCCGATAACTGCAACGCCAGCGGCTTAGTCGAAGCCTTACCGTCACTTCACTGCCCTGGATCGGCAGGTCCTGTGAACTGCGGTACGACCAACCATGCCGACTTCTGCTCTGTTTCCGGCAAGCCGGGCATCTGCCCGAGGATGGTCCGCAAGCAGACACAACCCAATCACCATCACCGTCGGACACGACGCTTTTTACACTCATTCCCGTACCGGGCGACCATTTCGATTTTGTTCGCATCCCCCTCCATATCGGGATGACCGCCAACGACTTGTTAACCACACAAAGTGAGGAAGACCCAATTAGGTGCCATCGCCTGCCGGAACAGGGGCATTCTTACGATCAAATGCCAAACGACACTGCATCGTCCTCGTAGCCGTCGATCTCAGGCCTGCCACGTCTCGGTTGGAACTTTACTCCCCATGATCCGCGAGTAATTCGCGTTCACCAATACGGAAGCGTCACTACTGATGACGATCCCAGCCGCCGAAGCGTTATGCTTCGGCGTTCTCACGGACGCGCCGACGGATCTGGCTTTCGCATTCGAGATCTGGACCAAGCGACGCGAAAGCTGGCTTCGCGCCGTCGACGGCGCCGAACAACATGAAGAGGATGGGAAGCCGCAGGGGCCTCACCCTCCGCGGCGCCCAGAGTCAATACGTAGCAGCCATCAGAGTTCTGGTTTCCGCTCGCCTTGAAGGGAAACGAACCGGCGGCACCCCACATGATGGATTGAGCCGTTGAAAGACGACTTGCGGCGTAACGCGCTATTATGGAACAACCGAGCGGCTATTTGTGCAGTGTGACTTCGCTTCAACTGCGGCATCCTTGATATGTGGCCACTTTTCCGGCCAACTCGCGTTCGAACCGTACCTGGCTCTCTTGAACGCGAAGCCGCCGTGAGGGCTCAACTGGCATTTGATTTAAATGGGACGGGTACCGGATCGCAATCGATTTCAGGTCGAACGAGGTGAAGATCATCACCCGTGGTGGAAATGACTGGACCGAACGCGACAGCGACGGCGCGATCCGCGTCTCGCAAGAGATCGTAGCGGATGGTGCGACACTACTGGCGGCAGCCTGCGAACATGGGGCTGGAAGGTGGATCCCAGTTTCATTGATCTCTCGTTCTGCTCGCATGCACGAAGCGAGCGCGAACCGGTCAGCGGCCGTGACCTCGCCGACATGACGATCGCGGCTAGGCGGGCATGCCTTCTCCCCTCAACCGAGATGGAGTCGCTTTCGCAGATCCGCATTTTCGGCCCGACGCTTTTCGGAAAACGGCTTGCGCAGGTCCCGGTGTTCTTCTTCTAGTTGCAGAAACTCCGCAACGTCGCCGATCTCGCCCATCGGGGTGGTTTGTGCGGCATCTGTCGTCTTCGCGTGCGGTTGAGAGGCGCCAGATTCTCCGTTGCATTTGCCCTTTGCCGCCATGGAGGCAGTACTTGAATACGACCTGTGAGTGATATAAGTTACAGATCAGATTGATAACTAGAATATCCGGGAGCATCAATATGGTTTCTACCAGCGGCTTTCGCGTCTACGATGGCGCCGAATTCGCTCACGCGCTGCAGGTCGAGATGGATTCGGCTTCCAGCGAGAAGAGATCGGGTGCGCAGTTAGAGAAGCGTAAGCCGGCGGCGGAGCCGCGTGTATCACCCACTGGCGCGAAACTGCGCAGGGCGATGGCGAGCGCCATGCAATCCACGCCTGAAACCGATGTCGATGACATGATGGTCTTGCTGGTCGACAACCCCAATCGGGCAGTACGGGAAACGATACGCGATATCGTCGAGCATGTTCCGGCAATCGTGGAAGCCCGTCAGAGCAAACTGACCGATGACGCCATAGACGCGCTGGTGTCGGTGTATATGCGCACGCCTCCCAATGCCGAGGTTGAGAGATTGCTCTACGACAGCAATGCCAAGGCAAGAGCAAGGTTTTTCGGGGAATGGCCGAGCTTTACGAGCAAGGATCTGGCGGACGTTGCCGGACATGGGTCCAAAAACAAGAGCATGACGGCGTCGCGATGGAAAATGAAGGGAAAGGTATTTTCGATCAAGCACGGCGGCGTCGAGTATTTTCCCGCCTTTCAGTTCGAGGAGGGGCAGCCCATTGAAAGCATCGCCAGGGTGCTTGCCCTACTTGGCGAGAAAAAGTCCGGCTGGCAATTGGCATTCTGGTTCACCTCTCCCAACGGATGGCTTGCTGGCAAGCGCCCTGTCGACGTGTTGAAAGACGGCGATGCCGCGGTTTCCGCCGCATCCCGCGAGGCTGAACATATCGCCGGATGATCGATACCCCTCCATCCCCGTTCCCGGCGTCGAACTCGCGTGAGATCAAGGCTCGGACGAGGTTCCACAGAGTCCATGAACAGCGTTTTGGAAGCTGCTCTTTCAATCCCGGCAAAGGGCGCCCCAGCCGTTTTGCCCCGCTGTTCCTGGGCGGCGGCGCTGTCCCCACGCAGTATCTGGCAACCGACTACGAATGCGCCGTTCACGAGACAATCTTTCACGATGTGCCGATTGACGAGCCGAACAAAACCGTTGGCGTCGACAATATCAAGCCCCTTGCCCATTCAATCATTGAGTTGAAGCGTGATCTTGTTCTCGTTCCTCTTTTCGCCCCTGATCTTGCGAGGTGGGGCGTCAGCAGAGGAGACCTCATCGATACGACAGCCGCTGACTATCACATCACTGCGCAGTGGGCCTTAGCCATCCACAAAAGCCGGCCGGACGCGCATTGCCTGATCTGGACGTCGAAACGCTGTGATCCACAGCAGGCGGTTCTCCTGTTTGGAGATTGCGTCGCCGAGACCGATTTGAGGGAAATCAGCAAAGTCGGAATCTACTCGAACGTCGGGGAAATGCGGCAGGTTGCTACGTTCGCCGCACGCGTTGATATCACCCTCGTGCTGTAATCGCTCTGGTGTTGTCCTCAGGGCCCTTTCTGCGGCTTCAGGAGGAAAAGGCGGATCGACAACGCAGCCGCGTCCCTAACCCAGTCAAATACGAGCACATCGGTTGTGGTCGTTGCCTATTTAAAGGTGCCCACCCGAGAGGCCAGCGGCGTGTCAGCCGGCGTGACTAGTTGTTGCCTATGTCAATTCGCGTCAACCATCCCGCGGGAAGCCGCTGCCTACGCTTATTTGCCCCTGCTCATCGCGATCGAGACGGTTCACGTCAATGACGCTCATACCCGCCCGTCGACCGGCCTCAAGGCCCTGTTCGCTATCTTCGAACACGACGCACCGAGCCGGTTTCATTCCCAGCAAAGCGGCCGCGTGCAGAAACAGATCCGGCGCCGGCTTTGGATTTGCCACGTCATCAATCGTAACCACGTGGTCGAAATACTCCCGAAGCCCGGTCGCTTGTAGCGTCGCTGCCACAACTTCGAGCGAACCGCCAGAGGCAACAGCCATGGGAACCAAAGTGGCCAGTCGACGAACGGTTGCCGCAACTGGACGAACTTCGCGCACAGTATGTACATTCTGAAGGAAGCGCGACCGCATGGTGTCGATGACGGCTTTGCGATCGAGCACGACGCGGAATTCTTGCTCAAAGGCGTCCATCAGCACCCCCTCGGACATTCCGGCCCGCACAAAATACCATGCACGGTCCATCAGTTTGCCGGACAGTGAAAAGCCGGCTGCCCATGCGTCTGCATAGTTAGGCGGAGTGTCAACAAGTGTACCGTCGCAATCAAAGATCACGGCCTCGAAATTTTGTTCAATCGTCAGAAGATCAATCATGGCTATTCCCTCGTCCGATCGGGACGTTGACGTGACGCAACGGCTCGATACAACTGGCTCACTGCTTTACCCCTGAAGCGCTCATGTGCGGATAAGTGCGATACCGCGACTTCGGAAACAGAGCGTAGCGTCGGACGCGGCCGGTAGTATGCGATCGACCGCAGGGTCGACGACGAAGAGGGTGCCGAAGTCGGTTTCGACCTCATACTCGACATGATCTCCGAGGTATGCTGAGTGCAGAATGCGACCAACAAAACCGTTCCCAGGTTCCGCAGAGAGTGCGATCGCGCCAGGACGAACGGCAAGGATCGCCGCACCCGGCGTTGCCTTGCCCGCCGGAACGCGATGCTGAAAGCCACCAATGCGGATTTCAGCATTTTGCCCATGGATGCCGATCACCTCGCATGGGATGACATTCGCCTCCCCCATGAAATCGGCGATGAATGCAGAAGCCGGCGCTTCGTAAAGTTCGCGCGGGGTCCCAGACTGAGCGACTTCGCCATCCTTCATGATGATGATGCGGTCGGACACAGCAAGCGCCTCGTCCTGATCGTGTGTGACATACACGGCCGTGAAGCCGAGGCGCTGCTGGAGTTCGCGGATGTCCGTGCGCACCTTGCGGCGCAGGCGCGCATCAAGGTTGGACAGTGGCTCATCGAGCAGCAGCACCTGCGGCTCCAGCACCAGTGCGCGGGCGACTGCAACGCGCTGCTGCTGACCGCCGGATAGTTCGGCGGGAAGGCGATGGCCCATGCCCGCAAGGCCAACAAGGGCCAACCCCTCCTCCGCCTTCTCGCGCGCTTGCTTGCGACCGAGACCGGACGATTCCAGCCCGTAGGCGACGTTGTCGCGCGCATTCATGTGCGGAAAGAGCGCATAGGACTGGAAGACCATCGAGACGTCGCGCTCATTGGCCGGTAGCATAGTGACATCCTTGCCGCCGATGAGGATTCTCCCGGCCGACGGATGTTCGAGGCCGGCAAGCATGCGCAGCGTCGTTGTCTTGCCGCAGCCGGAAGGGCCAAGCAGGGTAACGAGAGTGCCGCGCTCGATGGTGAGCGACAGGTCCGGAATGGCAGTGAAGGCGCCAAACGTCTTACGCACGTTGTGGAAGACGACGGTGCCGGCTTTATGGTTGATCATGCGATTTTCTCCTGGCGAGGGGTAGCGAATGTGGCGAGGCCGGCGACGCGGTTTTCACGGCGCAGGCGCCGTTCGCCCACGATGAACTGGAAGCCGGCGATGACGGTGATCATCACGACGATCAGCATCGAGGAATAGGCGATGGCCACGCCGTACTCGCCATTTTCGACAAGACCGACAATGTAGGAGGTCGCCATATTGTACTCGGCGCTGACGAGGAAGATGACTGCGCTGATGGAAGTGATTGCGCGCACAAAGGAATAGACGAGCGCCGCGGTAATGGCCGGGCGCAAGAGCGGCAGGATGACCTTCCGGACCGTGCGAAAGCTGTTGGCCCGGAGCGTCAGGGAGGCCTCATCCAGGCTCTTGTCGAGCTGGCTCATCGCCGCGATCCCGCCGCGCACACCGACGGGCATGTTGCGGAAGACGAAGCAGGCGATCAAGATCAGTGCCGAGCCGGTCATCTCCAAGGGGGGAAGATTAAAGGCCATGATGTAGCTGACGCCGATGACCGTGCCGGGAATGGCAAAGCTCATCATCAAGGCGAATTCGAAGGCATTCTTGCCGGCGAATTTCTGACGGACGATGATATAGGCCGTCAGAAGACCGACGGCGGCGGTCAGCGGGGCGGAGATCAACGCGATCTCCATCGTTGTCCAGAACGAGTTCCAGGCGACGCCCGTCCAGGCAATCCCGTTTTCGAAGCTGATTGAGAAAGCCTTGGCGTAGTGGTCGAGCGTCAGCGAATTGTCGAGGCCCCAGGTCTTCACGAAGCCGCCGATCAGGATCATGCCGTAGATGACGAGCGTGAAGAGGATCCACGGAATAACCATGGCATGAACACCGATCGACAGCCCGCGCGGCAGCGCGATATGCGACCCGCTATCGCCCTTGCCAGTGACGGTGGCGTAGTTCTTGCCCGATAGCCAGACGCGCTGGGCGAGGAAGGCCGAGAGCGTAAAGAACAACAGCACCATGGCGAGGACAGCCGCGCGCGACGGATCGTTCTGCGAACCGACCACGGCGAAGAAGATTTCCGTCGAGAGCACGCCGTGGCTGCCGCCGAGTACCAGCGGGTTGCCGAAGTCGGCCATGCTTTCGATGAAGCCGATGAGGAAGGCGTTGGCGAGACCGGGCTTCATCAGCGGAAGCGACACCCGCCGGAACGTGCGCCAGCGGTCAGCTCGCAGCGTCGTGGAGGCCTCCTCCATTGACGGGCTGACGCCCTCGACGACTCCGATGAGCACCAGGAAGGCGATCGGCGTGAAGGACAGGACCTGCGCGATCCAGATGCCGGTGAGGCCGTACAGCCAGCGGCCGGGCTCGATGCCGAAAAGGTCCGACAGGACCTGCGTTACGACGCCGGCGCGGCCGAAGAGCAGCGTAAGCGCCAGGCCGATGACGAAGGGTGGCGTGATGATCGGCAAGATCGTCAGCAGCCGCAGGCCTTTCTTGAAGGGAAAACGCGTGCGGGTGGCGACGAGCGCGAAGGCGAGGCCCAGAAGTGTCGAACCGAGGCCGGTCATGACGGCGAGCCAGAACGTGCGCCAGGCTATGCCACAGCGACCGGCACCGATCAGGCAGTTCAGGCTCCAGATGCTCGGATCCTGCATGTTGCGGATGAAGTTCTCCGCATGGTACGAGCCGTCGAGATCCTGCATCGAACCGACGAATATGCTGCCGATCGGGTAGAAGACGAAGACGGCAACGAGAAAGACGAGCAGCGTGATCGCGCTCACGACGAAGGCATCGCCCTTCATGGCACCGCGTTCGGCAAGGCCGAAGGCGAAGAGCAGCGCGAACGTGATGGCAGAGAGGACCGCACCCGCTCCCATGGAAGGTTGGCCATTCGAGAGCGTGCCGAAGAGCGTTTCACTTACTGTCCAGATCCAGCCGGAAAAGCCGATGGCGAGGCCTTGGAGCGAGAGGAAGAGAACGCCCATCGCACCGATCCAGGCGAGAAGGGCGCCCCGGCGCATCGGATCTGCCATGGTTCGAGCCATGACCGCCAGGAAAAGGAGCACGAGTGCACCGGAAAGCCACAGCCGGCCATGAGCAACCATCTGCACGACGGCAGGGGCAGCCTCCGGAGAAAGGGGGAAACCGGCAAGCCAGCCGAGCCCCAGGAAGCCGTTCTCGATTCGATACCAGGGCAATAGCGTCAATGCTACCACGCCCAGGACCAGGACCATGTCCAGCCTGCGATTGCCATGTCTCATGGCTAACCTCGCTCTTTGAGTGTGAGGAGGAGGCGCCTGGTGAGGCAGGCACCTCCGATCAGGGTATCAGTTGGCGGCGGCGCCGATTTCGCGATCCCAGCGTTCCAGTAGGGCCTTGCGCTTTGCCGGATCGCCATAAGTCTTGAAGTCGTAGTCGATCAGCTTCATATCCTCGAAGCGCGGCGCCTCCTTCGGGATGATGGCGCTCTTGTTGGAAGGCAGCTGGAAGGATTTGGCATCCTTCATTCGCGACTGGACTTCCGCCGTCAGCGCCCAGTCGTACCAGACCTTCGCACTGTCGAGGTTGCGGGCGCCCTTGATGATCGACATAGACCCGATCTCATAGCCGGTGCCTTCGCAAGGCGTGATCGATTTGACCGCGAAGCCTTCCGCGGTCTGCGCCACCGCATCGTGCACGAAGACAATTCCAACCGCCGTCTCGCCGCGTGCTGCCGCCTTGACCGGTGCCGAGCCCGACTTGGTATATTGCGAGATGTTGCCATTCAGCGTCTTCAGGTAGGCGAAGGCCCGCTCCTCGCCCATGATCTGCACGAGAGAGGCGAGCGCCGTATATGCGGTGCCGGAAGAATTGGGGTTCGCGATCTGGATTTCGCCCTTCAGTTCCGGTGCCAGAAGGTCGGCCCAGCAGACCGGCTCTTTGTAGCCCTTAGACTTGAAGATTTCTGTGTTGAAACCCCAGCCGAGCGCGCCGGCATAGACGCCGACCGTCTTGTACCCGGAGCTTTCGGCCTGCTTCTTCGCCCAGTCATTGAGTTCATCGAGCTTCGGCGATTTGTATTCAAGCGTCAAATTCTCCGACGCCGCCTGGAGATGAGGGTCGCCCGTGCCACCCCACCAGACGTCGGTCTTCGGGTTACGAGCCTCGGCGCGTACCTTGGCATAGGTCTCGCCGGACGACAGGCGGACCATATTCACCTTCACGTCGTTATGCGCCTTCTCGAAATCGCCCTTCATCTGCTCGCAGATCACGACGTCTGCCGAGCAGATGAGGTTGAGCTCGCCATTCGCCTGCACCGGTGACGCGCCGATCGCCGTGCCGGCGAAGAGCATGAGGGAAAGGGTCTTCATTTTCATGGGCATCCTCCTGTTGCCTTGGTCTGATTTCCGCGCGAACAAGACACAGCAGGGCCATCGGCCCACTTGCGGCGGCTTGTACATGTTTTCGGATTTGTGCTTTGCCTAAAGGGCTAGTTCAGTTTGTCGCAGCGATTTCCGCGTCAAACCTGCGCAGCAGCCGACTTCGTTCATCCGGCGAGCCGAAGGTGGCGAAATCATAGTCCACCATCTTGATCATCGAGATATCCGGGGCTGCAACCGGGAGGCTAGATTTCGCGTTGGACGGCACTTGGTTCTGCCCAGACGCCGCGCCCGTACTCTGCCCTTCCGGACTGAGCGCAAATTCGACGAAGCGTTTTGCTTCCTCGATATTCCTTGTACCTTTGATGATGCTGACGGCGCCGATCTCGTAGCCAGTGCCTTCGCAGGGTGCGACGATGACGAGGGGGAAACCCACTTGTCTCTGCGTGACGGCGTCATGCATGAACGAAATGCCGATGAGCGTTTCTCCGCGCGCAGCCGCCCTGATGGGGGCTGCCCCCGAAGGCGTGTAACGTTCGATATTGCGGTTGAGCGCGGCGAGATATCGAAAGGCCTCGTCCTCGCCGAAAAGCTGCACCAACGTCGCAAGCATCGTGAACGCGGTGCCCGACGAATTCGGATTACCGCTCTGGATGCGGCCACGATAAGCGATGTCCGTGAGGTCCTTCCAGCAGGTCGGCGCGGGCAGCTTTAGCTCCCGCAGCAGAGCGGCATTGTAAGCGAAGCCGAGCGCCCCCGCATAAATGCCGGCCGAGCGGCCGCCGGACATGACGAAGAAGTTCTGCGCCCAGGGCAACATGTCGCGCTCATGGGCCGGCTGGTAGGCTTCGAGAAGATTTTCAGATCCGGCTTGCAGATGGGCATCGCCCGTGCCGCCCCACCAGACATCGCCGGCAGGCGCTGTCTTCTCCGCGCGGATCTGTTTGAGAATTTCGCCGGTGCTTTTGCGGGTAACGGAAATTTCGAGACCGGTCTTCGCCTCATAGGCCGTCTTCATCGCGGCACACCACATCTCGTCCGCACCGCACAGAACGGTGAGCGACACGGCTGCCATGCCGGCACTGGCGGTCGCCAGCCACAAAGCTGCTACCGCGCTGAAAGCGGTGATACCTCTCACAATTTCCTCCCATTGGACTTGCGTCCCAATCTCCGCAGTCAGGATGTCACATCTGCTGTCTTGCGCAATCGAAGAATGATTACGGTTCTTACAGCGGAAGCGGTGTCGCCGCGGAAAAGATGACAACCGTTACAAATGTGACAGACCGCGCAACATTCGCCCACTTTGAAGATCGTGACGGCTCTGCGTATAATACATACGGGAGGACGTGCATGTGTTGAACGAGAGGATAACAATCCTGATCGTCGAGGACGATCCGGACATGGCTGAACTTATCTCCGACCTCGTTGAGGCGGAAGGGTGGACACCTCTCACCGCGCGGTCGGCTGAAGAGGCCGCGACCGTGCTTTCGCGCAGAACCGTCCATCTTGTCCTTGTAGACCACAATCTGCCCGGCACGTCCGGCCGCACTTTTGCGCAGCGCCTGCGCGCACAGACCAATATCGGTATTGTCATGGTAACGGCCGCCGGCAGCGCCCTGGACCGCGTGCTCGGCCTCGAAACTGCGGCAGACGACTATGTGGTCAAGCCCTTCGAGCCCATTGAACTGACTGCCCGTATCAAGGCGGTCCTGCGCCGAACGATCCCCTGGCTGAAACCGGAGCGGGAAAGCGAGCGAGAGCACGAAGCCACATCCCTGAAGCTCGGTGATTGGTCGGTAGACCTCGAGCGCCGTCGCGCGATATGCCACATCGACCCCGGCAAGTCGCTTACAAGCGCCGAATTTGCGCTGCTCCAAATTCTCGCCGAGACACCCAACATTCCCGTCAGCCGGGCGCATATTCTTGACCGATTGGGCGGTGCGGAAAGCGAGCGCTATGTCGACCGCAATGTCGACGTGCTCGTGCTGCGTCTGCGTCGCAAGATCGAGCGCAATCCGGACCTGCCGCGCCATATCAAGACGCGGCGTGGCAAAGGCTATGTCCTGGCCACCGACGATGGCGAGATCGAACCGTGATCGGTCGCCCCTTCCTTTCCTCCATCGCGTTTCGCCTTCCCTTCGCCATAGCCTGCATCTGCGTGCTCGTGTTCAGCCTGGCGGCAATCGCCGTCTACAGCTTGGAGCGGACGCGCCAAGAGATGGCCGCCTATAGCTTGCAGGCGTTCTCTAGTCTCGCCAAGACCTCGCTGGTCTCGCGACAGGTTTCCGATCTCGTCTCTAGCGCACCTTTCCTGATGAACGCTTCATCGCCCTACCGGGTCTCCAGCGAAAGCCGTTCGATCGTCTTTCAGGTCGATGGTCTTTTGCGCGCCATCCAACCTGAGAGCGACGGGGCCGTCCTGGAGGGCTTTGGGAACAGCCGGATCGTCGAACTGCTCCAAACGATCCGCACGCAGACGACGGCGCTTGCGGGCGATGCGGACTCCGCCCAGCAGCACAAGGCGGAGGCTGCGGCCGCGCTCGGCGAGATCGCGACTGGCAGCGGCCTGGCGGATGCCGACTTTCGCGCTCGCCTGAACGGCATAGTGCAATCCGCCTCCAATTCGGACAGTCTCTTCCAGCTCGGCGAGTTGCGCCGCCGATACGTCTTGGAAACCTCCCCGCGCCTCGAACGCGCTGCGCCCGATATACGGATCGCCGCGGCCGAACTTGCACCTTACGAACGAATCTTCGAGGCACAGACGCGCTATCTCTTCGAAATGTTCGCCATTCGCGCCGCGGTCTCGCGTCTGCACACCGTCTCGCGCGATCTGTCCCATGCCACGGAAACACAAAGCGAGGCCGTTGCCCGCAGCCTCAGTGACGACCTCGTCTCGACCTCCGACGCCTTGAGCCGCATTCTCGTCACCGTCGCCGCCGGCTCGCTGCTCGTGTTGGCAATGGCCGCGATCTCGATCCGCTCCGTCATGCGAGTCTCGCGCGGCATCGTCTCCCTTTCGAACGGCATGAACGCGCTTGCCGAAGGGGGCACAAACGTCGAAACCCCCAGCTACAACGGCACGGAAACGGAGCTGGTGCGCCTGCTCGAAGCCTTCCGTGCGTTCCGCGAGAGCGTCGAGCGCGTCACGCGACTACGGCGCACGACCGAAGCCGCGGCCCGCACCATCCGCTCCACGTTCCGCAGCATGAATGAGGGAATCGCGCTGTTCGATCCGCGTGGGCGCCCGATCACGATGAACCGGCGGGTCATCGAGTTGATCGGCTGGTCCGGTTCAGCGAGAAAACTGCCGCTCCGAAGGTTCGTCGCACCCCTGCAGGAGATCGATCCGGCCGATCTGCCAGACGACGACGATGCCGGCCTACTTCGCGACCAGTCTGTGCTCCGCCACCGCGCTGAAGCGGGCCGGGTGACGGAAGTGTCGTTATCTCGCCAACCAGACGGCGGCATAGTCCTTCTGGCGCGCGATATTACAGACATGGACCGGCAGGAGGCTGAGGCAGCAAAAATCCAGCGCCTTGACGGCATTATGCGCATGACCCACCAGGTAAGCCACGAGGTAGGCAACATGATCGGCATCATCACCGGCAGCCTCGGCCTCCTGGAGCGCGAAACAGGCTTCAACGACCGGCAAAAGCGACACCTCGCTCGCATCCGTAAAGCTGCCGACCGCGGCCGGTCCCTCGCCGGCAGTATGCTTTCCATTGGCAGCCAGCAGCCAATCCACCCTGACGTGGTGGAAATCGGCGTGGCGCTACGCGGTATGGCCGACGTGCTGGAAATTGCCGTCGGCGAAAAGTGCCAGCTTGCGTTCGAAATTTCCGACGACCTGCCCACCGTCCGTATCGATACCGCACTCTTCGAGCAGTCGATCCTCAATCTCTGCCTCAACGCCGCCGCGGCTATGCCGACTGGTGGAACAATTCTTATCCGTTGTTCCCGGAGCGAACCCGGCGTCAGCGTCAGCGTGACGGATGACGGCATCGGCATGACACCGGAGGCAGTCGACAGGGCTTTCGAACCCTATTTTACGACCCGCGACGCAGAGGGCGGTGCGGGTCTTGGCCTGGCAATGGTCTATGGGTTCGTACGCCAAAGCGGCGGCGACGCTCGCATCGCATCGCTGCCGGACAAGGGAACGGTTGTCGAGCTTTTGTTTCCAGCCTGAAACTGGCTTTACGCAAAGCGGGGGAAAACTCATAATCACCGCCGATGTTAAGATTTCGTACAAAGAATGGTGATGGGCGCGATTGGGATTTGGTGCCGCGAAGAAGGTTACTTCCTCGACAGTGACATCGGTAGAAAGGAGCTCGATTTAGCTGTTCAGCGGCGCGGAGGCGGACCGCCCCAGGCACAGCTCGTGGGGGTTCTGCGGCTCGAAAGGGAAGCTTGATGTACTGAACCCAAGGTGCAAAATGTCGGCCAGCAGATCGATGACGTCGTTACCGCTGGCAAACTGTCGTCGGCCGTCTGAGAGATCGACAGCACGATCGGGAACCCTGCCCAGTCTCGCCTTTGTCGAGGCTGCCGGGAATATCGCCTCCGACGGCGACCGAGGGCTGCCGATCAACCGAGGTTGAACCGCTTTCGCAGATCGGCATTTTCAGCACGCAGCTTCTCGGCCGGCTGCTTGCGCAGTCTTTGGTTTTCCTCTTCCAGCTGCAGGAGATCCGCAAACTCGTCAACCGCCGCCACTGACGGTGCAGTCGCTGCCGGCACGGCCTTCGGAGCACGTTTGACAGGCGCACGCTTGGCGCTTGGCGCACCTTCGTCGGACTTTGCCTTGCGTCCTCTCTTCGGCTTGACCGCTGCGGCATTCGAAGCCGCTGCCGGTTGCCCCGAAACTGCGGCTGAGGCCGTCTCAAGCGTCGGCCTTTTTGGCGCGAGGTTTGCGCTCCTTCTTCGGTGCGGGCGACGCAACCGTCGGCGTGTCAGCATCTGTCATCGCATTCATATCGTCGGCCATTATGGTCTCGTGTAAAGCCGCTGCATTTGTCTCCTGCTCGATCGGCGGTGTCAGCAACGCCGCCTGTTGTTCCCCGGCGAAAGACGTTCCGGATCTGCCAACCTTAGAAGTTTCCGGCAGGAATGGCATTGCCTCGTCCTGCAGATCCTGCGCAACGGACTTGAGATCCATGTCTCCCCCGATCGAGCTCGGATTTGTATTTGAGAGGCCGGTATCTGCGGTGACGTTCCGGCGACGCTTTCAGCATCGCGAGAAGCCCTGCCAGATAACCCCTATCAATCCAGCGGGCCAGGCCTACGGCCATACTCGGCTGCCGATATGCGCCAAGACCCTTTTTGATCAGCCTGCGGCACTACCTGGACTAGCAGCCAATTCCGCCGTCAGCACGCAGCGAGAGGTTCGGGCACGTTCAGCCATCGCGTCCTCACCACTCGCGTTTGGCGGCCGCAGGTCAAGATGAGCAGGCGGACATCAACTGCGACTCGCCGTTACCTCCCGCATTGGAGCGCTACCAGCGTTAGTAACTTCTACCGCTATTTCATTGCCGTCTCGATCGGGGCTACGAACTCGGTAGGCTGTGGTGGTAGGTAAGATGGTGAAAGCCCTTCACACCCCTATTAGTCCGTCAGCGAGCGTTCGCACCCACGGCCTTTACCAGCGTCTGATGCAGCCCACGCGCTGGCGAAGCCGAGGGTGCATGAGGCGCGGCCGCTCTGGCAAGAGTAATCGCACTACCCGCTTCTGGCCTGACCTTGAAGCGGGAGATCAGCCGGGAAAGCGTAACGACTTCGTCCGCCAGTCGGCGGGTGTTTGCGGTCGCCTGCTCGACCATGGCCGCATTCTGCTGCGTGACCTGATCCATCTGATTGACAGCGGTATTGACCTCGGAAAGCCCGACTGTCTGCTCCTTCGCAGCGGTTGCGATGGAATGGACGTGGTCGTTGATCTTTGTCACCTGCGTTTGAATGACGCTCAATGCGTCACCCGTCGCGGTTACCAATCTTACGCCCGTCTGGACCTCGGTTCTTGAGCGGGTAATCAGACCCTTGATATCCTTTGCAGCCTGAGCGGAACGCTGCGCAAGTTCGCGAACCTCCTGTGCGACAACTGCAAAGCCTTTTCCGGCTTCACCGGCTCGCGCAGCCTCGACGCCGGCGTTGAGCGCCAGCAAGTTTGTCTGAAACGCAATCTCGTCGATGACGCCGATGATCTGGCCGATTTCGTTCGAGGCCTGTTCGATACGACCCATGGCAGATACCGCATCTGTGACCACTGCGCTCGATTCGTTCGTGCTCTTTCGAGCCTCGCCTACCATTTGACTGGCTTCCGCCGCTCGACCTGTCGAATTCTTTACAGCGGCTGTGATTTCCTCAAGGCTCGCTGCGGTTTCCTCCAACGAAGCGGCTTGCTGTTCCGTCCGTCTGGCCAGGTCGCCAGCGGCGTTGCTCAATTCGTCAGTGCCGGAATTGATCGTGTCTATCGCCGCCCTCACCTCGTCCATGACAGTTCGCAGGCCGCCCATCGTCGAATTCACATCACGCCTAAGCCCGCCGAAAGGCCCTTGGAATTCCCCATGCATTTCATCGGTGAGATCACCCTGCGCCAATGCCGCAACAACGCGTTGAGTTTCACTGACGCCTTGGTGCACGGTGGTTACCAGCTGGTTGACGCTTGTCGCGAAACGATCAAGATCGGGATTGTCATAGGCCTTCTCAACTCGTTTCGTAAAGTCGCCCGCCACCGCCGCCGCGACAACAATGGAAATGTTCGAGGAGAGATCGGCGCTTTTGGCTTGCAAGGCACTTTCCTGGGCATTCAGTTGACGCACCTTAATGGCGTTTTGCTTGAACACCTCGACTGCGGTAGCCATATCGCCGATCTCGTCCGCCCTGTGCGCGAATGGTATTCTCGTATCCAGGTCGCCGTGTGCAAGCTGCTTCATAGTTGCTGTCAACTGATTGATCGGGCGGGCGATCGCCCTCGACCCAAAGATTGCCGATCCTAGAAGCGCTGCGACGACAAGAAAGCCCATTCCAAGGCTAATTTGGAGCGCCAAGCGCGACGCGGCCCGCATTTGAACTGCCGCTTCGTCCGCCTTGCTTTTGGCCGCATTCACACATTCGTCGAGCAACGATCCGATCTGATCGGCAATGACCAAGAGCCTGCCTTGAGCAGACTTTTCCTCTCCGGAAACCTCGGCAGCCTTGGCGGGGCTGTCAAATCTTGCGCCGACAGCTTTCGAAAGACTTTCATACTCCGTCATCCACTGACGGGTCAGCTCGGTGACCGCAGCTATCCGGTCCTTGTTCGCCTGCAGCGTGACATGGGCGCTCGCACTCGTCAGATAATTTGTGACCGACTCATATCGTTTGGCAACATATTGGCGCGCTTTTATTGCCTCTGCCGATGTCTCCGCGAGGCGCAGGTCCAACATTCCTATCATCATGCCACGTAACGATGCTTTCGCATCGACCAGGTCACGGGAAATAACCAGTTGCGAGCGACCGAAATCGGAACTCCTATCGACCGAGGCTCCGCCAACCAAGACCGACACCAGAAGGGCCAAAACCATCAGAATGCCGGCGGCTGACATGACGCTCAGCTTGGCACTGATGCGGGCGAAAGGCTTTGACGGCATCATAACACTCCTGTCGTGCCGAACGCCCTGGCCCGGCGACGCAATTGATCAACGAGCCGGGCAAAGGTATCCCAGCGGCACATTCATGGGGAACTCAAATGCGTCTTCACACGCTCTACAAGGAGGTGATCAATTAGAATTATGACAGATTGCTTAAGTTTCCGTTGAGGTTACAAGCGCACGAACGGCTGCCATTCAATCGGCGCGCGACTAGCCAGCAACCAGCGGAGGCTTGCTTCCGCACATGGAAACGGGCTGACGACCGTATCCAGACCTACCTGCGGGTCACCTTTGCCAGCTCCGCACTCAATGTATCCACACGAAGGATCCGCCGCCGGCGCAAGAATTGTAGTGCCCAGCGATCACGTGCTGTGTCAGCACGTGGCTCGGCATCGACGGTACGTCTCCCCGTCGCAATTGTCTCCAAGATCTCACGACACCCTTTAGGATGCGTCTCGGCTGCGCCAGACCTTGAAGAGGCCGATCGCGCAAATCGCTATGATCACCGGGTCCGCAAGAACGCCGGGGAAACTCGGATGCCAGCCAGGACGAACGATGGTCTGAATGATCAGCAGGTAAACGATGCAGCTTGCCAGGGTTATTGAGAGGATCGTCAATTGGCGGTTGGTCAT
The DNA here is from genome assembly GCF_002968675.1 of Neorhizobium sp. T25_13. Taxonomy (NCBI): domain Bacteria; kingdom Pseudomonadati; phylum Pseudomonadota; class Alphaproteobacteria; order Hyphomicrobiales; family Rhizobiaceae; genus Neorhizobium; species Neorhizobium sp. T25_13. The sequence goes on from NZ_PVBI01000007.1 coordinate 79,962, forward strand.
GGTCTCCCCGTTATCAAATGCCCGTAGCCTTCTCTACCATAGCCCTGCAAACAATGCCTACCCGCCACCTGTGTTAACGCTACAGGAATCCTCAGAGGAGAAAGCAGCCATCCAAGAAGACTGTGGCGGGTAAGCTCCGGTGTGCAAAGCCACTACTTGCCTCTCTACCGGGCAACCACGGCCCTGTGGGGTCGGCGAACTGCGGCCGCACCCACGGAAGGCGGCTCGCTAATTCCAAAAGCTTTACGGCGCCCATTGGAAATCGCGTAATCGGGCAACGAGCACCGAGCACCGAGCACCGAGCACCGAGCACCGAGCACCGAGCACCGAGGGAGGGTATCAACCGTCCTTATTTTCCAAAGTCCGGTGGTCGATTTCGAGTGAAAGCCACGCATGACGTTGATCATTGTAGACCGACTGAGACGGCTCTAGGTCTTGCCTGTCGTCGAAACAGCCGAAAGCGACGGCGGTCAAGCCGGGTCGCAACTCAGGCTTCCAAAAGACAGTTGATCCGCAAGCGGGGCAGAAATGGAAATCGATAGATTTTCCACTGTCGCCGATCCGTCTGAAGACCGATGCGTGGCCGTGCTCTTCCGTCGCTTCAGACGCAAAGAACACCGCTATCCCAAAACCTGACCCGGTACGGCGTTGACAGGCGTCGCAATGGCATATGGAGACCTTCTTTGGTGTGCCGGAGGTCATGACAGAAAGTTTGCCGCACGAACACATCGCTGTTCTCTTCAACGGAACTCCTCCTCCATCCTCATCGGAAAGTTGTGGTTACAACCTTTCCTTCAGCAGGCGCCATCATACTGGTTTCGATAGATTCTGATAGCAAGGACGTGCAGGCGCTCAACTCGCCAGCGTCGGTCAAATGGCCAACTTGACCCTTATGAGATTAGCGGATGTAATGCGCATCTGAGAGGTGCAGTTTACCCCCAACCAGCAATCTCAGCGGTCGGCGCCTATGGCGCTGACCGTCCTTTCAGTCAAGCGATCCATTTGCTCTAGTTCCTTTTGGTGGGTTGGTCGCCTCTATCATCCCGGTTACCATCATTATCCCTAAGCCGAGCGTAGAAGAGTCTCCGGCTTAGGAAGAGCCCGCGCACGGGGGTACGCGCGGGCTCTTTCGTGTCCGCAAACGGCGCTAGGCGGAGGCGTCCTCGGCCTCTACAGGCAGACATCCGTAGCCGCGCTAGCAAGAGGTGGTGGCAGGGACGGCAACATCGGCACCCCACCAATCTTGGCGACCTGCTCCCAGGTAATTCGCAGATGGAGGTGCGGGAGGGTGCACCGAAAATTTGCTGCAAGGAGGTTTCACCACTTCGGATGGCTTGGTGGTAAAATTGGGGCACCATCTGTCGAGAGCGGCCAAAACCATTTCGGGTTGCCCTACTGATTATTTTTTGACCGGCCTACGACCATTGTTTGTGCACGCGGGTCTGAGCCGATGGTCGGAGATGTCGCGCCGCCGCACCTTGCGGGCCGCAACTTCCAGACTTTGAAGAACGCCATAGTGGCATGGCGTTTGCATGGCTGGCCCGTGAAAATTCCTGCGGCGGGCACAATTTGACGAATATCCTGACCTGTTTTTTACTTGCTGCCGCACTCTCTCTCAGCGTGCGCCGGTTCCTTGTTCCATACATTCGCGCGGACGGTAGAGCCGAAGCAACCTCGCCGCTGACGATGGTCGCCAGCGCCGTTTTTCTGACGGCCCTGGCCCTGACCATTGCGGATACGGATGTGCTGCGCGCTGCGTTGACGCTTGCCAGTGGCCTGCTATTCGCAGTTCTTTTGGACGGTCTGAGGCCAACGCTTTTGGTTGCCTTGTCAGTCGCCTGTCTCATTGCCTACCTGGGCCTGCGCTGAAGCTTCTGAGACTACGCCGCCGCGGTCGCAAGCCTTTGCTCACGCGGAAGTGCCCTGGCGACCGCATTAAGCAAGTCGGTCTGCGTGATCAATCCGAGTATCCGCCGTTTATCGTCTACGATGACGACCGCATGCGTGCGGCCATCGGTCAATACGGGCAACAGGCCGAAAGCGACATCGTCGGATCGTGCGGTCGTCGCCTCAGAGATCCGCCGCTCCAACGAGCCGGACGCTAAGGCGAGCTCCCTTAAGCCGACTGAGCCGACAAGGCTCCTGTCGGCTCCCCTGACTGGCAGGGTCCGAACGTTGTGATTTAAGAGAAGCCAACGAGCCTGCTCCACTGTTGCATCGATATCGATCGCAATGACATCGCGCGACATGATATCCGCACATCGGATGTCGCCGTTGGCGCGCGAGACCGCCTCAAGCTCCACCTGCCGCAATACCCGGCCCAGATCGGCACGATCGATGTCAAACGTTTCGTTCAGCTTCGCAAGCGCCGCATCGATATCCTCCTCCCGAAACCCGGCCCGTTGCGCGGGCGCCGGGTCCGAAGTGCGATGCACGTTTGCCGGTTGCGGAACGACATGCGGATAATTGTGGCGCGACAGTCTGTGAAACAGTAAGCCTACGCCTACGAGCAGGCATGAATTTAGCGCGACTGGGACGAATGGAAAGAGCATCCCCCAACTTGCAACCACCGGCCCGCCGAGGACTGCCGTGAGTGCAGCGGCGCCCCCGGGCGGATGCAGGCAGCGCGTGAAGGACATTGCGGCAATCGCAAGTGATACTCCGACACCTGTTGCGATGATCGGATCGTTTATCAGGCTTGCAGAAAGAACGCCCATGATAGCCGATATCGTGTTGCCGCCAACGATCGACCATGGTTGCGCAAGCGGGCTGGCAGGCACGGCAAAAAGTAGAACCGCCGACGCGCCCATCGGGGCAACGATGAGCGGCAAATGAGCGCCTTCTCCGAAGAGAACGCCGCAGAGCATACCCGTCAGTGCGATGGCAACGAGTGCACCCAGGCACGCAAGAAGCCTATCTCGAAGGGTGGCGCCGGCGAGGATTGGATAGAACAAGCGGAATGAGAGGCGAGCTCGCCTTCGAGCGGCGTCTTCTTGCTTGGGAGATGACATGCAAAACCTGGTGATGAGTTTGTGAGAACTTAGGAGGGACGAGCCGACGATCCCGGTGTAGCGGCGCCGGAACTGACGAGAATCGCTTCAAGACCCTGAAGCGTCGCGGACCTCCGGTCCCTCTTCGAAATCAGCAACGTGTCGACCGGCCCCAGCGAATGAACTTCGATATCGGCGCTCCAGTGCATGCCATCCAAAACGGAGCGGGGTATGACGCCGGCAGCATTGCCTGCAACGACGTGGGCCAACATGGAATGGTAGGAGCCCACCTCAAGGGTTGGGAGATCGGCCGTCAGCCTTACCCACCGTTCGGCAACGCGGCGATAGGTGCAGCCGGGCTCAAGCGCCGCCAACTGCCGTGATCGGATGTCACTGGCGTCCCGGACCGGCAGGTGGTTGGGAGGAAGAATAAGAAGCAGTTCTTCCTGGTAGATCGGCGTTACGTGGAGCAGCCCGTGGCGGTCGAAGGAGACCGCATTGTCGGTTTGGTCTCGCGGCGGCCGCGCGACAAGCGCGCAGTCCAGTTCGTCTGCAATAACGGCAGCGGCAAGGTCTTGAGTAGCGCCGAGCGTCAATTGCAGAGACACCGAGGGCCAATTCTCATTGAACTGAGCAAGGACCGGAGGCAACCTGCTTGCGGCTGTGCTCTCCATGGTACCAACTCGAAGGGTTGCCATGTTCTTCATCGCAAGACGGGCTTCTTCGGCAAGTGCAACCAGCCGTCGCGCGTAGGTCACAAACGTCCGGCCCTCGCGGGTCAATGTCATTTTTTTCCCCTCGCGGCTGAACAACTGCGCGCCGACTTGTTCTTCGAGCAGTTGGATGCGCGTGGTAACATTCGAAGGAGCGCGGGCAAGCTTTCTTGCGGCACGCGTGACGCTTGTTTCACAAGCCACAGCAAGAAAAATTTCGAGTGATGTCGGGTCCACGTTGATCTCGCCAAACGAATGATGCTGCGCTATCATTTCCTAAATGCGAATATCATTCAAGGTTGATCCTAGGGGCAAACTCACGCCAGCGCGAAAAGAATGAGCCGATGAGCAATGAAAACGAGAAAGAACTTCCAGCAGCCTACGCGTCTCCTGCTTGTCTGATGCATGAAGTCGATCCAGTCTATATGGGACTGGGGGTAGACCGGGCGACCATCAACGCGTGGCGAAGAGATGAGCGCCGCCGGCTGATCGATCTGCGCACACTTCTCAGTTCTGAGGAACGCCAACGCAGAACCCTCCTGCTCAGGCAGCATCTTGATAAGCTTCTGCCCAATCTGGGCGGCCGGAATGTCAGCTTCTATTGGCCATTTCTGGGAGAGCCGGATCTGCGGGGCTGGATCGTGTCCGCATCGGCAGGTGGGGCGATCGGCCTCCTGCCCGTGGTGACGGAACGGCGGAAACCGTTGACATTTCGTACCTGGAGCGTCGGTGAGGAGCTTGAACAAGGGGTTTTGAACATCCCCGTGCCTCGCCATGGGCAGGTGCGACGTCCCGACATTATCATCGCGCCGCTCGTCGGGTTCGACGCGCAATGCTACCGCCTTGGTTTCGGTGGCGGTTATTTCGACCGGACGTTAGCGGCTCTGGATCCGCCACCCCTCAAAATCGGAGTCGGCTTCGAGTTCCAAGAGATCGAGAGCATTCGCCCGCAAGCCCATGACATTCCTATGGATGCGATCGTGACCGATGTTCAGGTGCGGGTTCGCCCAGGCCGAGACGCGGCGCTCAGGCTGGAAGGCGAAAAATGATCGTCGTACCGGCCGAGTGGACGGCACCGCTTTGCCTGGCCGCTGCGATCGCGTTTGCGTGGCATCCGTTCCTCATTATCTTTCGTCGAGACACTAATCCCGCCGCACAAACATCCATTACAACAATGGTCGCCACCAGCGTGGCGCTGATGACGGTCACGCTTTCCTTTGCCCATTGCGGTTCGGTCATCGGAAGCCTCGTCTTCGCACTCGGCCTCGCAGGCTCCCCGATAGCCAGGCGCTACCTGCGCCCCGCGCTCAGCACGGGGCTTTCCGCGGTCAGTCTTGTCGCCTCTTTCTCGATTACTGGCGGCCTTCAGGTATAGGAGCGAAGACATAATGTCGGACCGGAAATATCCGCAACTGGCTTGGTCGCATTGGTATGCCTGGTACCCCGTCCTGCCCGTCGATGACTCGATTCATTGGCTGGAAGCGGTGTATCGGCGGAAAGATGAGGCGGGAAGGTGGGTGTACCGCTCGTTCAGGCCCAAGCACGAACAGCAGCGTGCTGATATGGCAACGCCGCTCTGTCCAGGTGCTTAATGGTCTGTGCGATAAGGCGAGCCGAAGGCGGCTCTCCGGGCGAAGTGGACAGATCCGAAAAACTTACCGGTCGGGCCACCGGATGCGCAATGCGTCCGATGGCGAGGAATCGCACCTGTCGAAGCTTCAGGGGTATTCGGACGGATGGGCCAAATGCGCCGCGGGGTGAGACTTGCAAATGGAACTGATTGGCCCCACCGGCCCGCCGGGGGCCATGCGCGAAGCGGTCATACAGCTACGACGCCTTCCATTGCCGCATCCGCGGGGAAAGCAATCCTGCGCACCATCAGGTGCGAAGAGTTCCGCTCGGCGATCACCTACGCCCGCCGCAATGCCATCCACACTATTGCGGCCACCAACACCTTCAAGCGGGACGACATGAGGAAATCCGGCATCGTACCGCTGCGGATGCCGTTGCTCTTGAAGCAGAAAGGCACGATTCCGGAGCCCGGCTCCTTCTAAAGCTCACCAAGAGTTTCGGCTGGTATTACTATTGTCCGTCGTCGGCGGGAATTCCTTTGGCGGCCCTCAGGTGGATCCATCCTATCATGCAGCACTGGGATCAGGATCATCGTCACGGGAAACTACGGCTCTCCTGGGCCGCGGCCGGAAGCTGACCACCTGCGGAGCATGGTCGATCGGTTCGATGAGACGCTGTCCGAGCTGCTTTAAGCGCGCTTCAGCCTCAGGCTGAAACAGAATGTGCTGGACCGAAAGTACCTCAGAGTGCCCGTCGTCCGTTAGAAACTCGGTCTTTTGCCCGACGGCGAGGCCGAGTATCGCGAGGCCGCGCATCGAATGAAGCGAGAGAGCGAAACTGGGAAGTAGCCCTTCTGCGTTCCGCACAAGAATTTGCGGTCCGATGCTCAACCCGTTGACGGTAAAAGCGACCTGAGTGTCGATCGTCACCACATTCGGGGGTATATCCTCCCGAAAGTATACGTCCGAATGATTCAGCTTCTCACGAAGCAGGATCGAAAACGGACTCGGCCGGTCGGCCTCCTGTTCGAGCATCGACATCAGGACATTGGCATCTCCTGCCGTCAGTTGGCAGAATACTTCCCTGGACATAGTTCATTTCTCCAGCACACATTCATGGAGGTGACAGAAAGGCGGGCAACTCGCCGGCCTGCTATGCTCATTGTTGGCTACGCAATGCTGTACGCCGCGTCAGCGCAGCCAAATACGAATGTCTCGCATGGGCTTCTTGGGGTCGTCCTTTGAAATAATCCTTGCGATCACAGTGCGAGCCGCGTCGGCTGCAGCTTCGCGAGTCGGATAGCGCGAGGGTAGTACTCCGTCGAAGACGGTCGACCACGCGTGTGCAGTTCCGCTCAGGTGGTCGTAGTGGAGCTGAACATGGATAGCTCCGCCGGTAGAATTGTTGTTGGAGAAGGAAGGATTTGTCATCGCGCTGCCTCGCTCCCAAAAGAGAAAATACCAGCTCGCTCGAAATTACCTGAAGGGGCGGCACCGCGTGCCGTTCCCGAGGGCGCCGACGAGAGTGCGGATCCGAAGATCGCCGTTAACCCCCGCTGCGGCTGGTGGAGAACCCGCTTGAGTGAAAGTGTCGCATTCGGGTTTTGATGAGGACCGAAGACTGCAACGTCGCCTTCCTGGAGACCTAGAACAGCGAGCCCCACCAGGCTACGTAGCGGGATGATATCCTGGAACAGCCTGATGGACTGCCCGGTATTTACGAGATCCGCCGTGGTCGGCAGGTCACTTCCGACTTGAAAGGCGACTCGGCTGTTGATCGTCGCGACATTTCCAGGAAGGCTCGACGCGTCAACCACACGAGCTGTTGCGATTTTTCGTCGTATCAAAGCCTTCGCCCGATGACACACAGTGATGTCATCGAGCAAACGGCGCAGGATAGCGGTGTCCTCGTCGAAGAGTATGAGAGGCAGATGGGACGCATTCATCGTAGGTCTCCTTGGATGTCCATGTTGGTTCAACAGGAACGCCCTGTGCCGACCCCGATGGGCGGCACAGGGCTACGGGCCTGCGGTGAGGCAACCTCCCCGGTGTTTTCTGTGTCTGCTGTCGCGCAAGATCATTGGTGTCCTCAGGGTTGCTGATGTTCGACGGAATTTAGAGCACCAGGCCGGCGGCTTCCTGGACAACGCAAACCACGGTCAGGTGATGGGCCTGGCCGTCACGAGAGAACCACTGGCTGCACTGCCCCTCGCGAAGGCCAAGGAGTGCCACCCCGATCGGAGTAAGCACCGATATTCTAGCCAAGACGACGTCGATCTTATCGGGATAGACGAGCTTGATGGTGCGGCGGGATCCGCCTGCGACCTCGAAGGTGACGGTGGAACCAATACGGACAGCGTCATGTGGTGCCTGTCCGTCAGGCACGACGAGGCTCTTCTCAAGCTTGCCAACCAATTCAGCCGCGACATCGTAATCCTTCGACAAGGCAGCGTAAGCTAGGTCAATGAGTGAGGAGTAATCCGATGCACCGACGACGGACATCTGATACTTCGGAGAGGGACGAGCTTGCGACATTGTTCGCTAAACCTCCGTTACAGACATGGGGGCTCCATGCATGCGGTGACTGTTCTGGAAGAATTGTCGCGCCGTCAGTGAACGCTGGTGCTGACTCTTTTCGCCCAGGATCCGGCAGGCGACGAGGGCCGGATCCGGGCTATGATCCTGCGATAGGGCAAACCCGCAACACTTCGATCGGGAGTAGGTCGTGATTGATCAGCATGACCCTAAGATTGCCATTGGCAGCTCGGAAGTCAAGCCATCCGTTCGGGTGCATGAAGTGCGGCAGGCCGCCGCATCCAAAGCGGATGGCTTTCGTTCCTGACTTGAGGGATCAGATCACGCCGAGGGCATCCATTGCTTCAGCGACCCTAACGAAGCCTGCTATATTGGCCCCCAGCACGTAATCGCCTGGGGCACCGTACTCGTCGGCAGTGACAGCGCAGCGGTCATGGATCGCATGCATAATCGTTGCGAGACGCGCCTCGGTTTGCTCGAAGGTCCAACTGTCACGGGAGGCGTTCTGCTGCATTTCCAGAGCCGAGGTGGCAACTCCGCCTGCGTTCGCGGCCTTGCCGGGCGCGAACATGATACCTGCCTGCTGGAAATGACGGACAGCCTCTGGTGTGGAGGGCATGTTTGCCCCCTCACCTACTGCCACAACGCCGTTCTTGACGAGGGCCCGCGCGTCCTTGCCGGTCAGTTCATTCTGGGTTGCCGATGGCATTGCCACGTCGCAAGGAACGTCCCATATGGAGCCGCCTTCGACGTAGCGGACGCGTGACCCCTTCCGTTTTGCATACTCAGAGATCCGCTCCCGCCTGATCTCTTTGATCTCCTTGACCAGGCCGAAATCAATGCCGTCTTCATCCACCACGTAGCCGTTTGAGTCGGAGCATGCGACGATGCGCCCCCCAAATTCAGCGACTTTCTCCATCGTGTAGATTGCGACGTTTCCAGAGCCGGAGACTGTCACACGCCTTCCGTCGAACTCCAGGCCCCGGGTTGCAAGCATGCGCTGGACGAAGTAGGTCGCTCCGTAGCCAGTCGCCTCTCTACGGGCTCGCGACCCTCCATGGAACAGCGCCTTACCCGTGAGAACACCGGCCTCGTAACGGTTGGTGAGGCGCTTGTATTGGCCGAACATGTAGCCGATTTCCCGGCCTCCCACGCCGATGTCACCCGCGGGGACATCGGTGTACTCACCCAGGTGTCTGTGAAGCTCGGTCATGAAGGACTGGCAGAACCTCATGATTTCTCCGTCCGAACGGCCTCTTGGGTTGAAATCGGACCCACCCTTGCCGCCGCCGATCGGCATTCCGGTCAACGCGTTCTTGAAGGTCTGTTCGAAGCCGAGAAATTTGATGATCCCGACATTTACCGAAGGGTGGAAGCGGATGCCGCCCTTATAGGGGCCAAGCGCTGAATTGAACTGCACCCTGAAGCCCCGGTTTATCTGCACTTGCCCGGTATCATCCACCCAGGGCACGCGGAAGATTATCTGTCGCTCCGGCTCGCAAATACGCTCGATCAGTGCGTTTTCGGCGTAGCGGGGGTGTTTGGCAATCACACGCCCCAGGCTTTCGAGCACCTCCCGCACGGCTTGATGGAACTCGTGTTCACCGCCGTTACGCCGCAAAACTTCAGTTAGAATTGGTTCCAGCTTCTCATCGACATTCAAGATTTTTCTCCTAAGCCACATCCGCATGATTGCGATCGGCGCGGGCGCCATACCGGAACAGCCGCGGTAAGTGAACCTCTTTTTTTGGCACGTCATCTGCCGAGCTCTGATGCTATTGGATCGGCCTTGACTTCCGCTTCAGGAACGGCATGATCTACTGACCATGACGAACATTTCGCGCTTTCATTGCTGTCGCCTCCGCCGGGCGTGTTCTATCGCAGGACACTAGCCCAGGGTCTTTCGCTGCTGTCGCGCACCTGAACCCTGGGATCGTCATACTCCTGTTCGCTGGCTTTCTGCGCGACTCCCCTTCACGGCACTTAACTAAACCATGACAGCGCGGCTCCAAGGCTGCGCGAAGAGGCATGACAAATGGAAATGATCTCAACTCACGGCACCAAGCCGTCTATCATCGTGCGCCAAACCGAGCACTCCCGCCTCATTTCGCTCGCCATGGCGGCGCCGGGTCGCGATCTCGACGTAGCCGACGAGCTGCTCGCGGAACTTGAGCGGGCGGCGGTCGTGGACGACAATAGCTTTCCGACGGAAGCCGTCGGGATTGGTTCCACCGTTTCTTACGAGACGGAAAATGGGCAGGCGCGGACGGTTACGCTCTGCTTTCCAAACGAAGCTGACATTGAGCGATCGATGGTGAGTGTGATGACCCCGATCGGAGTCGCCCTTCTGGGACTCTCGCCGGGGCAGTCGATCAACTGGAACGGTCGTGACGGCCACGTTCACAGGCTGACGGTGACCTTCGTCGAACCTCACGTCGCTTCTAGCGACGCCTGACGAGCACACCTGTCGATTCCGGAGGTGCAGAACGCGTGCCCTGCGCTCACTGTTGTGCAGGTCTGCGCGCCGACATCGCATTTCTGCCGGAAGGCCGACTTCAGTGGGAACCCGTGAGTGCGGCGGAATGTCCCCCGCTCTTGTGTCCGTCGTTCAAGGATCCAATTATCAGACATGACCAGGGCAGAAATCATATCGGCTTCGAGCAGCAGATCTCAAGCACATGGCTCCACCCCGGGCGCCGCACGGCCGTGAACCGTGGGCGTTTCGGGGCAAACGCACGATTCCAAGTAAACATTGGTTTTGTTAGCCGGTCCCCACCGGCAAAGGAGCTTGATATGTCGTTCGCCAGCAACCGATACTGCTGTCATGCCTGCTACCGAAAACTGCCTCGTGCAGCAACGCGATGTCCGTGGTGTGCTCATCCGCCGCCAACCCGGACGGTGGGAGCCGCTTCGCCGGTTACGGGCCCCATCCCCTGGTCGTCCAAGGATCTTCGACATGCCGTGTGAGGATAGGAACACGGCTGTTGCGCCATCGCGAATTTTCGTTGAGGACCAGATCCATCTTGCGCCCGACGAGATGAAGATTGCAGGCCCCGATAGTCAGACGCAAAACGTGTCCGTTACGCGGCTCCTTCCGGCTCTTTCGCCTGCACTGTGCCGCGCGGCACGGGGCGCGCTGGATTGGACCCAGGAAGATCTGGCGAAGCGATCGACTATCTCCCGGACGACAGTACGGGACTACGAGAGCTGCAGGCACGTCATTCACCGGCGTACCGCATCGCTGATCACTGCCGCCTTCGAACGCGAGGGGTTGGTACTTACGCAGCTTCCGGAGGTAGGCTTCGGCATCTGGAAGTTCGAATGTGACTCCCCCGGGTCGCAGGCAGAGCTTCTGAAAGCCCTCTTCTAGTCCATCGACCTTGATCCGCCTGACCCGGAGCCACAGAATGATTTCTACAAACCTTCCTTCCGCGGATGTTGAAACGCGGAAAAGCTTCGGCCAGGGGCTGATCTGGATGGCGGTCAGCATGGCGTCCTTCATCGGAATGTCCGTCGGCTCGCGTGAACTGGCCGCGACCCTCTCAATCCGACAGGTCCTCTTCTTCAGAGCTCTGGTCGGCCTCATTGTGATCTTGGCGGTAGGGCGGATGCTGTTGCCCGAGATCCGGAGAATGAAGCTTGTGAAGCTTCATCTCCTCCGAAATGTCGTGCACTTTTGTGCGCAGTATTTCTGGACGATCGGCATTGTCATGCTGCCACTGGCCTCGGTCTTCGCGCTGGAATTCACCATGCCAATCTGGGTGGCGCTCTTCGCATGGATCCTGTTGAAGGAGAGGCTCTCGGCTCCACGCATTTTTGCCACCATCGGGGGATTCATAGGTGTGCTCGTCATTGTTCGACCGGGAACCGCAATGGTCGATCCGGCTGCCGGCCTTGTCCTGATCGCCGCTGCTGGATACGGGCTCTCGCTGATTTTCGTAAAGCGGTTGACCCGTGACTGCTCTCCTGGCGCCATCGTGGTTTGGATGATCCTAATCCAGGCTCCACTAGGATTGATTGCAGCTCTCACCGACTGGCATGACGTGCATCTCAGCGACGTCCCTTGGATGCTAGTTGCGGGGCTTGGTGCGCTCAGCGCGCATTACTGCCAGGCGCAAGCGCTCAAGAGATTGGAAGCGTCTGTGGTCATGCCGATCGACTTCCTGAGGGTCCCTTTCGCAGCGGTGGTCGGGTACTACGCCTACGGTGAGGCTATCGACCTCTGGGTCCTATTTGGTGGCGGGATCATCCTGCTCTCGAATTACCGGGCCGTTCTCGCTGAGCGGGCTCGCTCCCGCTAACGCGTTCTATTCAATCTCCTTTTTTTGGCGTGTGATCCAAAGATGAAAAAGCATAACGGCACACCAAGCGGCAGACGGGTCACGCTCTCCCGGGCGATGTCAAAACTCGGCTACTGCTCGCGGACGCAGGCCGAAGCCTTGATCAACGAGGGCCGGGTTAGGATAAATGGTACCAGAGCGAGAGACTGCCGCATCTGGGTCGACGTTGATCTCGACGTGCTCGCAGTCGATGACGCGTCGGTGCGCAGGGCAGCGAAATCCTACGTAGTCCTAAACAAGCCCCGCGGCCTGATAACCACTCGGGACGACCCCGGCGGCCGAGATACGGTGTTTAGCTGCCTCAGGGCCCTGAATACTTCACATATCTCCCCGGTCGGTCGCCTGGACAAGGCGAGTGAAGGGCTGCTTCTATTCACCAATGACACTGTGCTCGCACAGCGTCTTCTCGACCCGGAAACGAACGTCAGGAAAATTTACCATGTCCGGCTCTCGGGGAAGCCGACCGAGACCGATATGGGCCAGATGGTAGCCGGCATCGCGGATCGCGGAGAAAGCCTGACCGCATCGTCCGCGCGCATCCTCAGGTCAGCGGAAAAGAACGTGTGGCTCGAAGTGGAGCTGCGTGAGGGACGCAATCGGCAGATCCGAAGGATGGTGGAGGCTCTCGGTTTCGAGTGTCAGAGGCTCGTGAGAGTCGGTATCGACACTTTGAGTCTCGGTTCTCTGAACAAGGGCGAGTATCGTTGCCTCAATGACATCGAAATCGAGAGCCTACGGCGTCGTGTTGGGTTGCCCGTCCTTGCTGGTTAATTAGGCTTTGAAGAAATGCGGTAGTCACACGCCGCTGAACGCCGGCAGGATGGTCCAGACCAGGAGAATGGCTGCGGTGCCACGGGACAACTTACTTCAAATGCAGTGATTGTCGGGAATGAGCTGAGGTAACTCCTTTGGTGTTTGCTTCCGCAATCGTAACCTTAACAGTCAACCAAGAGCGCGAGTTTCAATTGCGATCGCCCCAAGGACAGGTCCAGATAGGCTGGCCTCAGAGGTTTGCTGCATGGAAAACAATGAACAGCATTTTTATGTGTTTGGAAGACGTATAGCGTGCGGGATTTATGACCCAGTCACCCGCAAACTCCGCGTCGTTTATCGCAGCGGTCGCAGTAGAAATTTTTTCGAAATGTCTCCGATCCAGATCCTGGCAATTCTATCCGGTGCCCTCAAGAGTTTGGTACCAACGTGGATCCCTGTGTTCTCACCGCTGAGCCTCCTCGGCTAGACCCGCCCTGATATAGCCGGAAAACCCTTCTTCCTGAGCGTCAGAGACGGCTGCGAATCAAATCCTGCAGAGCCTCTTCAGACTGGCATACCCGTCCCTACCGATGATAATTCCGACTTAATGTTACGGTACAGTTACAATTTCAGGAGAAAGTCGCCTACAACACCATAGCGGTGTTGATTACTTCCAGAACCCGGAGCGACAAACCCGGATCCGGGTCAGCTACTCTGCGAGAGAGCAGATCCAATATGAATAGTGGGGCAATGAATTACCGTGCTTCATAGCACACATATCTTCGTCTCTAGGAAGCTGAAGATGCTTGTCTTAAGTCGGCCCATGCGAAAGTGCCTACGTGCTGACAGCAACAGCGGCGGCACGAACGACGAGAAGAACGCAGACGGCCCGCCGAACCGGCGGTGGAAGTAGATCTATTGATGAACGGCATCCACAATGGCACGATCCCGCTAAGCGCCAGGAGCATGAGGATCCTACGATTGAGACGAACGAAATTGAAGACGTAGCCGTGCGGTTTCATGTTCCTAAGATGAAGGGATTGGACAGACGGAACTCTGATTTTGGAAGAGCGTCGAACGCTACAAGATCCTCCTCCAAGACACCATCGGAGCGACCGATCAGCGGCGCTCCAGGCAGCAGTTTTGCGGAAGCTTGTCCCCGTCAAGGATGTGGACGTTCTCGGCGGCCCAAAAATAAGCTCCTGCCTCAGCAACATTCGGTTCAGATCACACAGCGGGATAAGCGAGATCGAGCCGAATACGATGATCAAGTACCTCCCGAACGCCCGGAACATTTTCAACAAGGATTTGGGTGGCTTTGCGCTCTTCTGCGGACCCGAAGTCCCCCGAGAGCGTGACGACGCCGTCAGACACCTCCACAAGCGACGCTCTGAACGAGGCCCATTTTTGGCTGCGCCACACTTCTAATATGGTGGCTTTGATTTGCGCGTCGTCAGGCCGTTGCAATTGCGGGCCTTCAGCCGTATTTGCGCGAGCAACAGCGCGGACTATGTCCGACCGGCCAACCATCCCTATCACCCGTCCGTCGCACACGACCGGTATCCTTTTTATCTTGTTTTGATCGAGGAGATCAGCAATTTGAGAAATTGGCGCGGTCTTACCCACGGTGATGACCTTGGTCGTCATTACGTCGGCGACATGGACCGAATGAGAGGTGGTGTAGTCCACGGCGAGGGAGGCGTTCTCTTTGAAAAGCTTGAGCCACCAAGAGCGTGGTCTGACTTCAGTCCCGATTTCCGCGCGGTGCAGTAGATCTGCTTCACTCACGATCCCTACCAGCATGCCGGCATCGTCGACGACAGGAAGGGCGCTAACATTTCTGGATACCAAGACCTCGGCTACGTGCCCCACCGTATCTGCATTGTGTGCCGTTATGACTTCAGACGTCATGATTTCTTGAGCAGTCAACATCGTCGCGTTCCTTTAATGTCAAGGCATCATCGTCCGGCTCATCCGCCGTGACAAACGAATTTATGCGCAGCAATCAAGCAATCTTTCTGCGCAATGGCACGTGCTCTTCCCAATCATTCCGCCCGCCTGTGCGATTACCGGAGAATTGGCGGTCGCTCCGGTGAGAAGGCCGGTGCGCATCCACAATGAATTTCTCGTCTCCGAGGAATGGTTCCCGCGCGGGCGTTTCCTCCCATTTACTCTCCACTGGTGGAGATCTGAGCGCATATGTTCCTGAAGTGGGCTGCGACAGCGCGATCCCCGATGCCGCAGATAAGCGGCAGGCACCGTAGGACGGTGGCTGAATCCAAACCTCGTTTCACCAACACCACCTATAGGTTTTGACAAGCGAAGTTGATTGACAATGGAGCCCAAGTTTCGTGCTATGCTTCGATGGATATAGAACTTGCCCGTACATTTTTGGAGATAGTTTCAACGGGTAGCTTTGTTCGGGCTGCAGAACGTTTGAACGTAGCTCAAACCACAGTCAGCGCTAGAATTCGCAACCTGGAACAATTGCTCGGTCGGCCGCTTTTCGTTCGAAATAAGTCTGGCGCGTCGCTCACCCCGGCTGGAGAGCAGTTTCTGCGCCACGCACCGGCGTTCGTCCAGTTGTGGCAGCGCACTCGTCAACAGGTCGCGGTGCCGGCAGGCCACCGGGCGGTGTTAACGATAGGCAGCGAAGTCACGCTTGCGCAACCGCTCTTGCTGAATTGGGTCCGATGGATCCGTCAGAACCTCCCCGATATCGCACTTCGTGTGCACGTCGATGTGCCCCAAGACCTGATCACTCAGGTCGCTTCAGGGATAGTGGATGTGGCGATCATGTATGCGCCACAGCATCGCCCAGGCCTGCAAATCGACCTCCTCGTGGAAGAAAAACTTGTGCTTGTGACGACAAATGTTGGGGTGGAGCGCCTTGAGGAGGCGAATTACGTTCACATTGATTGGGGACCAGATTTCGTGCTGCACCATGACATGAGCTTCCCCGATGTCACCCCAAATCTTTCATTCGATCTTGGCCCATTGGCCCTTAGTTATGTTTTGGCGAGCGGCGGATCCGGGTATTTCAGGATGAGTGCGGTTGAGCCGCATATAGCGGCGGGTCAGCTTCACCTGGTACCCGAAATGCCGCAGTACTCGTATCCAGTTTACGCAGTGAGATCTGCAAACGCAGACGAGAGCGTCGTAGGCGCTGCCTTGACTGGATTGCACGCCATCGCTGGGGGCAACATACCGGCTTAAGTGGCGGCTCAGAGCGATGGAAAAAGGAGATCGACCTCAGTTCCCAATCCTGGCTCACTGCCTATTCGTAAATGGCCGCCAACCAATTGCATAGTCGCATGGACTTGAGCTAACCCCATCCCGGTGCCATTTTCACCCTTAGTCGTAAAGAAGGGATCCATCACCTTCAGCAATAGATCCGGCTCTATCCCACAGCCTTGGTCCTTGACCCGAAGGCGCGCATAGGCCCCCGGCGGCGGCTCGTTGATCGCAATGTTGGTTTGGACAAAACGTTCCGTCGTGACTGAGATTTCCCCGCCGCTCGGCATGGAATCCCGCGCGTTGAGCATCAGATTGAGTAGGGCCGCGGCGAACAACGACGGATCGGCCAGACAGTCCGGCACGTCCGCCCCTAGCGCGAATCGGACACGAATGTTTGTTCCCCTCCCATAGTTAAGAATAGGCTTGAAAGAATTGATGAGCTCATTCAAGTTCCGTGCGTTGAGGTGGAGTTCCTCATAGTTCGCGAATGTGAGCAACTGCGACGTAAGCTCGACACCTCGATTGACGCCTTCCCGCGCCGCTGCAATATAGTTGCGAACGCTTTCGGGGTGGTCCGCTTTAATTTCGGCGAGCCTCAAGCCGGATTCGATGATCGTCAGGAGGTTCCTGAAGTCGTGGACAATACCGCCAGTCATCTCGCCCAAGGTCGATAGTCGATACATTCCGCGCTCGCGCTGTTGGACCGCCCGGGGGCGACCCCTGCGTTTTTCCTGCGATGGCAGCGAGCCTTCTTTCGGAAACGCCGTATTGTCTGTCACGTTGCCCCATCCCTCTGTTCAAAGATGCCGTCACGAGGCATCATTTGCCGTCTGCGCTGTCCTCATCTATTGGCTTGGTCGGCTATTGCCGAACCTGTCGCTTCGGCTCTTTACAAGCGACGGACAATCCGCTTCGCAACAATCTCTTCAACCATCGGAAACGCCTTGAGGGCCTCGTCGGGAAGGTCGCTGCTCACAGCCAGCGACTCCATCCAGCCAGCAGGTGCTTCTGGTTGGCCGACGACAATGCGGCCGACCATTCCGGCGTGCTCATGGGGAACGCAATAGTAGTCATACACCCCTTGCTCGGTGAAGGTGACGGAGAAGCTCTCGTCTGGTAGGAGATAGTCTGAATTCCAGGACTTTGCGGCTTCGGGAATGCGAAGCGGCCTCCCGAAGTTTACTGGATGATAGGCGGTGGTTGTATGCGAATTTCCGGGGTTCTGGTTGATCCAGCGGATCATCTGGCCGGGCATGATCAAAACACCGATCGGGTCGAACCAGACATGCGAGCCATCTGCCCGCCCCTGCATCCTGATCTCCACCACCTCTTCGGCCCGCGAAATCTGTTGGGACATAGAAAGGATGGCGAGAAGCCCACCACCCAAACACAGCAATTCACGTCGCGCGACCGTCATTTGGCGACACCAGCTTCGCCGTCCGCTGCGACATGCCACAGCACCACATGGACATGCGGCTCTTCCACTCCCGGATGGCCAGCCTTGTAGTGGACGTCGACATGGTCGACATTGCCGCCGGGCGCGGCAAGGTTATCGAATGACTTGTCCGGATTGAGATCCCTCATCGGCAACATATAGATCGTGCTGACAAGCTTTCCGTCATGATCATAGGCAAGGAACGGACCGGCTGGCAGTGTCGTCGGATCGACGAAGAGTTGGCCCATCCCAGGCAAAAAGTCGGGCAACTTCACCAATTTGCTAACCTGTTGATAGGGTGCGGCCGGTGGCGATTTCCTAAAGCCATCCGCGGCTATGGCACCAACCGAGGTGAAGCCTGTCAGAAGAGGTATGAGGAGCAGCATTTTCATGGGAAATCTTTCTACATTGATTCGCGTCGGGTATTATTCGGCAGCCAACCGCGGCACGGTCCGTCGTCTGCCGCTATTCAAAAACCTATCATTTATATTAGTCCAATGAAAATGGATGGAGTTTAAATGCAGTATTTATGCACTATCGTCGCGGTTGCATGTTTTTAACGAAGCCGCATTACCTATTTTTGGTCGAATCACCGGTTAATAAGATTTAGACAACGCGGCGATTCCAAACTCACACTACTCGCCTCTGTCCTTCCGGCTGTCTTGATTTGTGAAAATAAACTCCCATCTTCGGACTCATGACTATCATTTTACGTATGCGAGAGCCACGACGCCTGAAAGCACGCCTCTAGCCCTGGCGCGATTCGCTTGCGTCGCGTCCGGGGCCATTAGCATCTCAATCTAGTGTAACTCCGCTGCAGATGAGTGCAAAACGCGCTTCGTTTGCATTTGTGCGGCCTTGCTTAGAGGCGACCACGATGATTTTCAGAAACTTGTCAGCGAATGTCGTTACCCTTGACCTCGTGGCGAACGGAAAGTACTCGGCACTGCGCAAAATTGCGTTGAATATCGCGAAGAGTGCCGAGGTTGACGACCATGTTGTTCTTCGCGGCCTTTGGGAGCGCGAAAGTGGCAGAACAAACGGTATTGGGCGAGGTATCGCCATCCCACATGCGCTGCTCGAGCCGATCTCGGATCCTGTCGCGTCGTTCACGCGATTAACCGTTCCTATTGATTTCGGGAGCGCCGACGGCCATGCTGTCGACCTTATTTTCACCTTGCTTTGGCCTCGCGCCGCCGCTGTCGCCTTCCTTCCAGCGCTCGCGCAATTGTGCCGGCTGCTTCGGGCTTCGCGGATCCGCGAGGGGCTTCGAGTGGCACGATCCGCCGACGAGGTGATAGCGATACTAGATGGCGATCCGCGAGCGATCTACTGGCCCGTCTCAGAGCAACCCCCCACTTATGTGTCGGTCCGGTGAACGAAAGGATTCGGCAGGACATGAAGAGATACATCGAAGATCCGGGTACACTGCCAAACGTCATTGCTATAACGGATCGTGAGCGACTAACAACCTTACAGCGACAGATTGCCTTCTGGAGGGTTCGGTGGTCTGTTGCTCGAGCAGAACGCACGCATGTGCTAGCCGACGTCTCGGGGCCGGAACTGTACGCGCACAGGATCGGAGTAGAACATGTTTTACCTAAGGACGCCGATATCCCGAGCCGTTGCAGCGTTCGTAATTAGAGAGGAAGGTGAGTTATGATCAACGGTTCGCAATGTCGGGCAGCAAGAGCACTTGTCGAATTCTCGTGCGAACGCCTTGCACTATCTGCAGGTGTTAGCATGGAAAGCATCTTGCATTTTGAGGCTAAACTCTCGGAACCAACTGATGATGAAGTGTCGGCCTTGCAATCGGCGTTGGAAGAGGCCGGCCCGGTCTTCATTCCTGACAACGGTCGCGGCATCGGTGTGCGTCTGAAATTTTCGAAATCTGACGCTAGACGCATCGCAATACTGGAAAATGAAGGCGGAATAGTTGCACCTGACCGGGTGCCGTAAGTGCGCGCTCAGCCCCGAATGACTATCGAGGATGATTTGTCTGGCGGCAAGTCGGCGGCATTCCATTCCATTACAACAAACTTTGCGGCGACCCCGTGGGCCTGCTCGCTGCGCAACTAGATTTGGGCAAGGGCATGCTCAACCAGGATTCCAGGTCCCGTAGCGCTCCTTAATTTGACCGCGGTGAAAGCTGAGTAGAACCAAAGCTGATCCGACAGCAATCCTTGCAACCGTCCCAATTAGGCTGGCATCGTAAATGAACGGAATGATGACTAGGGCTCCCCCTAGAAGCACAGTCAGGTACCGAGCCGGTCGAGCAACCTCCGCGGCGGAGATCGAAATTACGGTGAGAACAAGCGCGCCGATCACATGATCCGCAGTGGCTATGCCGCCTTCGGCTCCGAGCGTCAGTCGGGTGAACATCACGAACAGGCCAATGAGGGCGGAGAGAGCCAGATTCCACGGGAGGCTGACACCGCCGCTCATCATACTCTTCAGCACGGCACCCGGGGAGCGGTCGAACTCGTCCAGTAAGGGTTGATCCGCTCCGCACTCCGGCACCTCGTCGGTGTCGCCAAAGAGGAGCACGCGCAGCCAGTTCCGTCCTGCTTTGATCCGGCGACGCATGAATTGCAGCGTCGCCAGCAGTTCATCGAGCGAATATGGAACCTGCACAAGGACTGCCGCCGCGCCGATCAGCGCGATGGTGCTCCACGTGCCGATGACAATCGGCTGAATGATAATGAACACGATCGAAGTGATACCGAGCGGTGCGATCATCAGTCCGAACAGCACGACCAGCCACGGCATCGTACGCCAGCGCGTGCGGGAGCCGACGATGCCAGTCAGAATCTCGAGCAGATAAACGTAACCGCCGACGGCTGGGTCGGAGACCGGCCAGGCTTTCAAAACCGAGGAAGTGATAATCTCCTCGGTGCCGTTTTGTGGATCAGAGGTCGAGCCAGCAAAAAATGGGTCCCATACCTCCGAAATATGGCCAAGCTGGTAACCGGCGAGGTATCGCGAAACATAGAGGCCAATCAGGGCCAGCAGGATAATGGGCAGCCGCTGGGTCCAGGCGGACGGGTTGTAGCTCCACCCGGGGGGAACGCCAGGACCGGTCAGCGCCGCCACCGCCGAAGGACCGGGCTCGGGTCTGGTGCAGACCGCAAACCCGAAGATCATGGCCCCGACGAGCGTGTCGGAGAGATATGCTGTGGCGTTCGCCGTCGAAAACAGGAACGGTACAGCCATGACCACGGCGCCGATGCCGGCGCAGAGCCAGCGTGCCCACATCGCGCGCCAAGACAACGCCAGCACAGCGCAGACGATGAGCGCGACGCCGAGCGCCATTTCGCTTCTACGCAGAAGCGGCTCGGAAACGTCTATCAGCGCCGGCTGCGTGAGAAGCCAGGTGCCGAGGCCGATATTGACGAAATGCGCCCAGAGGTTGGCGGCGTGCTCGGCCTTGATCTGCGCGTTGCGCTTTGCTCTCAATATCTCCGCGTTCTTTCCGGCACCCGCCGCCTCATCGAACCATGCTGGCGGTGTAATCCGATTGGCATCATACCAGCCCGCAGGGTCGGCCTTGAGCGTGGCGATGAGCCCGGGAAGTTCGTCACTCAACCGATGTCGCGGCTCCCAGCCAAGCAGATGGCGCGCGCGCCGTATGTCGAGCGCGTAGTGGTCATCGGCCATGCCAGCCATGAACGGCTTAATGAATGGTTCCTCACCCTGATCGATGACATCCGGTATCAGTGGCTCCAGCCTACCTTGCATCCACGCGCCCGCGGCGGCTAAGAACTTTGGCAAGCGTAGTGTTGGCCAATCGTGTTTGCCATGAAGCTGATAGCCAAGTTTGTCCTGGAGACCATCGTACCCAATCGCATCTGGCTCCCCAATCAGGATCTCAGTTTCCACCGGCAACTCTGCGCGACGCTCGACGGCGCGCCGGAAGGCGTCGACCATATCTTCGCGATGGAGCATTGATTGGCCAACAAGGGTGCTGCCGGAATAAAAGTAACTCTGAAATTCTCGCTCGTAAATTCGTGCAATCTGATGGGCCATCGTCGGCACCATCGTGCGCTCATCGTAAACACCGGCTAGCCGCAGAATGACGTATGGGATATTCCCGTGCTCAGCGCGGACCACTTCTTCGGCCTCAGCTTTTGATTTCGGATATGCCCAGCGCGGATCAAGCGGCTGGTGCTCGTCGATACGCTCTCCGGGGCTGCACGGAGCATGCACGAGCATGGTGCTTGCATAGATGAACTGCCGAACCTCGAATCGTTGCAATGACCGTAGTAGGCGACGAGTGCCCTCCACATTGACAGAATGGTAACGCGGATCTTCCTTGCCCGAAAAGTCAAAGAAAGCCATGAGATGGATGACGCTAGCAATACGCTCGCCGAACGCATCGTGGAATTTACGAAGTGCGAGTTCGACGGACGAATTCGATGTGATGTCGACTTCAAAAACCGGGATGTCAGCATCGCGTTCCACATGACTGAGTGCAACGATCTGGTAATCCCGGCCAAGAGTCTGAGCGATTGAACGTCCGAGATTTCCAGTTCCGCCGGTAATGACTATAACGGGCCGAGTATCTGAGACTATGTCTGCAAACGTAGAAACCGTTGACATGGGGAAATCCTCGATTTGTTTCGCGGCAAATCGAACTCCGAGCGAAAGCCGGTTTCAAAACTGACAAAAGCTGGGCGGTAGCGCTTCGTGATGATAGGCATCACCTACAACTTGACCCGCTAGGCAAGGGAGAGCTTGGCAAGCGGTGCTTCGACACAGGCGCTACTCGCTCTACGTTGGGGCAGCTGTCAGTCTCACCGGCTTCCCACAGATCGTTATGTTGGACGATCACAGGATCGCTTGCCCTGTCTTGTCCCAGTCGGCTAGAAACGACGCCAATCCCTTCTCGGTTAGCGGGTGCTGGGCAAGATTCCTGAGCACAGCCGGCGGCACGGTCGCTATGTCTGCTCCAGCTATTGCGGCCTGCTTGACATGCAGGGGCGTGCGAATTGAAGATGCCAAAATTTCCGTTTTGAACGAGTTGTCGTGGTCATAAATCATACGGATCTCTCGGATAACTTCCATGCCATCCAGCCCCAGATCATCGAGCCTTCCTACGAATGGGGAAATGAACCGCGCGCCCGCTTTTGCAGCGAGGAGGGCTTGGTTGGCTGAAAAGCAGAGGGTAACATTGACCGCCATCCCTTGTGCGCTGAGCGCCCGACAAGCCCTGAATCCATTGAACGTCGATGGTACCTTGACGGCCACGTTTTTAGCAATGCCGGCTAAACGCTCACCCTCGGCGATCATACCGTCGAGGCGGCTCGCTGTAACTTCCGCAGACACCGGACCGTCGATCATTCCGCAGATTTCCTTGATCACATCCTTGATAGGGCGACCGGTTTTTGCGATCAGCGAAGGATTTGTAGTCACTCCGTCGACAAGGCCTGCGGCGGCAAGTTCCGCGATTTCAGTGGTGTCGGCTGTGTCGATAAAAAACCTCATTTTCATTCTCCTCAACGTGCGTACCGGCGTATATATATATCGGTAGAATTGTTTAACCTGTTTCGGGGGCTGATCTTGATCTCGGTTGATCCACATCCTGAACCCGTGAAACGAAGTGCAGGGAGGATCGACGCCGATGGCGAAACAACTCTCCGACAGAGTAAAATTGAAACGGGCATACGAGATCCCCACCGAGGATGACGGCATCCGCGTGTTGGTTGACCGACTCTGGCCGCGCGGGATCAAAAAATCTGACGCGGCAATCGATCATTGGCTCAAGGAGCTCGCGCCAAGTACCGACCTTCGGAAGTGGTTCGGGCACGACCCAGCGCGCTGGACTGAATTCCGCCGCCGGTATGGGGCGGAAATCCAAGAGCATCGCGACGCTCTCGACCGGTTGCGCGGCATGATGGCGAAGGGCACAGTCACGCTCGTTTACTCGGCTCAGGACGAGACACACAACAACGCCGTGATCCTCAGAGAGATGCTGCGGGAAGATCGATAGAGAAACTATGTTACGTTTTTCCATGTCGCTCAAAGTTTTGATGGGCCCTCAGATCGGGCCGGGGCATTTTGCGCAAGCGTCACTCACCTTGCTCAATGGCATGCATTGAAGCTTATCATTTGGCCTTCAGCAGACAAACGAATTTAATAGCACAATAAAGGCAGCTTTTACGGTTTAAAGAGTTGTGGCTCGGTCCGCTCGGCTTGGCTCCGACGCTAGTTGTTGGACGTTGCCCATCCTGGGCCCTAACATGCTGCGTGACACCAATGCCAAGGACCTCTCCGGCGGACGTTGAGGTATCCGGTTCCGGCGCAGACGGCGTATCCCGGCATACTCCCCGCCTGTGCAGGCTGGGAGGCATTTGCTTGACGACCGAGGAAGTGGCACCTGCATTCTCGGCCCAAGGAGATCGTCATCCCGTCTACCCTTACGGCACGCCTCCTGCTAAGGGTGAGCGGGCCGGTCATCAACGCGCGGAACGCCATGGGGCAGCGGAAAATACGGCGTGATCCCGCGCATTTGCGCCTCTGACAACAACATCAGATCACTGATTGCGGCGGCCTCCTTTCGATCTCAATTAATCAAAGGCAGTACGCCACACAAAGCGATTTAAATAGGTCCTGAGCCTAGGACCGCGGTCTGTTGCTGATGTTGATAGGTTACCTTGTCATGATCGCATTCGGCGCCAAAGTGCACTGGTTTTCGCATAGCTGCCCTTTCCGAACAAAGTCTATCGCGCGCAACGGATCAAAGCAGCGACGGCTGCGGGTCTTCGTACATGCTGCGTTTCACGTAGCACGACCGGTTGGAGTGAAATTCAGGCAATGCCGGGGCTATCGCGACCTCCAACGATTAACACAAAGCAGAAACGTTGTTGGTAACGGCCAATAAGTTTCATTTGCATCTTATCAATCATCGGCACAGATTGGTTGTTGTTCGCGCTCGTTCGGCTCGCCCAAGCAGTGCGACACGCCGTCAGAAGCCTCGGCTGTCAGCGGTTATATATCGGAATCTTTGGGGAAGAGATATTTCGCAGAACAGGCGCAAAAAGAGCAAGCAAACGATAGCAATGCTCCGAAGCCCGCAGAATAATGTCGCCACAGCTAAAGACGTCATCACGAATAGTGGCCTCGTTTCAACCAGGACGGCCATGATGGTCACCTAGAAACATGCAGGAGCGTACGAATGCCCACCGATTTCCATCGTTCACGGAATAACGAACCGCTGCTTGCGGGAGCGGTATGCCCGACGGACCACAGCAACTGCGATTTCGCGCTCGATCGGAAACAAGATGATCAATGGGAGATTTCGATCCGGTCGGCACGAGCCGATGCGTGGGTTCGCAAGGAATTAGCTCAGCCATTCGGTTACTGTTTGGGCGGAAGGATCAGCGTCGATGTTCTGAGCGCGGATAGATTTGTCAAAGGCGCGCAGGCTCAGGGTTTGCGCATCGAGTTCGTGGGACCCGGAGGCAAAGATCTCCTGTAGGATTGCGGCAACCTTCTCGGCGGCTCACCCCATAGAACGTATTCTCTCCACCACGATGTCAACAGTTTTCTTGGCTGTCGACCAAATGCCATCGCAGACAACCCGTGAGCGAGACCATCAACCTCAGCAATACGATCTACGTCGTTTCCTTTGTGCTGCTTTACTCTCAAAGGCGACTGGCGAAGGGGTGGCATTTTTTGGCCGTTAACTTAGGTTCTGGATGTGGAGGCCGATCATGTCAAACATCGACGATGAACTGCGGGTGCTACACAGCGCAGTTCGCAGTCTGGAGAAGAAATGGCGCCGTACTGGGGACGAATATTATCCAAACCAGATCCGGCAACTGAAAGAGATGATCGCCGACCGCGAGCGCGGCGGTCTTTTCGGTTTGGAAAAATCGATGGGGCCGCCTCGGCGCGCTCTTAACCCCTCCGACGTCTGATTTTGCGTTCACCATCCGACGCATGCGTCATCGACCCTTCGTTCTAAGAGGAACACCTCAGATGAGGAGAGCCTGATATCCGATTTCCTTCCATTGTCACGACCGACAACGGCTCGATCTGCGACGTCCGGAACCAGGTCCGCCCAAGATGCACGAACTCTCCAGCTGTTCTGGGGACGCCGCGGAATGTGCATCATCGACAAGCGATACTTGCCCCTATGGTGCAAGCCGGCCGACGAGGTGCCGAGCCCTGTTATTAAACTCGATGTGACGTTCAACGATGTCGGCCCCTCGTCACTCTCGGCCAACGGCCTTCGATGGACCAACCCGCCTAAAGCCCCGACATCGCGGGCATTTGAACGCAAACCTCCTTAAACCATGACATCGGATGATGTAAAATACGTGGAGGGCGCATAGCCCTCTTTAGCGGGCTGCAGTGGTGAACCGCAGGAAGTTGCGAGGATGCTGGCGTGACCAATCGTGTTTCGATGGCATTGAAAGCGGCCGCACGAGGTATGGAGGATGCCTTTGGCTGGCTTGTTCTCTGGTGGCCGTTGGCGCCTGTATGCATATTCGTTGGGGCAACGGGTGTCGCGGTTTTGAGCCAGGGCGATGATCCCTTCGGCATAAAATTCGCTGCCGGAGTCGTCACGATGACGTTCTACTTCGTCGCCATTTTCGGGAGCCTTCTGAGCGCCATCTTCTTTGCGGGCGTGACGTGGAATCTCTCGCAAAGTCCGGCCCCGTCACGACGGCAGAAACAACGCTATAGCATGAACTTCGACACGATCTTCTGGCTGCTCGGGAGTATCATCACCGCTTTGTGGCTTGCACCCCTCACGCTGGCCACGGCCCATATCCCGGTTGTCAAGGATCAGATCCTGCCTTTCTGACCAAGCCTATATCCCGGAGTTCGCCGCCTGACGCTAATCTATCTCACCCAGGTCGCGCAGTTTCGACAGCGATTCGACCAGCAAGGGCTGATTGGCCAACAAGCCTTGGACGTGGATTCTTGCAAGCGCCTCAAGGAGGCCCTCCCCTCTGGGCGTCAGTCCGATCAAGACGCTTCGTCTGTCATTTTCGGAGGGCGTTCGGTTTGCCAGACCAGCCAATGAGAGGCGGTCAACCAGCTGTACTGCACCGTGAGGGTGCATCAACATCTGCTCTGACAGTTCCCTCATCATGATGCGACCGCCGACCGCCGTCTTGATCACCAGCATTGCCTGGTATTGCTGTGATGTGACCTCGGCCTCCGCAAGTGCTGCTTCGCTGAGTGCCAGGAAACGACGCAGTGCGAGCCGGAACCCGGCGAGCGCGCCGTACAAGTCAGGGGGCAGTTCCTTTTTCAAGTCAACTTCTTCTGCACTCGGCATTCAAAAACCTTTTATTGAATCACGCCATGATATATAATTTCGGTGTCCGCGTTGGGGAGGACGGTTCGCGTGCGCGCGGCGGATTGTGCATGGTCCGCCTCGAGCACGATGTCCGCTGTCGCGCGCGCGAATCATAGATTGTCTTGGCGGCGACGGTAAGAGGGGGCTTTTGAAAGTAGGAAGTGTTTCAGCCGGATGCGGAGTAGAACTGCTACCCGCGCTCAATGAGTGCGGGTGTGATGTGAGCTGTGTGGCCCGTCAATCCAGGGTGTCCGACGCTGAATTCGACCGCTACGTCAATATCTGCTCCTATCAAGTGGCCCTTACACGATCTGGCTTCACTCGAAAAAAAGCCGCTCGTTCATCGGTCAACTTGGCAATAGGGCATCGATGCCCCCTTCATGACATCTAACCCACGGGATAAGCGATGGTTTCCGGGGTGACAAAAGCTTCGGTACACTCTCGTTCAAGTGACGTCGGCGGAGGCGGGGGACAAAGTGGGCTCGCTTTGCCCGATGGTGCCCGACCTAACTCGACTATGAGAACGGTGGGGTTAAACCCTGATGAGACGCCGACAAGAGAGGAGGTTGCGGTGGCAATTTCGGAACTCAACGGGGTCGAGAAGCAACTGCTCGGAGTAATCGGTCGCGGACATCGCGATCGGCGAATGCAAGTTTTCCACCGTGGAGAGATCTACTGCACCGCTCCGTTCACCTGGGCCGAGCTATCCGCTCACGTCAGAGCTGCCGATGACGCGATTGCCGATGCCGTCGCAACTCTTGTCGCGGCCGGCGCTGTTGACAGTGTAAGGCAGCCGACCCGTCTCTTCCGCTGGATACGGAGGACCAAGCCTGCGACCTTTTTCTTTGTAACTCAGAAAGGGAAGCGATGGTCGGCGCAAATCGAGCAAGTCATGGTTCTCGAACAGAACTAGAAATTGATCTTACTGGGCCAGGCGAGGCCCGTGAACGTTAAATATCAGCGCGTCAAAGCCGGCGCATCTTCATCGACTGTCATGAAATGCATGACACGGACAAGATTGCCTTGCATCAGCTCCAGGACGCGATCCGCTTCCAGCCAGAACAATGCTCTTACGATCTCCTCCTGAGTAAAGTTCGCCTTAGCCAGGGCGACTGTCAGCTGGTGCAGGTTGACGGGCGCCGCGGGCGTCGCATGGATAGATCTGAGATAGTTTATGACTGCCGCTCTTGTTTCTTCGCGTCGATTCATCAATTACACCTCCTTGTGCTTTCGCGCCGACCCACTCAACACGCTGCGCCTACTGTCGCTAGAAGTTTTGCCGGTCCGGCGGGCTCGCGCCGCGACCGGGAAATGGTAGGCTTTTCGTGGGGTTTGGATAGAAGCGTGGACCAACGATTCGAACGCGCTTGCCTGTCACGTCGGTAATATAGGTGGCCTGTTTAGCCTTCAACGCAGGTGGTCTCTGCGGGTGGCTTGGTGGCGCGGCCTCCGCGCTGCCTGCCCATATCAGCATCAAGGCAAGAACCAGCAAGGCTGCACCGCCCATTAGCCGGGTCCAAGTACCTCCACTTTTTGAAAAGTAAAATTCGAAGGCCCCGTTCAACAAGCTTCGTCACTCCTGATGAAGATGCAATGCCTCAATCGCTCATTGCCCGGATTTGACCCAGGGCGGGTTGGTTCGGCTTAGCACCGTGGGAGGAACTCATTTCGTTCGTGAGATCTAGAACCACCCTCTTCGGCCGTTGCCCTTCACGGTGCATGAGGAGAACAACGACACACCGACCACTCCCGGATCTGACTGACAAAATCTGCCCAGGGGTTCGAACCATCGCGCTCTTGGCGGCGTCCGCGCAGTTCGACGTTTCGCCAGCAACGGCATATGAGAAAGTCACGATTGAAAAAACAGCGGCAAGCAAACCAGCCTGCACAGAACCCCGTGCGGGGGATGACATCGACATAGCCATCCCCCACTAATGCACCGTGCTTTCAATCTGAATTTTATCACGGTCCAACAATGCCTCGCACACTTCCTGAACCATGACGCGGGTTGCCTCAAGAACGGGCGGAGAAAGTGCTTCACCAAGACGAGCAGCGTGGCCAATCCTCAAGAGACCCTGCAGCTCGGAGGCGTTCTCGATGAGGCGGCCCATCCTCTTTTGCAGATCAATTGGTAGCTCCGAGACATCGAACTGTTCCTGATCTAGAAGCCCGCGTTCCCTTAGGATTCGCTCAAGTAGCAGCGTCAACTTGGCAACTTCTGCAATATCCTTCATCTGCACCCTCCCCGGCTTTTTTAGGCTAGCTTTCACCCGCGATTCTTTTTGATCGCTCAGCAAAATATATCATGACATGATAAACGTAAAAAGATAGAGGCGGACACAGGAGTGTTATCGCACCGTGAGGGGGCGGGATCGGTCGATTTCTCGATTGGCATCGAGTAGATCACGCTGAAATGTCGCCTCGTGATCGGTAGTCGATCGAGTTCAGCTACACTTTGCAGCTGCTGTAAGCGCCGCTGTTATGCCCGCGAGTGCGTACTTGTAATTCGTTCGCGTGCCTCGTTTCGAGATCGCGCTCAACGTCATTGAGCTGCCGGATTTCATCGCCGCAACCAGTGCCGCGTCGTCGATCGCGTTCTTCGTCCAGGCGGAATTCCCTTTCGACGTCATCGAAAAATTTCTGCCATCGACCGCCACCGTTATCTCTGAGCCGCCGAGAATGTCATAGCCCATCACAGCTTGCGGATAGTAGCTGCCGGCCCTTGGGTCTGGGGCCACCAGGATATAGTTGTTGCCGTGATCGACATTTGCCGGCCGAGCCTCCTGTGGCGTGGAGAGTGCATAGCAGTGTTTCCGACCATCTGTTGAATACGAATAGAGACCCCAAGCTCCAAACGTTTTGATCATCGTAGGCGCGGAGCCGGGCCGCGCATTTGCCGATGCTGGACCGATTGCAGCGAGGGCAAAAACGGCGAGCGCGAATGTTTTGAGGGACATCTCATCTCCATGGCTGGATTAAATAGAGGTTGAGGCCAAGTCGGCCGTGGACGGCGCTCCACCTAAATCTGGCGCTGCAGTGGCAGTGTCGGGGGACTAGACCAAATACGCTTTCGTGGACTGACGGATCCCAATCGAAGCCATCGAATAACGTCGGAGACTTTGGCGGCCCGCTACTCGGCAGGCACGTCAGTGGCCCGCGCAGCTAAGTCAATGTTACATAAATCTGAAGCGATATTCTGTGAGAGGTTTGCCGACGAATGCCGGTTGATTCTCCACGACAGGACATCCGTCTTTCGCAGTCCGCGCCCATCGGTTACGGCCCTGAGCGTGATCTCCGCCCCTGCTGTTGTATCGGTGAATTCGCTCGGGTCTCGATTGCACAAAAGGGGATCGCCGCGGCCGATGAATGCGACGGTGCCCAGCAGCGACTGCTGGTCAGCCTTTACAACCTCGCACCAAATCCCATTGATGGTGATCGAATTGACTCGAAGCGTCGCTTCGCTGGAGGGGCTCATCATGTGCTTGTGAAACGGCTTCGGATTGTATGGCGCAGAGTGGATGTCGGCCGCTGTTTCCTCAAAATCCTCGGTTTGCAATCCTAGCTCCTCGCGTCGGCTCCTGACGGAGACGGGAATTGTGTAAAAAATTCGAGCATTGAAGTGGTGCGTCGCTCCACGAACCCAACAAACAGGCCACTGCGCAGCCTGCCGCGACATCGATCCCGTTAGGCCCGCCCGAAGTCATTTCAGGCGGGCCTGGTTCGACTGGACATCTCATCACATCCACTCGAAGGTTAACTGTCCGTCACTGCCGATGTGGCTTGTTGCGGAAGCTCATTCATTTTCATCAGTTGTTCCGCGCAGTTGTTTGCCGCATTGATAACAGGCCCCTCGATCCCGGCGACCTTTGTCCAGCCTCCCTCCTTGATGAAATTCTCGCGTTCCCAGGACGATGTAGCTTTGAGGGCCTGCAGGTTTTGCTCGGCATTGCTCGCGCTTATGAAGTCGTGGACGCAAATGTCGGCGACCAGATCGGCCCGCGCATCCCGCGCTGCGACCATTTTCATCTCTCGCACGCTCGCCGATGTTGTCCAGCCACCCCATGTGAAGCCAACGATCATCGTCAGTACCGACGCGCCGACCAGCGACCAAAGCCATAGGATCTTGGACGGACGGAACGAAGAGCGTCCACCATCTCCGAAAGCTAGCATAGCTGTTCTCCCCACGTATTTGATCATGGCATGATATAAAAATAGCCTTTCGGATCAACCTAACATTGATCACAAAAGTTTGATCGTCTGCGGTTGTCAGAAACATCTTCTCTCAGCTCTAAGCAGCAGATGGCTGAGCCTGAGTTTCGAGCCGAGGCTGGCGCAGGAAGTTGAGACATTTCGCCAGTCATATAGCTCGCGACCACGCAGATGACCCTCCTTGGGTGTAAGCTCAGCTTGCTCACTGTTCTGGATCTGTCCCAAAGGAAAATCGCAGGAAAGTATTTACTGGTGTTCATTTGGCAAGTCTTTGTGCGACGACGTCCAGAACGTAAACACGTGATTGTGATTGGGTGGACAGAGATCCTTATTTTCGCCTGATTTCCTCGGGGTTCCGGACGGCTCCCCTTGCATGTCGCTCCCCTTCTTTTGCCGATGAACGGATGGATACGACATTTCCGCTTTGTCAGATGCGAAAAATCTGACTACCTTTCCATTCCGGGAAGGGGCATTTCATGAGAACAGTATTCTGGGACCCTCCATTTTTCGCCTGTGGGATCGTCATTCGCGGCCCATTTGAAGCATATGGTTTCATGAATTCGCGGGGCGGTCAGAATGTGTGCTGGCCCGTGGTGAAGGGTTCGCAGTTCGCGAAGGCCCAACTGGCAATGCTCGCAGCCATGGATGGCCGTCTGTCGATCGAAGACGCCAGGGCCTGCTTCGGCCTGGCGCTGAAGGAGGCACAAATCACGTGATAAAATGGAGCAAAATTGGGACAAGGGGGTAACAATGGAGACTGCGCTGTGGGGCTTGTGCGTCTACTATCGGACCGATGATAATATGGTGCATTCCGTGAGCGGCGTTGACGAGGCGCTGGTCGCTCTGTTCGATCGATGGCCAGTAAGGACTGGAAATTACCGCCTCATCGCAATGGACGCCTGCTATGCCGCACAAGCTGGCCGAGAAAGACTGGCGAAGGCTCGATTGGCATTTGTCGCTGCAGTGATCGAAGCTGGCGCGCTGGTCGATGACCGGCATGAGCGGTGTTCTGATCAGCCTGGCGATCCCGAATTATTCGGCAAGGCACCCGTTGCTACCGTCTCTATCGTGGGGTCCCCTTCAACCGCTCTCGATCTTGCATGTGACTAAAGACGATGCTCCAGAACCATTCTCAGTCGGCGTCTATTCTCGATCCCGAAGACCTGGAAATGCTCCAAAAGGTATTCGATCAATTGTGCGAACGAAGGCGCTTAGAGAAGGGAAGCGCCGCGGCCAACCGGATAGCTCGAGATCTGATCGATCTCTTTCAACATGGAATAAGGGGGGAGCGTCAGTTGCTCATGATGTTGTCGGGCGCAAAGTCATTTCCCTAGGTGCCGGTTTGGGGGTGACATCTACGTCTACTTCCGCATTGAATGCCGGCCTCTACCAGAAGCTCCCAATCAAGGCTTTAGATTTTGATTCCGCCGGCGACGCGCGGCAATGGCCCTGGGAGTCAGGCTCCGGGATCCGACTTACACTAGGACTGGACCTTGGCCGGTCTACCGCAGCACTCCTGTCGCCAACTCCCTTTGAATGCCGCGCACGTCGGTTCCCTTTTTGAGCGTCTTGGCGATAGGCGTGCTGGAGCCGGAAACCCAGATCTTGAGCTCGGAATCAAGATCGAACGTCCCAGCCGTTTCAACCGCGAAGCGGGTGATGGCCTTATATGGGATGGACGTGTGTCGACCTTGCTGCCGGTGATGCCCTGGATGTCGACGAGGATGATCTGGGACTGAGTGAAGACGAAGAAATCTCGAATCACCTTTGGCCAGTTGCGGTGTTTCTCCCTCGATCAGAACACCGTCTCGGCGGCGCTTCAGGTCGTTGGGATCTAGCGCCGATCCATGCCCAAAAAGGCCATGAGAGATACCCATGTCACCAACCCCATTTCTTCATGGACGGTAGGAGTGAAGCGTCTCGACGGCAAGCGCAGATGGAGGGGCGACTAGAAGAAAATGAGCCTCGAAGAAAAATGCAATTTCTTCCGGCACTCAAAATCCTTTAGAAGGCTCCCTTGAAAACGTGGGAGCTTTGCATCCACTCAGCCCCCACCATTTCGGTCGGCGTCTCCGCTTCGCGGCGATCAACCACGAGCATGGGTTACGGTCTCGGCACACGTTGAGCCTCAGCTGGCGCTGCGAATGCGGCGCGGGGCATTGACAGCTTGATCAGGAGGCCGTGCGGCTGCCAATCTCTGGAAACGTTTGCACTGAGGCTGCGGATGATCATCTGCTCCAGCCTCGTGCCGAATCCCGCATCTTTCGTTTCCGCTTTGCTGGAAGGTCCTCCGCCAGACTCAAGCCACGAAATCTCGAATCTTTCATGGAATGCATTGAGCGTCACGTCCAATCGCCCTTCCGCATTGGACAGGGATCCGTACTTCACCGCGTTGGTGGCGTATTCGTGAAAGAGCAGGGCAAGGTTTGTCACCCTCTCGGCGCTGATCGGTGCGTCTTCACCATGAAGGCGCCACCTACCTCCCTCACCCTCATCGTACGGGGAAAGCAGGCTGGACAACAGCTGGAATAGGGTCGTGGACCGCTCTTGAAATGCTTCGTCCCCTGTAAAGCTCGGCAGTGTCATCTCGTGTGCTTGCGAGAGCGCGACAAGACGGTCTTTCATTGAAGAGGCGAGCTCGCTCGGCGTCTGCGCCGTGCGCGCTGCCAACGTGATGATGCTCCCGGTGATTGCAAAAAGGTTCTTGACCCGATGATGCATCTCCCGAAGGAGAAGATCCTGGCGTTCTGCTGCGCGCTTCCGGTCCGAAATGTCACGGGCAATTTTCGAGGCTCCGATAATCCTGCCGTCGTTGTTGCGGATTGGCGAGATCGTCAGCGAAATATCGAAAAAGGTGCCATCCTTACGACGCCTGATTGTCTCGAAATGGTCGACGCGCTCTCCGGCGTGGATACGCGCAAGGATCGACGGCTCCTCGTCAAGCCGCTCCTCAGGTATGAGAATAGTGATCGACTTCCCGACAGCTTCAGCGGCGCTGTATCCAAAAAGCCGCTCCGCACCCCGGTTCCAGGTGGTGATGACCCCCTGAAGGGACTTACTTATGATGGCATCCTCGGAGGACTCGATGATTGCCGCCAGGAACGCGGCGGCGTCGTGTGTCTGTTGATGTGCCACTGCCTCGGCCTCAGATTGCTTGGAGCGACGGCCAGTTGCCCCGCCATCACTGCGATCATGTTTGTCTGCCATCGGCGTCTGCGTATCCAAGATGTCGTCAAAAGTTTTGAGCGGAAAGGCCCTACCCCGGTTGGAACCTTAGCTCCCCACGTCGAGAAATAAAGTCTTTTGTGTGGCCCAACTGTTGCAAAATCATGTGACGTCCTACGGTGCGGCCGGCTCCCATTCCTGGACGACGGCCCGATGAACAAATTTCCAAGACTAACGACTGGCATATCCGGTGCTGCAACGTCCGGGGCAATTGCTTCTGCAGTTGGCAGCGTATCGGCCCCGGGTCATCGGCGGAGAGGTTCGAGGCGCGACTCTCGCGCGATTGATGGGCGCCGGTTGGCGGTGCCCCGAGAACAATTCTTCAGCCTTGATTGCAGCCTGCGCCGACCCGGTCTCTTCATGAGACGTGCCGGATCCTATGGCCCACCAGAGGCGGCCTCGGAGTGGACAAGCCCGTTTGTCCGGCCTACCTCTCCCAAAGCCGACCCTTGGTTTTGGGAGGATTACTCATGAATCGAAACACAATAATTGGCTTCGTCGTCGTTTTGGTGGTCATTGTAGCCGTGCTGATATTCCGGTCAGATTTCGATCAACCCGCTACCAACCCCAGCCCGCCAGCTACACCACCTGCGTCAGCTGGTACAACACCGCCAGCAGCTTTGGCACCAACTACACCAGCTCCTTCAAACTGACGAACAGACCACGAGGTCGCTACTTCTGATGGCTCATGGTTCAGCAGCAAGCTCTTTTGACCTCCTTCAGCTCGCTTTTGGGGCGCGGGTTTCGCCAGTCAAACACAACGTCGATGCACCTCTCGATTGGCTTGGACGAGATTGCTTCGAAATCCTTGGAGATGATTGCGCGCCGCTAAGCCGGCATGTTGTCCTACGGCCTTACCCGATGCGCCAGCAACCCCGACCACATCCAGGCTGGGCCAATTTCGATCGGCTATTCGGTGCGATGGACAAACGGCGCGTTCAGCGTTCGAACCGCTCGAGCATCCTCTTCAGTTGTGCATTTTGCAGCTGAAGCTTGCGCGCCAACTGGTCCCGCAGCAGCCTGATCTCTTCATCAAGGCGGATTGCATCGTCAGAAACGGCGGGAACGCCTGGAGAGGGTGGCGGAACGGCTTCACCCCCTGCCGCTTTCTTGCCCCGGATGCTGCGCTTTCGCGTTGCACCTTCGCCCGCCTGGGAGGGTTTTGGTGCGTCGTGTGCGGCAGTATCGGCCTCATCGGACAAGGCCGGATCAACCGCTTCCGCGGGCCCGGCGCCTTCGATATCTGCCGTGCCGTGGATACCGCTTGCCGTTTCTTCGGAATGATCCGGGTCCGCTGACACCGCCTCCGATTGATCGTGAAGGACCGGCTTTTCGTCGACCAGAGGATCCGCGGTGTTGAGCCCGTTGTCGGCAGCCGTTTCAGTCGGCTTGGCGATGGCCAATACGTCCGGCTTCACGTCATCGGTCGGGCCGTGTTCTTGGCGCTGCTGACGTCGCGGTGACACAAGCCGGGCAAGAAGTTTCCATGGAGACGCCATTTTATTCGACCTCGTATTCTACCTCGCATGCAGGCTGCGAGCAAAAGCGTTGGCGGCGGGACCAGCCGCCGCCAAGATATTCGTCTCGACATAGTCTTGAGAATGCGGCCAGCGCTTGACCGACGGCTGCCGATCAGCCGAGGTTGAGCCGCTTTCGCAGATCGGCATTTTCAGCACGCAGCTTCTCAGCCAGTTGCTTGCGCAGTCTCTGGTTTTCCTCTTCCAGCTGCAGAAGATCCGCAAACTCGTCAACGGCCGCCACGGTCGCCGCCTGCACGGCCTTCGGAGCACGTTTGACAGGCGCACGCTTGGCACTTGGCGCACCTTCGTCGGCCTTTGCCTTGCGTCCTCTCTTCGGCTTGATCGCTGCGGCATTCGAAGCCGCTGCCGGTTGCGCCGAAACTGCGGTCGAGGCCGTCTCAGCGGCCGCCTTTTTGGCGCGAGGTTTGCGCTCCTTCTTCGGTGCGGGCGCCGCAACCGTCGGCGTGTCAGCATCAGTCATCGTATTGTTTTCGTCGGCCATTATGGTCTCCTGTAAAGCCGATGCATTTGTCTCCTGCTCGATCGGCGGTGTCAACAACGCCGCGGCCTGTTGTTCGCCGGCGAAAGACATTCCGGTGCTGTTAACCTGGGACGTTTCCGGAAGAAATGGCATTGCCTCGTCCTGCAGATCCTGCGCCACGGACTTGAGATCCACGTCTCCCCAGATCGAGTTCGGATTGGAATTGAGTTTTCGCCGACCCGATCTGTACTCGACGGCAAAGCTGCGCTGGACTTTTTTCACTTTGAGAGGCCTTGGATGTCTGCGGTGATGTTTCGGCGACGCTTTCAGCATCGCAACAAGCCCTGCAGATAACCCCTATCGCCCCGGCGGTCCAGTCCCGAGGGCTCTGTTCCTAGCAAGCCGCATCGCCTTCCAGTCCGCGAGGTGCTACGGCGTCAGGCTTGGAAAAGTTGTGTCCGGCTTCGCGCCGCCTCCAAAAATTCACGCGTGACTGTGAACACAGGATCGACCTCGCCCCCGCCCGGAAATTCAACCGCAGGACGGGACGTCGAGTTAGGAACTTCCCATGACACGAAAAAGGGCCGGAGACATAGTCCCACGGCCCAAGTTTTCTCATCGACGCTTAGGGAGGAGACCGCATCGAGAACCGTAGGGTAGCGAATCATGGTTAGCGAAGCGTAAACACCGGTCGCTGTGCCTGTTTTGGGCGCGGCTCGTGTTCTGACACCGAGGTCCGGTCCTGCATGGCGTCCGGGCGACCGAAAACAAAACCTTGCATTTGATCCGGAATCTTTTCAGCGACGCGACCGCGTTGTGCTTCCGTTTCGATACCTTCGACGACAATGGAGAGGCCTAGGCTCTTCCCGAGCGCCAACGTACAATCGATTATGACCTCGGCGACCGGGTCATCATCGAGCGCTGCGACATAGCTGCGATCGATCTTCACCTTGTGGAACGGGTAGCGGCGGAGGTTGGTTATCGACGAGTAACCGCTGCCGAAGTCATCCATCACGAGCTTAACGCCGATGAAGGCAAGCGTGGTAAGGCATTGCGTGACGTTGGCACGATCCTCGAGCAGCCCCGTCTCGGTAATCTCCAGCTCAAGTCTTTCTGGCGCAAGACCGCTTGTTTCAAGGGCGGTCGTCACGTGTTCGATTAAATCGGGAGAAATTAGTTGTCGCGTCGAGACATTGACGGCGACGAAGAGCCTGTCGTCCCAAGACGCCGCCTGGTGGCAAGCCTCTTCGAGGACCCACTTCCCAATCTCGACGATGCTGCCGCTCTCCTCCGCAGCTTCGATGAACACCGCCGGGGATAGAACGCCGTAAGTTGGATGGCGCCATCGCAACAGTGCTTCATAGCCTTGCGGCTCACCCGACGCCGTTTCGACGATTGGCTGGTAGAGCAGGAACAGTTCGCCGGCCTGGGCGGCGCTCCGCAGCTCTTCTTCCAGCCGCCGCCGCGTACGCAGTTGCTGGTCAAGAAAACGGTCGAACGCGCATATCCTCCCCTTCCCTTCGGATTTCGCTCGGTACAGGGCGGCATCAGCATTATTCTGCAACTGCTTGAGTTCAAGTCCATGTTCCGGGAACGTCGCGATACCGACGCTCACGCCTAACGCCCCTGCCTTTTCGTGCGCATCAAACAGCGATTTGAAGTTTGCGAAAAATGCCGCGGCAGCTTGCCGCGCCGCAGATGCCTGAGATCCCGGCAACAGGACAGAAAATTCATCTCCACCCATCCTCGCCACGATCGCGCGGTCGTCGAACGAAGCGTTGAGAACATCGGCAACCTGTTGCAAAATCAAGTCTCCCTCGGCGTGGCCATGGACATCATTGATCGCCTTGAAGCGATCAAGATCAAATGTCAGCAGCGAGACTTCATTTCCCCCAGCCGCAGCTTCGGCGATAGCTTCATCAGACCAACTGGCGAACGAACGCCGGTTCAAAAGGCCGGTCAGCGGATCATGGGAGGCAAGATGAACCAGTTGCCGGTTGGCCTCCAGCCGCTCGCTGATGTCTCGCAGACCGAGTACCGACGTTTCGCGGCCGCGGTATTCTATAATGCCCTCGACGATCTCGACAGGAACCGGGCCATTTGGCGACTTCAGGACACCTTGCGGCCCTTGCCGGTCAACCAGAAAATCAGACAGAACCGACGACTTGAGGTCGGCGACCGCCTTCCCGATGAGTGCTGCAAATCTCTCGTTGGCATGAACAATCCGCCCGGCCCGTGTCAATACGACTGCCTCGAACGTCGCGTTGGCAAGCCCTTTGACATCCGTCAGGTGCCGATCGAAGAATAGTGCCGCAACGCCTGTAGCGATCAACAGACTGGAGACGATACAGACGCCGACAGCAATGCCCACCCGGTCGATGAATGTCAGTGTACGAGCCGCGTCTGAATACAACGGCACGATATCAAAGCCACTCATCGAAACGAAGTGATGGCTGCAGACCGCGCCGACGATCAGCAGAGCTGCGAGGATCAGCCGACCGCCAGTCATCCGATGAGCAAGAACCAACATCGCACCGACTCCAAACGCGCCGCCCAACATCCATGCAGCCACCTCGGTCCCCAGGTCGCCTTCAATAATGGCAGAGGTACTGATAGCGCTGAGCCCGATGGTGTGCATTGTTGCGATAGCCAGTCCGAGAAAAACCCCGGCAGCGACGGCACCTTGCCGAGCTCGGCCGCAGAGGGACGCAAAAGTCGCAAGACAAGAGACCGCAATCGCTGCGACGATCGACAAGCCTGTCTCCACCAACCGGTAGGAAACGGGAACACTGTATGAAAGCATGGCGATGAAATGGGTTGCCCAGATGGTTCCGCCAAACACAGTCCCGGCGACGGCAAGCCATAGGTTCCGGTGCGCCTTGACGCACTGCCGAGCGCGCGACAACATGAAGACCCCTGCCAGGTTGCCGGCGGTGCAGACGCAGATTGCAACAAGCAAAAGCAGCCAGTTGTGTTGCTCAGTGATACAGGAAACCAGTTGGGACATCAGGACCTCCGGCTGACATCCTTTCATGCCCGTCTGACCCCTGAGTTAGAGAAGTCGGTAAAATTTTAAGGATTGATAGTCGAGACTCCTACCAAAGGCCTTGCATCACAGCCTCGGGAACTTGACGGAGAGAGGGACCAAGGTCTGTCGCGAAACGGATGAGAGAGTTCTCCGCCACAGTTTTGTCGCAGGGGCCAACATTTTCGCGGCTGCTGCGATATCTTCTCGTTCAATGCCAACCAGGAACCGTTTAATGAATACACTGCATCAGGTTTTCAGCGTTCTTTTCATTGGATTGCTTCCCGTCCTGCTCTCATGCAACGGCAGGACTGTATCGGCGGCGTCGCCCCAACGAATCTGCGCGCCCACTGCGGCTCAGGCACTTGCGGGGAAGCCAAGGCTAACTGATCAAGAAGTTATACGATTGACGGGTGCAACCATTGTCCGTCAGATCAGGCCGGACCAAATGGTCACTCACGATTTCAGGGGGAACCGCGTGACCATCGAGACGGATCCAGCAACGGGCCGGATCGTCAGGGCGACTTGTGTCTAGGCGATATTCCTCCATCTGCACCCGCGCACTTTGCTTTTAGCTGGCTGTAGCCGAGCACACGTCCGTCGAACGGAATGGTCGGCCTCTGTTCCCGCACCGGCAGCTAAAATCACGGCCGTTGATGGTGCAACCGGAACGAGCCATTCCGATGAAGACTCTACGATAGGACTAAAAAGCTAGGAATGTCCTTCAACTGAATGGCTCGACGCTGGCGTGAGGTGGCGCTGAAACCAAAGCTACGCGTTGTGAGAATTTAGGCTGCTGGTTTCGAAGGGTTTGAGACTGTCGATGCGGGCCAGGCGGTGCAGCATCCTGAGGTCAACCAGGAAACCCCACTCCGATGAACAGATACCGATCCGCTAGTCACCTTTTCGGCCCAGGCGCTTAATCCGTTCCACTAACAGTTGGGGATGATAGGGATGGTCAAGCGGCCCGTCTTCGCATAGATCGCCGGCAACAGCCGCGATCTTCTCTACCGTGTGCGTCAAGATAATCTTGACCTCCGGTTGTTGTTTGCGAACGAAAGATGACACCGCGAATCCGCTGTCGTCCTTGAGGCCGACGTCCGTCACAACGATATCCACTTTGTGATGTGCGATCGCTTGTCGGGCCTCATCGGCACCCGTTGCCTCAAGAACGCGGTAGCCACACTCGCGCAGATATTGCGCGACCGCTGTCCGCTGGGGCGTATTGCTATCGACCAGCAAGATTGTTTCAGCGATGCTGTGGTCCATCACCGGTAGCTTTCATCAACTCTAACAGCTGTTGAACGGCATCCGAAGCAGGCTTGCTCATGACAAGGTGGCAGAGGTCCTGAGATTGCTCAACCAGATATGCTGCGCCAGAGACGATCGCGATCTTCATGTCGGGAAATTGCTCGCGCACATGGCGGGCGAGATCCAGCCCGTCCTTCTGGCCCGGCATCTGGATGTCGGTCACCAGGAGATCGAAATGCAGAGGATGGCGCAGCAGCTCAATGGCTTCGTCAGCCGAAGATACTTCCACAACTTCCCAACCCAAATCACGAATGCTCTGGGCAAGATCGAGCCGAACCAAGATCTCGTCTTCAGCGATTAGAACGCGAGGAGCGCCGCACGCTTCAATTTCTGTCGCGCTCAGGTCATCAGGCGCCATTGCATCCCCTCTTCGGCCGTTGAGGCCAACGAAGAAGTCTTCACAGGACGATTAGTTCCTGCCTACAGCATTTTCCAGTCTGATTAGGGCCGCACTCAGTTGAACGGACCAAAGGAGAAGTCTGGCCGCTTGCCGAGGTCCTATCGGCCCCGTCGCTGCGGATACCGATGTGGCAATGGAGCGCTAAGCGCGGCTGTTTAAGGTGCTCGACGTCGGCAGGCGCTGCCGCTGCTTCGGGTGGAGGTCAAAACTCAGATAAGCGTCAGCCTGGTTGGACATCGATGTTGAACTCCAGTTTCTCAACGTTGATTCCCTCCCCTCGACTTTTTGAACGGTCGGATGCAAGCTGCCTCGCGCACGGCGCAGGAAACGCGCCGAGGTAATTGCAGGCACTTCTAGATAGATCCAGATTGCTATGCGATAGCGTGTTGGCATCTGAAAAATGGGGGCTGGTATGGTCCAGGGGCGTTTTGCAATCCGGTGCTGGGTCACGCCGCAATCCGCGGAACCTCCAGACGCCGAAGCTTACTTCGATGACATGCGGAAGCTGGAGCACTCAGTCGTTCGTCTCCTGCGTGGAGGGAAGTACAAGGTGGTCGTTGTCTACGATTGGGACCCGGCAACGAGGGGACAAACCGAGCTCGGCACATACACCTTGGAGAACATTGGCCAATTTTCTTGCACGGAAAGAAAGACCGGACCCTAGCCTGCTCATACCTCTGAGCGGCGCTGACCTAGCACAGGTCAATCGCGGACGCACCAACGGATGCGGCATCTTCGAACGCCATGAAGGAATGCGAGGCCGTCGGTAGTGCGACGCGCGAGGTCATGCCGACCTTCGAACAGTGCGGCGCCTATATAGGCAACAAGGCGAGCTACGCGACGGGCATAGGTAGCACAGAAGCAGCAGCGCAGAAGGCTGCGAAGGCCGAATGCCCCGAGTGCTCATCGTCTCTGACTGCCATTGATGGAGCAAGCCCGCTGGCTTCAACCGGCGGACTGTCACTCTATCGTTTGAACCTGCTTAACCCGCCGCCCGTGAGGCGACGGGTTTGAAGGGGAGACACACCATCTGACGAAGCCGTTTGAATGGTGCCAGGGACGCTATGGCTTCGCGTACTCGCCAGATAAACCCCTCTGCTTCTCGCATGTTCCGGCGTCGGACTTCAGTCTGACTAACGAGCCTCTAACGTAGGACCGTTGTGTTTTGGTCTCATTTTAGGGGTGGATGCCTTGGCAAGCTGCTCTAGGTAGGGCGGCAACACCGGAGGCCCGATCATGGATTTCGTCTATGCGCCCGCTCTCATTTGCGGTTCGATCATTCTGGGAATTGCCCTCATCTATTTCGCGCTGAAGTAGTTGAGCCTGCTTAGGCTAAGTTGGTCTCGGACCGAGGCTTACTCCGAAAAGCTGATTTGTGCATTGCGAGCAATGCTGGTTCCATGCTCGGCGGCTGGGGGAGAACTAGCCGG
Source organism: Neorhizobium sp. T25_13 (assembly GCF_002968675.1). Lineage (NCBI taxonomy): Bacteria > Pseudomonadati > Pseudomonadota > Alphaproteobacteria > Hyphomicrobiales > Rhizobiaceae > Neorhizobium > Neorhizobium sp. T25_13. Next base: position 122,450 of record NZ_PVBI01000007.1, read on the forward strand.
GGAATAGCATCGTGCGTATATCAGTGAGCGACAGCATCGACCTTGAGCAACAGGTCCGGATGTTCACCGACGTCATCAAGGATATGAGAGCCAGGCAGACCGAGCCAGCACCCTGTAAACGGATCGCCGACTACGAAGAGATTGTCGGCGAACTCAAGGAAGCCATCGCTGCCACGATATCCGCACGGCTGCACTAGGCTTGCGGAAAATTTGGAGACCCGTGTCGATTTGATTTCCGGGAGGAGATCAGGATGTACCGGACACCGCCCAGTCAGCACGAATTCCTGTTTTGCGTCCGCCAGACGGACGTACTCGGCTGTCTAGTCTCAGGAGCGTCGTGGTTGGCGTTCAACTAAGAGCGATGGGCATCCGAAAGGTAGCTATAGACGTTGCTACTTTAGGTGATCTAGCCGGGACATTGCTGGCGAACTACGTTCGGCGGCATGACAACCAACTCAAGAATTGCTGGTCGCCGAGCGGGGATTGGTGCTGGTGGGATAGTCCTGCCAGGCGCCGTCGTCGCCGGCTCCTATTTCGTGTCTATAGAGCGAAGCAGGCCGAGCAACTGCCGCCCATTCCTGGCGCAGCTATCGTGTCGCCTGCCCGCTGGAGTGAGCGTAAAAGGCCAACGCTTGCGGCTCAATCCCGACGAACGTCGAGATAAGGAAACCGCCGATTCCTCGTTTAGCGAGCGGTGGTTATAAAAGGGCGCACCTCAGGATCGGGTGCTGGGGCCGGACCACCGGCACGTATTCCATCACGAAGGCCCAGCCTGTTGCGATGCCCATCACGCCTTCAACGTGACGACCGCCCCTTCCAGATTATTCGCGGAGAACGACAACCTAGCCATGGCATCCTACATCTGCCCTTTGAGGCACTTGCCACCCTGAGGATCCCGCTCGGCGATGGAGTTGCCTCGTCATCGCTGCCGGAATCAACGTCGGAAGGCATGAACAGCTGGCAAGGAGATACGGGCCGCCGGGTGGAGATAACCAGAGTAGAGCGGGCGAATGAGAACGGCCGAATAGAACCTCATGGCCGTCCTCGGGATCCCGCTAAAGTAGATTTCGAAGCCCGACATGATGACCACACCGACCTTCGGCATCACGCGTCTATTAAAATCATGCCACGACGGCGGCCGTTGTCTTTGAACCCCTGAGGGCGTTCAAGACGATGCAATACAACATAGCGGGTTCGCCATGGTTGAGAACCGGGAAGAAGCCACCCGAGCCATGCGCGATAAAATAGGCGAACGCTATCAGGCCGGACAAAATGAACGCAACCGGCGGGGTAAAAAGGCCAAACACCAGAAGGAATCCATCGGACGGCGGCGTGCGCGGATAAGAGTTGCTAAAATGGGGTCAGAACAAGGTAGTTGCCGTCCTCCCCTCACAGCATTGCAAAATGCCAAAGTGATGTGGTTGTAGCCCCCAGGACGGAGAAGACGGCAAAATGAAAGACAGGGTGATTAATGGCGGAGGCGGGGCGCGAAGCCGCTATCCAATGGACTGATCTTCTGTTTCCTCGGCAGGCCATATTGCGAAAGTCAGCGATGTCCGCCTTGATGGGATCTGAACCGACAGCCCCGCTATTCCTATTTTCGCTTGGTGACAGATTGTCTATGCAGAGCAAAATCTTGGTTCGGCAGGACGGATGTGAACCGGCGACCGACAACCAATAATTCACTCGCGAAGCTCTGGCTTTTGCGAATGAATTTCGCGACAGAGATTCCCCCTAAAATTCAGCGGGGGCGATATTGACGCGAAAGTTAGGAATTTCGCGACAATGCGGCCAACAGTTCGGCCAGTTGATCGGCTTGGGCGTCGTCCAGCTTGTCGCCTAGATGTCGCTGAATCGCCGCCGCATAGACATTCCACATGCTCGCCTGCATGGCCCGGCCGGCATCGGTGATAATGACCCATCGACCCCGGCCATCCTCGGAAAACACCTCGCGCTGAACAAGACCGGCCTTGTCCATTCGGTCGAGAAGCCGGGAAAGATTGTGCTGCGCCAAGAGGGTGCGCTCCTCGATCTCGTAGGGCCGCAAGCGGCCATCCTCGGCCCGCGACAGCTCCAGCAGTACGTCGTACCAGCCAAGTGATGGAAGATCGGCTGCCTTCAGATCCTTCTCAATCGCGTCAAGCACGAGCTGCTGGGCGCGCATAAGGCGGACCCATGCCCGGGTGATGGCTGGGGAGGGTTGCTGCGTTCTGGAATTTGAACAATCGGACATGAATGCAATTACATCTATATTGACCGACAAGGCAAGTGCCTATATAGATGCAACTACATCTATTATCCACCGAGGCTCTACCATGACACAGAAACGACTAACCGACGACGGGGTAACGCTGCTGCGCGTCAGCCTCGGCGTGATGTATCTTGCCCATTCAATCGTGCTTAAACTGTGCACCTTTGGCCTTGCCGGCACGGCGGGCTATTTCGAGGCCATCGGCCTGCCCGGATGGCTGGCTTACGTCACTTTTGCGGCGGAAGCCGTGGGCGGGGTGATGCTGGTTCTTGGCATCTATGCCCGGTGGGCGGCCGTGGCGCTGGTTCCAGCGCTTCTCGGCGCGATCATCTGGGTGCATGGCGGCAACGGATGGGTGTTCACCGCACCGCGCGGGGGCTGGGAATATCCGTTTTACCTCATCATCCTGTCTGTCGCGCAATTTCTGCTTGGCGACGGCCGCTATGCGCTGCGTCCGTCCCCCACCCTTCGCTGATCCACAAAGGAGATTTCATCATGTCCGACGTAAAGCTGAGCCTCATCAGCCATCACCTCTGCCCCTACGTGCAGCGGGCCGCGATCGCCCTGACGGAGAAGGGCGTGCCGTTCACGCGCCGCTACGTCCATCTGGCCGCAAAGCCGGACTGGTTCCTTGCCATTTCCCCGCTCGGCAAAGTGCCCCTGCTGATCGTCGAACAGGACGGTGGCACGGACATCGTGCTGTTCGAGAGCGCCGTGATCTGCGAGTATCTTGAAGAAACGCAGCCCGGCGCGCGCCTCCATCCCGTCGATCCGCTGACGCGGGCGAGGCATCGTGGCTGGATCGAATTCGGCTCATCGATCCTCTCGGACCTCTGGGGCTTCGAGACCGCCAAGGATTCCGAAAACTACGAGGCCAAGCGCAACGCCCTGATCGACAAGTTCGGCCGTGTCGAAGCCGAGCTAGGCGACGGTCCATTCTTCGCCGGCGCGGCGTTCAGTCTGGTCGATGCGGTCTTTGCGCCGATCTTCCGCTATTTCGATGTGTTCGACACCATCGCGCCGACCGGCGCGTTCGACGCGCTGCCCCGCGTGACGGCATGGCGAAAGGCACTGGCAGCGCGCCAAAGCGTCCGCGAGGCCGTCACACATGATTACGCTGATCGTCTCAAGACCTTCCTGAAGAACCATGACGCATGGCTGCTGAAAGCCACCGCCTGACGAATTCGCAAAAGTCCCAATTAAAGAGAGTGTTTTCCCGCGATAGTCGACGATCGCATAGCGATAGTTGCGACGCGCAAAGCTAGACCGAGTACTCCCCCTTGCCACCCCTCGCCCTATGATAGGGCCGTCACCAAGGTTCCTTTACGCTATCTCGCGATTGGAGCTTCGGCGACTTCACATTCCTTTATATAATCTATCTCGTCCAAACCTGTTCGGCCGGCAATGAAAGCGCCCGCGGGTTGCCGCGCGATCTCCAGTGTGATTGCGCGGCAAGGCCTGAATGGTCAAACAGGGTCGCACGCGGCTCGCAGGCTTCATGCGCACTTCTTGAAGATCGTATCAAGACGCTCGAGAGTGTCCTGAACATCGCGTTCCGAGTGAGCTATCGTGATCCCATAATGGGCAGGTGAAACCGGGCCCGCGGTATCGTGGAACCAGAGCCCGTGGCTCAAGCACTCAGTCACGAACTTCTTGTAGGTCGCCCTGTCTTGCAATGCGGCAACTTTGCGGAAGTCGAAGTCGTCTTCCGAATTTTCGACCCCAAAATAGATGCCGAACCGAGCGCCGAGACCACGCACGTGGCCGGCAATCTTGTGCTTGGACAGGAGAGCGTCGATACCCGTAAACAACTTGCTCCCGGTATCCTCGATGCGATCGTAGAAACCGTCTTCGCTGGCGATGGTCAGGCACGCGATACTCGCCAGCACTGGCATCAGTGCACCGCTATAGGTCCCGCTCACCGCGGCGTTCCCGATCGGATTGACATGCTCCATGATTTCTTTTTTGCCGCCAACGGCCGCGATTGAGAGGCCCCCGCCGATTGCCTTCGCCATGGCAGTCATGTCAGGTAAGACGCCATAGTACTTCTGAGCGCTACCCGGCCGCATCCGCAAGCCACTGACCACCTCATCGAAGATTAGGACGATATCTTCGCGGGTGCACATTTCCCGGACGGCGCGGAGATATTCCTCCCGCGCTTGGAGGCACCCGCAGTTATAGCTGATAGGCTCCAGGATGACACAAGCGATCTGACCCTTGTATTTCTTTAGTGCGTACTCCAAAGCCTCGACGTCATTGAAAACCACGTTGACGACGCCGTCCTTGGCGTGGATCGGAAATCCTGCGGAATCTGCATTCGTCTCCACCTCACCACGCCGGTCAACATTGCTCACCATGTTATGGTTAAACCAGATGCTCTCGTACATGCCATGGAAATGGCCCTCGAATCTCAGCACCTTCTCGCGGCCGGTATAGGTCCGGGCCAACCGGATTGCAGACTGCGTTGCCTCCGCGCCAGTATTCAATAACCGGAACCGCTCGCAACTCGGAAAGAAGTGCTGCAGCAACCGGGCGAGTTGCGTGTGGTATTCCGTATCGAAATTCATGAAGAACCCCACATCCAGGGCCTTGCCAATCGCCTCGCGGATACGCGGGTTGTTATGTCCGAATAGGGCGGCGCCCGCACCCGTGTGGAAATCGATGAACTCGTTTCCATCAGCGTCCCAGAACCTGCTGCCATCGGCTCGGGTGATGTAGAGCGGCTGGCCGAGCGGTGCGTTGTAACGTTGTCCCGCCGAAGCACCGCCGATGAAATACTTGCTGGCTTCGGCGTGAATTTCAGAGAGTTTTGTCATTTGGATCGTTCTCCGTTTGCGGCGACCTGTCTGCAACTGCGGCGCCCTCGCTCTCATCGAGCTGTGTTTCGAGTTGGTCGTTCCCGGAGCGACATCCATCCTCCGAAAGACGGTGGTGTGGGCGGTCGGTTCCGACTTCAAAGACTGGCGGTTATGCCGCCATCGACGTAGAGCGTGTGGCCGTTGATGAACGAGGAGGCTGGGCTGGACAGGAAGACCGCGGCGCCGACAAGTTCGTCCACCTCTCCCCACCTGCCAGCTGGCGTGCGTTTCTGAAGCCATTCGGAGAATTCTTCACTCTTTACGAGAGCTTCATTGAGCGGTGTCTTGAAGTAACCCGGCGCGATCGCATTGATCTGCAGCCCGTACTTTGCCCAGTCCGTGCACATCCCCCTGGTAAAATTGCGGATGGCCCCTTTCGTCGCGGTATAGGGAGCAATTCCAGGACGGGCGAGCTCGCTCTGGACGGATGCGATATTGATGATCTTTCCCTGGCGGCGAGAGATCATGCCCGCCACGACAGCCCTGCTCACGTAAAACGCGCTGGACACGTTTGTCCTCAGCAGCTCTTCCCATTTTTCAACCGGAAACTCTTCCAGGGGTGAGCGAAACTGCATGCCGGCATTGTTGATGAGAATGTCGATCGATCCGACGGATGCCTCAATCTCAGCAATACCGGATGCGCTCGATTGTGCGTCCGTGACGTCGAAGGAGCAGACCTCGCAAAGAAGGTTTTCGGTCCGCAGCTGGTTCTGCGCGGCTGCGAGTTTTTCTCTGCTCCGGCCGTTGAGGATAACTTTGGCGCCGTACTGAGCAAGCCCTCTTGCGAGCGCCAACCCGATGCCTTGACTTGAACCGGTTACCAGCGCGGTCTTAGCGCTGAGGTCGAAAATGGATTGCTGCTGCATGGCGGTTACTCACTCGCTTTCCATTGGGTACTTCGCCGGGCAAGGCAGCCACCTTGCCTGGGCCAGTCGCTTTGAACGCTGTTATTCATAGGCGATGGGCGTGGCATGCCAGCCCTGCTTGCGCTTTTCCCAGAATGTGTCCTTGAGACGGGTCGAGACCAGACCCGGTCGGCCATTTCCGAGAATGCGGCTGCCCAGCTTGCTGATCGGCATGATGCCGCCGGCTGTCGTTGAGCAGAAAATTTCGTCGGCGTTTTCAAACTCGGCGCGCGTGATATCCCGAAGCTCGCAATCAAGCCCGAGCATCTGGCAAAGTTCGATTACCGATTTGCGTGTAATGCCTTCGAGCGCGCCGGAGCGCGGTGTGACAACTTTGCCCTCGAACACCGCAAAGACGTTATAGCCTGGACCTTCCGTGATATGGCCGTGGCGGTCGAGCAGAATGGCGGTCTCGGCACCTTGTTCATGTGCCTCAAAGTTACCGCGGGTGAGATCGCCCCAATGAAAATTCTTGATCGTCGGATCGAAGGATTCTGGCGCAATCCGCTCGGGGGTGCCGATGATCGCGTGAACGCCACGCTCCTGTTGCTCCGGTGTGAAGACCCACACCCAAGGCAACACGTGGCACATAAGGTAGCTGCGCCCATAAGCAGGGTGTAGGGGCACGCCGCGGGGTGGGCGAGAGCGAACGCAATCCATCGCGACATATGCCTCTCGATAACCCGAGCGTTTGACGATCTCGGTCAGGATCTCCTTAATCTGATCGTCACTTTCCTGCGGCTTCATACGAAGCTTTTCCATCGACGCCCGAAAACGCTTCACGTGGTCGTCCAAACGGAAGAACACGCCATAGTAGACGCCGACAACGTCATAGGTGACATCGGAACGGCGATATCCCCATTCGGTCACCGGGATCTTGGCATCCTTGAGCGGCACATATTGACCGTCGACATAGGCAGCGCCGCTGCTCCAGTCCAAATCCGACATGAGAGAATGTCCTCACCTATTTACCTTTAGCTTGGCTCCGATGCTGGCGCCTCTTAGCTGGACAAGGGGTCCCAGCAGGATCTCGATTGATTAGCTCGCTGCGGCGAGCGGCCTGCCCTTGCTGCGCAATTTCTCCGTTCCGACGGGGTCAAGTGCCAGATCATCCGTGGCGCGCGAGCCGACGACGGCAACGCCGTAGACGTCGCGGGCGCGTTCGAGGCTGATCCAGCCTTCGGCCAGATCGTGGATGACCCGAGCCGGATCGCGCTCGGTTGGCACGCCGTAGCCGCCGCCACTTGCCGAATGCGAGATGATCTTTTCTCCCGCCTTGAGCGTGATGCCATGGCATGGGGGTAGCTCGACAACGCTCCCGTCAACCTTGCGCATGGCCGCTCGGCAGGTACCACCCGAGCCGCCACCTCGCGTACCGGCTGCCGGCGTAACCGTGCCGTCCGCGGCATAGAGAATGGTCAGTTCACTCCCACCCCAAGGGCCATATTCGCTGTAGATGGACGGGGCGCCGCGATAGGTACCGGCACCCTCGCTATCTTCTATCAGATGCCGATCGTCGATCAGGATCGGATGATGCAGTTCGTCAACCTCGACACTGTCGATACGGCACATGCCGGCATTACCCGCATGGATGATCGACAGGAAGCCGTCGGTGACTGGCGTACCGGCACCGCCGCTTACGCCGATATGGACCTGGTTGATGAATGGCTCGTCTTTGTTATGCGGATCGCGTCCCGAAATGACACCCATGCCGGGCGGTTGGATCGGCCCCGTAGCCGCCTGACCGTAACCTGCTGACAACTCCGCAATCGCACGCTGCACCGGGTTAGTCACGTGGTCGGCCAGATTGGTTGTTGCAACAGAACAGGATGCCGGATGACGCGGAATGCCGACGCAGCAATTTTCCCTGAGCCTCACGTCGATGCGACGGAAGCTTCCGGAGTTCGGGATCACACGATGATCAAGGAGCGCATTGAAGATACCGATCATGGCAGCACTCTTCGAGGTCGCTTCGGTCAGGTTGAGACCGCAGGGCTGGCAATCGGGATTGTCGGTGAGATCAACCGTGATGCGGGCATTTTCCGCGTCGATCTCGACCTCCACCTTGACCGGAATACCGTCCGGCAGGCCAAGGAAGGGGTCATGTGCCGAATGCAGCGTGATCTTGCCCGTCGTCAGCTTCGAGATGGCCTGGATCATCTTCTGCTCGGAATAGTCGAACCAGCGCGACGCGTAGCCTTCCAGCGCATCCCAGCCAAGTTCATCGCCGAGCGCCAGCAGTTCGCGTTCACCGATACGAACAGAACCGAGTGTCGCCAGGAAGTCGCCCCACCATTGATCCGGTACGCGGATGCGAGACTCGCACATGCGCACAATGTCCTGGTTGGTTCTGTAGTCTTCCTGGATCTTCGTCGCCGAGAAGATCAGCGCGCCTTCCTCGTAGACGTCCTTGACGTCGGCGAGATAGGTGGAAGGACGCGAGTTGCCGCAATCGGCCTGATGCGCCTTCGCTAGGACGAAGAAGCGCAAAACGCCCCCGTCATCGACGACCGGAACAATCATGCAGTGGTCGGCGGCGTGAGAATTGCCCTCATAAGGACTGTTGTGCAGGAAGCAGTCGCCGCGCTTCATAATGGGATGGTGCTTCAGCACAGCCTGGCACATCAGGTCCGGGCCGATCAGTGTGTGGTTCGGCAGGCTTTCTGCGGCCGACAGCATCTGGCAATCTGCCGTCAGCACGACGCACGAAAAGTCGTGCGCGGTGTTGAGAATGCCGGATCGTGCTGTCCGGAAGATGGTGTTCTGCATCTTGCGGGCGATCGTCTCCATGCGGCTGGAGATCATCGCCATCTGCACACCGTCGGGAGCATTTTTCGAAGGGGAGCTGGTCATGTGCGACTCCTGATTAGAATGTTACGCGCAAGCCGCCGCCGGCGGTGCGTTCGGCTACGGTCTGCGGATCGATGACGACCGTGGTGAATGAGGATTCGACGATAGAAGGACCGGGCGCCGGATTGCCGGGAGCCATCGCTTCGAAGCGGTGAACCGGGACGTCGATCCAACCTGTCTCACTGAAATAGACCGGCCGGGATGCCTTTCCGCCACTGAAGCCACCTTCACGTGGTAGCGATCCTGAGGTCGCCTCCTTCAGCTTGCAGCTTACCTTCGCCCGCCAGGTAACGAACTCGACCTCGGAATCCGGATCGGAGATTTCGAAGATACGCTGGTGCATTTCATGGAATGCCGATTTCAGCGCCTGCAGGTCGCCATCAGAGGAAATCCGGCTGGACGGCAAGGGAACGTCAATCTCCCAGATCTGGTGCGGATAACGCGCTTCGACCGAGAATTCGATCTTGTGCTCGATCGCATTCGCACCGGGGCCCTCCGCAAAGCTCTGGCAACGGGCTTCCAACTCAGCGAGCACTGTATTGATCTTCTCGCCGTCGAACTTGCCGCTGGTCGTGAAGTTCAATTGTGCGTAATCGGATGAAAGCTCCGACATCAACGCACCGGCAGCACTCATCACCGCGCCGGCTTCCGGGATCAGTACCCCAGCGCACTGCAGGCGCTTGCCGATTGCAACCGCATTGAGGCCGGCCGCGCCGCCGCCACCGATCAACAGTGCAGATGCCGGATCGATACCCTGATTGACCGTGATTTCCTCGACAGCGCCGACCATCTTCTCTGTCGAGAGCTTGAGAACCGAGGCCGCAGCTTCCTCGACGCTGATGCCGAGCGGATTAGCGACCTTGGTACGCAGAGCCTCGGTCGCGCCGGCACGATCGAGAACCATCGCGCCGCCAAGGAAGAAGTCCGGATCGATATATCCGAGAATGATGGCGCAGTCGGTGACCGTCGGCTCGGTGCCACCGCGGCGATAGGCGACTGGGCCAGGCGTCGAGGCAGCGCTCTGGGGACCAAGCTGCAGGATACCGCCGTCATCGACCCAGGCAATCGAACCGCCGCCGGCACCAATGCTCTTGATGTCGACTGAGGGAAAGCCAGTCATATGGCCGCGCGTTGTCTGGCCAATCCAGGTTTCCCGGCTCCACGGAATACGGCCGTCGCGCACGAGGCTAACGTCGAACGTGGTGCCACCTGTGTCCGCGACGATGGCGATCGGGTTTCCGAAATCGCGATCTGCATAGTAGCGGCCGGCGACCGGTGCCATGGCCGGACCGGAATTGATCGAGTGAATCGGCGCTCGTGCGACGGCTTCCGCATCCATGATACCACCGCTGGAGGTGACCATCAGCGTGCGCCCATCGAACCCCGCGTCCTTCAGACGATTGGTGAGGCTGTCGAGATAGCGGAACATCAACGGCTTCAGCGACGCATCGATGACGGTGGCCGATGCGCGGCGATATTCGCGCAGTGTCGGGTTGAGCTGGTGCGACAGGGTGAAGGGAACATCCGGAAGGTGCTGCTTGATCAACTCGCCGATGCGCAACTCATGGACGGAATTCGTAACCGACCAGAGAAGGCAGACCCCAATTGCCTCGACCTTCAGGTCTTTCAGGCGCTTCAGCGTTTCCATGAAGTCGGCCTCGTCGAGTTCGGAGACGACGTTGCCGCGGGCGTCAATTCGTTCGTTGACCTCAAACGTATAACGGCGTGGTACATATGGCTCCGGATATGCGACGGTGAAGTTGAAGGGCTCGATACGACCGCCCTCACGGATCACCAGAATGTCCCGGTGCCCCTTTGTCGTTACGAACGCGGTCTTGGCCGTCTTCTGGGTGATGATCGCGTTGATGGCGCGGGTAGTGCCATGAATGAACATGGAGGCGCGTTTGAGGAATGTGCCGCGGTCAAGCTTGTAGTGATCCGCCGCGAGCTGCAAGGCATCGAGCACGCCGCGAACCGGATCATCCGGGGTGGTAGACGCCTTGAACAGTCGAATCGTTTCGCCGTCCTCCACGACCAGATCGGTGAATGTGCCGCCGGTGTCGCAGGCAAGCCGAAGCCCCGTGCTCAAGCCCTTGGCGTGGGAATTGATATCCATCAAGCAAAGCCTTCTCTCTAAGGCGCGGCGATGTGCCGGCCAGTTGCTCAAAGTCATGGGGAGGTTTGGTTGTTTGTTGGGACCTGCTGTTACCGCGCGCTTAGCTGGACGGTTCTCCGCATGTCTCCCTCACTGTGAGTTCGGGCAGGAAAAGCGTGTCGGAACCTCCCCCGACAGCCCCTGCCAAATGGTTTATGATCCGATCGACGGCCGCCGCGCCCATCGCCTCGATGGGTTGGCGTACCGTCGTCAACGCCGGATAAGATAGTTGACTGACCCAGACATCGTCTATTCCAACCAAGGAGAGGTCGCCGGGCACGGATAGACCAGCTTGTCTGAAGCTTGCGAGGAGACCGAGAGCAATCATATCATTGAAAGCCACAACAGCAGTTGGCCGAGGGCGAAGTTTCAGCACCTCCGGTGCTGCACTTCGGCCAACTTCCAGCATCTCGGCGTCAGCGATATCACGCGCTCCGTGATCTGCATCGAGCAATACGACCAGATCGCCCTGGAGGCCTCTGTTTGCCATGGCGGCCTTAAAACCAGCCAGACGCTTGCGGCGACTGTATGTGATCATCGGATCCGTGACGTAAGCAATGCGGCGATGCCCGAGTTCGTACAGGTGTTCCACTGCCAGATCGATCGCTACTTCATGATTGAAGTTGATCGTATCGAGGCGAGGGAGGCGAAGATCCGACCGGTCCGCGTCAATCGCGACAACGGAGAAATCGCTTTGCGGTCCGTAAAAGCCTTTCCGGGCACTCAGCGGCGCAATGGTGATCAGATCGCTGACACCCAAACCGACCAGGTTCTCCAGAAAGCGCTTTTCGACTGCATTGTCGCGCATCGTGTTGCAGAGATGGACAGCGTATCCAGCCTTGACCGCAGCCTGCTCGATCGCGAAAACCAGTTGGCCGTTGAACGGATTGACGATACTGGGAACAACGAGCGCTATCCCCTTGGTTTTACCGGTCTTCAACTGCCGGGCGGCTTGATTTGGCTTGAAACCGAGACGTCCCACCGCATCCGCGATCCGCGCCCTTGTTTCCAGACCCAGCCGCTCCAGCCTGCCGTTCATGTAATTCGAGACGCTCGTATTGGAGACGCCGGCGGCTTTGGCCACATCCTGAATGGTCGCGCGATCGGCTGCAACATCTACCGATGTCGCGCCCTGAGCACTCGATCGCCGTTCGCTTCGCTTCGGCCGTGTGGTTTCCATATGTTCATCATCCATGATCAGGCCGTCCAGGCTACTGGAGCGACAAGGATATCACCGAAGGAAGGATGCGACAGAGGACATGTGCGCCCTCCGACAAATCTCGCTTGGTTGGTGTAACGATACACCTCGATAACTTGTTGTCAAATTTTTTTTGCGCCTTTATGCGCCGATTATCCGGGGTTCATGAATACAATGCCCCCAGAATGGAGCTCCTTTCAAAATTTTATAAGAATTCACAGCCATGGCGATTGACACAAACCAAATGTCAAGTTTATCGTTTCACCTATCGAAGGGGTGGCTTTCCTTTTGGGAGAAGGCGGCCGCTCCGCTCGAAGAATTATCGCAAAACTCCAGGTTCTCGGCCGATGTCGAGCACCCAGCGACGCAAACTCCCCCACACAACCCAAACCGAGGCTGTCTGTGGACTGCCGCGATCGGGGACGTGTGCGCCCCGTGAGCGCCTACCCGTATAGGGCTCCGGCAGGAAACAGAAAACGGGCAAAGAATGATCACCCACACACCGGAGCAGGAACATGAAGAAATTCGCACTCGCAGCCGTATTCGCAGCAACCATCGCTGCATCCGCGCACGCCGAAACCACGATCGGTTTCAGCATGCAGCGTTTCGATGACAACTTTCTCGCAATTCTGCGTAGCGGCCTGGAAGCACGCGCGAAGGAGCTCGGTAACGTCAAGCTGCTGATCGAAGATGCGCAAGGCGATGTCTCCAAGCAGCAGAGCCAGATCGACAACTTCATCGCCAGCAAGGTCGATGGAATTATCGTCATTCCTGTCGAAGCAGACGCTGGCGTGACGATCTCAAAGACCGTCGAAAATGCCGGAATTCCCATGGTCTTTGCGAACAACCAGCCGAGCAACATCGACAAGCTGCCGGCAAAGCAGGTATTCGTCGGATCCGATCAGATCGAGGCGGGCACACTTGAAGCCACCGCCGTCTGCAAAGCGTTGGGCGGCAGGGGCAATGCTGTCATCCTGATGGGTGAACTGGGCACGCTTGTCGCTCGCGGCCGAACCGAGGCCGTTCACAACGTCTTCAAATCGGATGAGTGCAAGGGCATTAAGATCGTTGAGGAACAGACGGCTGGCTGGCAGAGAACGAACGCTCTCGATCTGGTTACCAACTGGCTCACGGCCGGCACGCAGTTCGACGCCGTCATCGCAAACAACGACGAGATGGCCCTCGGCGCCATCCAGGCATTGAAGGCATCGGGAGCCTCCACGAAAAACGTTGTTGTCGCAGGTATCGACGCCACGCAGGACGCTCTCGTTGCAATGAAAGCCGGCGACATGGCTGTAACCGTACAGCAGGATCCAGCGGTGCAGGGCAAGGATGCACTAGACGCGATCCTAAAGGTCGTGAAGGGCGAGCCCACCGAGAAGAAGATCTATTCGAATCTGACGTTGGTTACCAAGGACAATCTCGCGAACTTCCTTAAGTAAGGTTCACAATTTGCGCGCGACCACAGGTCGCGCGCAATTTATTTTCGGAGGAATTGTCATGAGCGACGTTACATTGGCCGATCCCACAGCCGAACAGGCCTTGCTTCTCAGTGCGCAAGGCATTCGGAAAGAGTTTCCAGGCGTGGTCGCGCTTGACGGCGCGCAATTCAACCTCCGGAGCGGTAGCGTCCACGCCGTGATGGGTGAAAATGGCGCCGGCAAATCTACGTTGATGAAGATCCTTGCAGGAATTTATCAGCCGGACGCAGGGTCGCTACACCTCAAGGGAAAAGAGGTTATGCTCTCGACGCCACTGGATGCGCTCGAGAAGGGTGTCGCCATGATCCATCAGGAATTGAACCTGATGGCCTCCATGACCGTGGCCGAGAACATCTGGATACGGCGAGAGCCGCGCAATGCGTTCGGGTTCATCGACCACAAGAAGATGAACCGGATCACAAACGATCTTCTCCAGCGCCTTCGCATTAACGTCCGGGCGGATGGCGAGGTCAGAACCCTGTCGGTCGCCAGCCGGCAAATGGTCGAGATCGCCAAGGCTGTCTCATATGATTCCGAAGTCTTGATCATGGATGAACCGACTTCGGCCCTTACCGATCGGGAGGTGAGCCATCTCTTCGAGATCATCAGGGAACTGAGGACCGAAGGCAAAGGTGTCGTCTATATTTCGCACAAAATGAACGAAATCCTGGAAATCTCTGACGAAATCTCCATCTTCCGCGACGGCAAATATATATCAACGCATTCGGCCAGCACCATCAGTCGCGACGAAATCATCCGGCGGATGGTGGGCAGAGAAGTCCTTCAGATGTTTCCCAAAGAGGACGTTGAACTGGGCGACGTCCTTTTGTCGGTGAAAAACCTCGATCTCGAAGGTGTTTTCTCCAACGTCTCGTTCGATTTGCGCGCAGGCGAGATCCTCGGAATGGCCGGGCTCATAGGGTCGGGGCGCTCAAACGTTGCGGAAGCCCTCTTCGGGGTCACCCCCCCGACATCCGGCGAAATTCGCATCGCCGGACAGAGTGTACAAATCAGAAAGCCAAGCGATGCGATTGCGCACGGCATGGCCTTTCTCACCGAGGATCGCAAGGAAACAGGTTGTCTTCTCGCGCTCGACATTCTCGAAAACATGCAGATCGCAGCACTACAAACCCGTTATACACGCTCGGGCTTCGTACAGGGCGGCTCTGTCGCCGTGGATTGCGCCGAAATGGCGCGTAGGCTGCGCATCAAGATGACTGGCCTGAACGTGAGCATCCAGAACCTGTCGGGTGGGAACCAGCAGAAGGTGTTAATTGGGCGGTGGCTACTCACCGCACCAAGGATCCTCATTCTCGACGAGCCGACAAAGGGTATCGACGTTGGCGCAAAGGCGGAAATCCACGGTCTCGTTTCCAGTCTCGCCAAATCCGGCGCAGCGGTCATTCTGATCTCGTCCGAGCTTCCCGAAGTCTTGGGGATGAGCGATCGCGTCCTGGTCATGCACGAAGGGAAGGTGACGGGCATCCTGCCGCGGAGCGATGCGACCCAGGTCGCCGTAATGGAACTGGCATCCCGTTGATCGGACCAATAAGGGAACAACTCCGATGGAAAAGAATCTCGCTGAAAAAACTCGCATTGCGCCCTCCCCTGCTATGCAGAGATGGAAGCCTCCTCAGGAACTCAACATCCTCCTTGTCCTCGTCGGGATTGCCCTGATCTATGAGGCAATGGGCTGGATATTCATCGGCCAGAGCTTTCTTGCAAACACGCAACGCCTGACGATCACGATCCTGCAGGTCTCCGTAGTCGGCATCATCGCCGTTGGCGTCACGCAGGTAATCATCACCAGCGGCATCGATCTCTCGGCAGGCTCCGTGGTCGCCATGACCGCAATGATCGCTGCGAGCGTAGCGCAATCCTCCGAATGGACACGGGCTTTATATCCCGGCTTCACCGACATGCCGGCAATCGTGCCGATTAGCGTCGGCATCATCCTCGGAGCGATAGCCGGACTCATCAACGGTGCCCTTGTTGCCTATGCTCGGATACCTCCGTTCATTGCCACCCTCGGTATGATGGTTGCAGCGCGAGGCATTTCCAAATGGTACACGAAGGGCCAGCCAATCTCTGGTCTGACTGACCAGTTCACCTTTATCGGCTCCGGTGCCTGGCCGGTCGTCGTGTTCATCGTGGTCGCAATTATTTTCCATGTCGCCCTGAAGTACACTCGATACGGCAAATTCACCTACGCTATTGGCTCGAACATGCAGGCCGCGCGCGTGTCGGGCATCAATGTGGAGGCGCACCTGGTCAAGGTGTATGCGATAGCCGGCATGCTCGCCGGACTCGCTGGAATCGTCACCGCAGCGCGTGCCCAGACAGCGCAATCCGGCATGGGCGTCAACTACGAGCTTGACGCAATTGCAGCAGCCGTTATCGGCGGAACGTCGCTAGCCGGCGGGATCGGACGGATCACTGGGACGGTCATCGGCGTCATCATCCTGGGGGTAATGTCCTCTGGCTTCACGTTCTTGCGCGTTGACGCCTACTACCAGGAGATCGTCAAGGGCGTCATCATTGTCGCCGCAGTGACGGTTGACGTCTATCGCAACCGTCGCGGTCGGGGTTGACCGCTGCATTTGACACCATTGGAGACCCAAGAAATGTCCACGTTCCGCTATTTCTCGCCTTATGCCGCACGGCAACTTCTGAATTGGTACTGGTCTGTAAAGCGTTGGCTTAAGGGTAAAGAGGCATCGCCGTAGGCGGAAAATTACCTCACAGGCATGAGAAGACTGCATGATGGTCGCACGACAAATGCACAAGATACCAGTAATCGTGATGGGAGTGTCAGGATGCGGGAAGACATCGGTTGCACGCTTGGTCGCGGCTCGGCTTCAACAGACGTTTGTGGAGGGTGATGAGCTTCATTCCGTTACCAACATTGCAAAGATGACCGCTGGCACACCGCTGACCGATAATGACAGGGTTGAGTGGCTAGAAACCATCGGTCGCGCCTTAGCTTCCGATAGTCATGATCCGCCGGTGATCACTTGCTCCGCGTTGAAAGCGCGATACCGGGATAAATTGCGATCACTCGCAGGCTGTACGGTGACATTCCTCTATCTGAGAATCTCCCGTGAAGAAGCCAATCAGCGACTTGGCTGTCGGATTGGGCATTTTATGCCCGCCGCGTTGATCGAGAGCCAGTTCCACACCCTGGAAGATCCTTCGACCGAGGATGACGTGATAACGATCGACGCTGCTACACCCGAGAGAATCGTCGAGCAGTTCATGACCATACTCTCCGGTGAGAACCGACAGGCCGCGCAATGACCCGTTTCCTCTGACATTGAGGAAACTGGTTGGAGGATAAGCTGCTGCTGTGACTGCGAGAAACGGCAGGCTGATCCTCACGTCCTTGCGCTGCTGCGATCAGTCCGGCTAAGCTCCGGGCGATCTCAGGGGTCACGGGAGCGCTGCTGCATCAGATGGTCTCAGCAATAGGTTCGAGGTCGGTTCCGTCGATGGTCGAAGCGCCAAACACGGCGCTGTGGGGTCACGCGTCTGTTTCGATAGCGCTGCAGCTTTTCTCGATGAGGCGCCTAGGATCCATCGATGCACAGCTTGAGGCCTCTCGCAACGCCGGTTTCAAGATGGTCGAATGCCTGCAAATCCATATCAATGAACCGTCGATCTTCAGAACAATGCTGGATGTCCGGGGGCTGGAATGCACGACCCTGCACGTCGAGTATCAGTTCCTCATCGACAACGCCGGCGCCATTCTTGACGCCTGCCTCATCGTAGGAATACGAAGTGTCTTCGTACACGATTTGCGAATTCAAAAGGTGCGGGACGCTTCTCAATGGGCACGAGCGGGAGCTTGTCTCGGTATTCTGGCAGAACGATTTTTTGGCAGCGGCATCGAACTTGGCTTCCATAATGGTGGAGAGTGCTTTGACATCCTCAATTCAGGTCGGTCGCCCATCGAAGAACTGTTCCGCGCGGACGACAGTGGTCTGCTGAGATGGCAAGCAGACATCGGCTGGATACGCTTCGGTGGTGCAGATCCGAGCGTCTGGCTCCGTCGCTTGAAATCAAGGCTGGTCGCCGCGCATATAAAAGACGTCGCCATATCTTCCGAAAATAGGGGTTATGTGTGGGCGGAGGTCGGGGACGGGATTTTAGTATTGCCTTTGCTGATAAGAAGCGCGGTCCAGGAGGGTGCACGACTTCTAATAGCTGAGCACGATGATCCAGAGCACCCGGAGCAGTTTGCCAAAAACGCCTACCTGTACTTGAGCCGCTTTAGCTGATCGCGAATTTTGAGCAGTCGGACCTGATGAAGGCAAATTCAAGGATCGGCTGAGAGAGCCAGTTCAAGCGGCCGCGATCAACTTACCCGCTCATAATAGTGTACCAGTGTGGCGTAAAGGTCATTGGGATCGGCTAGGCGCGTCCCACTGGGGAAGATGATCTGGGCACGATGCGGTTCTGGCCAGCCGATCACCTGCATGCCTGCGGCGTGGGCCGCAATCGCGCCGGGCACACTGTCTTCAACCGCCACACATGACTGCGGATCCACGCCAAGCAATGCCGCTGCCTTGAGGAATGGATCGGGATGTGGCTTCCCGAACTCGACATCGTCCCGGCTGATCGAAATGACTTTGGTGGAATCCAGCCCGCTGGCAGCAAGATTTGCGTCGGCGACAGTCCTGCTAGAGTTGGACGCGATGGCAAATGGAATGCTCGATCGCGCGAGAAATGAGAGCACTTCTTCAGCACCAGCGCGTATGGTCAACGTTGATGCGCGATCGAGATAGTACCTGTGTTTGGCATCGACGAAATCGTCGAAGGAACCGACAAGCTGCGCTTCACGCTGAAGCAGAGCGTGACAGGCATCCGTGCTGAGGCCAGACAACCTCGAAGCCAGATCCGGAGACAGCTCGCATCCCATTGAACGACATGCGTCAGACATAGACGCGAAGTGCTGGTTCTCGCTATCGACGAGAGTTCCATCCAGGTCAAAGATGACGGCTATCATTGCAATCTGTCCAGGAGGCATTGTGCGGCCTTGCTATGTTGGAAATTCTGCCCGGAGGACTGATGGCGGGGCCGAATGGGTCGTTTCCAGACACGAACGGGTCCTCGCTACGTCTTCGTAACGGATTGGAAACAGGCTGGAGCTCTCACCTCATATCCACGTAAAAGAGCTGATGTAAACAAGTGCAGCATTCCGGCCGATGCTCATCTCGTTGCTACCGTGGGATCGTTAGCCGTTTAGGATCTGAAGCACCTGAGCGTGCAAGCTGGTGTTCGCGGCGATGACGACGGGACCACCTGCCGCGGCATTGCCGCCACTCAGGGTCGTCACGACACCACCCGCTTTCTCGATGATCGGAATGATGGCCACTATGTCATAGGGCTGAAGCGAGAATTCGAAGCAGATGTCTATATGCCCGGCGGCCAACATCGCGAAGGCGTAGCACTCGCCGCCATAACGCGTCATTTTGACCTGACGGTTGAGAGCCCCGAACGAGATTTGGGGGTTCCGCAGAATCGGCTCGGGGCTGTTCGTGTGAAGGATTGCGTCGGCTAGATCGACCTTTTCACTTGTTTTGAGTTCGATGGTCTTGCTATCCCTCTGCATCCAGGATCCCGTCCGGTCCGCCCAGAAGCGTTCTCTCGTGACCGGCTGGCTCATCATGCCGCTGACGGCATGACCCTTTTCCGTCATTCCGATAAGAGTTCCCCAAACGGGGATACCGAGCAGGAAGGGTCTTGTCCCATCGATGGGGTCGATGACCCAACGTATATCGCCAGAACCAGAGACACCAAATTCCTCTCCCTCAATGGCATGGTCGGGGTAAACGTCACGAATAATCGCCCGGATAGCAACTTCCGCCGCTCTGTCCGCATCCGTCACGGGATCAAACTTGTACCCGTCTTTCGGCTTGGTCTGCACATTCAAGCGCGTCCTGAACCGTTGCATCGTTTCCGCGTCAGCCGCATCGGCAAGACGATGCAGGAACAGCGCGTCAGGTAGCTTTGTCATGTTGGGATCCATATCGATGGGCGGCTTAAGTCGACCGCAAGGTTTATGTTCCGCCGGTGATCCGACGTTCTGTATGATGTTGGCTGAGATGATCGAGGCCGCGATGACGCCGCCCCCGATCCTACACTTCGGCTTAACGGGCGGCGGAACGCGGCCCGACAAGAGCAACGACGAGCAGAAGACCGGCAAGCATCACCAGCGCGGTCGAGAGACTGAAGTGTTGCGCAACGAATCCAATTAAGGCTGGTCCCAGCAGAATCCCCGCATAGCCGACCGTAGTCACGGCGGCGATCGCGAGACTGGACGGCATTGCCTTCTGCCGACCTGCTACGGTGAATAGCACGGGCACGATGTTTGAAGCGCCCAATCCGACAAGTGCAAATGCGCTAAGCGCGACAGAAGCATTTGGAGCAACGACTGCAAGAAGGAAACCGGCCGCAGACAACAGGCCGCCGAAGAAGACCACTTTGGCACCGCCCAACGTCTTGACAATCCAGTCGCCGATCAAGCGGCCGAACGTCATAGCGATCGAGAACATTGTATAACCGAACCCGGCATAAGATTGATCGAGTCCATGTGCAGAAATGAGGAACAACGCACTCCAATCCAGAATAGACCCTTCACCCAAAAAAACGATGAAGCAGAGAACGCCAATGAGAATGACAATGCCTCGCGGCAGAACGAAGAGCGGCGTGGCGCCCGCGTCGCGATTCCCGTAGGGCAGCAGGCCAGAGTATGAGGCAATCAGAAGGATCAACATTGATGCGCTTGCGATCAGGGTCGCTCCGAAAGGCGACAGGCCGGCAGCCAGGACAAGGCTGACGCCACCGGCGCCAACGATACCACCCAAACTGAACAGACCATGGAAGCCCGACATCATGTTGCGGCCGCTGTCTTTTTCAACAATCACCGCCTGAACGTTGATCGCGACATCGAGCGTGCCAACGCTTGCGCCGCAGAATGCCAATGCCAGCGCAAGTTCAATAGACGTGTTGGCAAGCGTGAGAAAGGGTACGCCGATAGCTAATAAAATTGAGGAAGCGGCGATCACGGCTCGACATCCGAACTTGGACGCCAGAATGCCGGTGATCGGCATCGCTACGATTGACCCCAGTCCAAGACAAAGAAGCAGAAGGCCGAATGTGGCGTCTCCGACAGCCACGCGCGCCTTTGCAAACGGCACGAGTGGTGCCCAGGCGGCCATTCCAATGCCGGCTATTAGAAAGACCGCCCTCGTTGCATACTGTTCACGCCGACCGCTCAAATCGTGGTGGGCTGGAATTGAGGTATAGTTGCTGGTCACGTCGTATCCTTGATATGTGAGCCGTTTTCGGCTGTGTTTCCTAGTGTTTTTTGGTTAGGTCGTGAGTTCGATTTCTATGCCGTCAGGCCATGGCCTCGTAGAAGCCATCGCCGGTGGTCCGCCACCAAGGATTAGCCTGTCGCCTTTCGAGAAATGCGAAACAGCGTCATCAACGGCCTTCTGGCTGCCAAGCGAAAGAGCAATATGTGCCCAGCCGAAATGGTCGTGGCCTTCCGACAGCTGAGCTTGCTCATCAGTTCGATCAAGGTCGGCACCCGGCATTGTCAGGAACCGTGAATTGAAGCCGATTGGGCTCTTG
Source organism: Neorhizobium sp. T25_13 (assembly GCF_002968675.1). Taxonomy (NCBI): domain Bacteria; kingdom Pseudomonadati; phylum Pseudomonadota; class Alphaproteobacteria; order Hyphomicrobiales; family Rhizobiaceae; genus Neorhizobium; species Neorhizobium sp. T25_13. The sequence continues at coordinate 143,786 of NZ_PVBI01000007.1, forward strand.
CTCTCGTAGAGATCTCCGACGTTGCACCGAGATACCGCGGACAAAAGCGTGCTGAACCGTCGAGGTCAGACACCCAGAGCGAACATGGTGCAAGCGCATCTTTTTTGCCCTTTCTTCTGGCGGCGAATCGCGTGAGCGACCGATCACTTAAGCCAATCTTCCCGTCCGACAGCCTGCTCGAGGCCGCGCCGGCCAGGTACTTGTTCGTGCACGTTGATAAGTCAATGCCACCCGTAGCTTTACATATCGTGCATCAATGTGCAATAACCTGGTGAAACGGGAAGACGTGTTGCATGTTGACAGAAGAGCGCCACGACAAAATTCGAGGAGAACTCGCGCGAAAAGGAAAGGTGATTGCCGCGCAGCTAGCCGTTGATTTTGGTGTTTCCGAAGATACCGTCAGGCGTGATTTGAGAGAGTTGGCACGACTGGGTTGGTGCCGCAGAGTTTATGGCGGCGCGCTGTCGCCCGCACCTGACCTCGGGACCATCCAAGCTCGTTCGGCCATACTAAGCGACGCGAAGCACAGACTCGGAGCCGCAATCGGACAACTGCTTACGTCCGGTCAAACCATTTTTATTGATGCAGGCTCGACGAACATCACAATTGCTGGCGCCATTCCAGTCGGCCCGGAACTGACTGTCATCACGAACGCTCCAAGCATAGCGCTCGCCCTCGAGAACCACGATAAGTGTCGGACAATTTTGCTTGGCGGTATATTCAACCCTTCCAAAGGCGCTTGCTTAGGTGGACAGGCGCTGCGGGAAGCTAAGCGGATTTTCGCCGATATCTTCATTTTAGGTACGTGCGGTGTAGACGCGGATATGGGGTTGACCGCATTGGATGCTGAAGAGGCGGAGCTTAAGCGGTGTATGATTGAACAATCAAATCAGCTTTGGGTGCCGGTAACCATGGACAAAATTGGCACAATTGCGCCCTATAAGATCGCAGATGCGTCCGCTATCGGTAAATTATTCGCTGTTTCAGACGATGGAAGCGCATCGACCCTTCCATTTTCTGAGAAAGGCGTCGTTGTCCACGAGGTTTTTTAGCCAAACTCGCGACAAACGAGCATACAAAACCTTGCCTCGCGTACCCGGCCTGCAACCTATCGGAGAGTCGCGACCTGCGTGGCCTATAAAGAGCTTGGATGCCATGAAAGAGCTGCGTGTCGAAATCAACCTTCCCACCGAAGGAGACAACGCGCCGCTTGCCTTCGTAGCCATGAAAACCGAAGGGCTTCAGCGGCATTTCCTTCATAAGACGCACCAGGTCGGCCTGCATATCCGCAGGAACCACATCTGCCGATATCGGAAGCCGTCGGAAAAAGAAGGGCGCCTGCTCCTTAAACAAATCTATATGCGCGTCGGGGCTGCCCCTTCCACAGCCCGACCATCTCGCGGAACTCAACCCTCGCTCGCGAAGGCGGAACTACGCGGACTGGTGGTATCACGAGACGACTGCTCTATCTGGAGGGCGCGCTTGTTAGAAGCATCGCTTGATCGCTTCCGCGCCTGGAGATCATCGCTCGTCGAAAGGTATCCCACCCTTTATCTTGTCAGCAATAGTAACCGTCGCAGACAGGGCTGCCGCCGCACCATCCACCGTGCCAGACCCGCCGCCTGCAAATTCATGCAGTGCGCCGAAAGCCAGCCCACCTCCCGGCAGGGCGGAGTCGATTGGCAGCGAGTGGGATCGACAGGATCAGCTCCCAATCCTTCGCCGATGTCAGCATGGAGGTGACCGGATATTGCCAACACGCCGCTCAAGCTCCGAAAAGGAGCCTGCCGGAACTCTCTGCCAAAATTGCCATGCGATTTGAAACAATCTGCTTGGGGTTTCACGAATACGACCAATAGATCCCACCGGACCCACTATGTTTGGTGCGGCTCAGATCGTGATGCGCCGAGGGCATCCGACGAGTTGAGGTAGAGGTCACGCATGAAAACGCTGCTGCTCAAGAAGAATGACGTAGGACGGCTTATCGGCATGATGGAGGTCATCGGCGCGGTCGAAGAGGCTTACAGGGCCTTCAGCAGCGATCAGTTGGAGCAGCCCGACTATATCGGGATTCATCTGCCCTCCCTGCGTGGCGAGATCGACTTCAAGCTTGGCTACCATAAGGTCGCTGAAATCATCTCCATGAAGGCGCATTCCGGGGGCTTCACGAACAACCCGGTAGAACACGGCGTGCCGAATAGCATGGGCACCATTCTCCTGTTCGATGCCAGGAGCTGTGCGCTAATTTGCATCATGGATGGTAGCTTGATCACTGGCCTTAGAACCGGGGCGGCGGGAGCCGTCTCCGTCAAAGCACTGGCGAGAAAGAACTCCAGAACGATCGCGTCGATTGGCACAGGCAATCAGGCAAGAATGCAAATCCGGGCGATCAACGAGATCATGAAGATCGAAGAGATTCACGCCTGGGACAGCACCTACGAAACAAGTTCCAAATACAAGGCGGATATCGAGCGTGAATTCGGGATTCCCGTCACCGTCGCAAGCTCGAAGAAGGAGGCGGTCGGACGGGCCGACATCTTGATTACAACGACCAGAGGAAAAGGGTCGCTTGTGGAAGCGGAATGGGTAAAATCCGGTACGCACATCGTTGCAATCGGCACGGATCAACGCGGCAAACAGGAGCTGGATCCGGAGCTTTTTCGAAACGCCAAAATCATCGTCGACTCGCTTTCTCAATGCACGGAAAAAGGCGAGACTTGGCACCCGCTGAATAAAAACATAATTGCCAAGGACGACATCCACGGCGAAATCGGTGAGGTACTGCTGGGAAGGAAGCCGGGACGAGAAAGTGATGATGAAATAACGATCTTCGATTCCACAGGGATGGCCATACAAGACAACACGACCGCCAGCAAAATCTATCAGAACGCAATAGCTGGTAACGTCGGCACTTTCTTCCAGTTTTTTGAGGAATGACAATGCGCAGCTATCCCACCATTCAGGACATCCGTGAAGCTCAGCAACGACTAAAACCGCATGTCAGACACACGCCGCTATTGCGTGCCGACAAAATCGAAAAAGCTGCTGGCTGTCAGCTCTACCTCAAGCCGGAAACCCTGCAGATCACTGGCGCATTCAAGATCCGCGGCGCCCTGAACAAGGTTCTCTCGCTCCCCCGAGAAGAGATCGCAAACGGGATCATTGCGACCTCGTCGGGCAACCACGCCCAGGCGCTTGCTTATGCCGCGAGGATGCTTGGCGTAAAAGTGATTTTGGTGCTACCGGTCACCACACCAAAAATCAAGATCGCCAATACAGAAGCCCTTGGCGCGGAAGTCATCCTTTTTGATGGTGACAACGCTGCTAGATGGAGAAAAGTCTACGAGATCGGTGAAGGAAACAATTATGCGGTTATTCACGGCTTCGAGGACCCTGTCGTAATGGCTGGTCAGGGAACGATCGGGTGTGAGATCCTCGAAGACTTGGAAGATGTGGACACAGTTATCGTACCCTTGGGCGGTGGAGGGCTGATCTCGGGCATCGCCACTGCGATAAAAGAAACCAAGCCATCAGTGCGCGTTATCGGCGCAGAGCCTGCCTTGACGCCGAAATACTTTTACAGCCGCAAAAATAAGGAACGCACATCGCTTCCGTTAAAGAATACGATTGCGGACGGTTTGAGGTTAAGCGTACCGGGTCAAAATCCGTACCCGATTATCGAAAAGTATGTCGACGAGATTGTTCTTGTTGAAGACGAACACATCATCGCCGGAATGTGTGCCCTTGCTAAGGATGCGAAATTGATCGCGGAACCAGCCGCCTCCATCGGAATAGGAGCACTGTTGGCAGGCAGCATAGACGTGAGGCCAGAAGAGAAAGTGTGTGCGGTCTTGTCCGGCGGCAATTGGGATCTAAGCGACCTTGCCGAGATTTACAATTTGGCGCGGTGATCAGTCTCAGCTTCGGTCAGTAAACCACGCCGATCGCTGTTGGACGTCTGCAATTCTCATATCCTCTCTCACAAAGGACGACAAGCTCACCAAGCCTTTCGACGAAAATCCGGCGACGGCAGAATATCATCTCACAAACAAGGCGTCGTGCCGACAGCCGTAATTGAACCTTAGTGCCAGCACAGGGCAAATCGGCAATAATCCGGACGGAACGGCTATCAATACGATCAGACACACGTTTGCACAAAGAGCTGGAACGCCGACCGGTGGCAGCCCGCGCTAAAACAATGATAACCCCGTCGCTCTCGTCGGAACGCTCTACAATCAATCCGGCCGGGATCAGGGATGACAAACGAAATTTGGTCGCCATGGTGCTGACTCCTTTTGATAGCCGCACCCAGCTTCGACTTGAAATCATCAAATGTGAGTCAGACCCCAATCTTCACCCCTGTAGACGATCAGCGCTTGGCCTGCCCGGCGCTGGCCGGGCATGCACATGTTGCTGGCCGAAGATTTTTTCGATCTCATCAAGCGAAATCCGAACGTCGAGAGGTCAGGCAACGAACACGGGCGGCCATCGTGCGCCAGATCGCGCCCGGCCTAGCCATTCACGCATGATTACCGAGATGGCAGGGTCACGCTGGAGAATGATCCTGCCTCAGGTCGCCTAGTGGTGGCTACCTACGGTTCAAGATCCAAAGTCTACAAGGCGCCTATCCCGCCCGGCATCGAGCGGGTAAAAACGACGGCGCGAAAAGCTGGCTTGCTCACAAATCGACCGAGAAGCGCTCGGACTCCAAGCAGGATCAGCAGATTCTTTCCGCGCCGGCGGGGCTTTTCAAATTGATGGCATTCGCTTCATATAGGTTCGCCAGTCGGTGTGCTTTTACGGAATGAGGACGACGGAAATGATTTCAAAGGGCGCTGAGGAAGCATTCTCGCCAACGGCGTCTGCTCCCACACCACAGGTCTCCAGTCCAGCTATTTTTGAACAGAAGACGGTAGACTTCAACTCTGAGCTTCACGCTCGACCGTCGATTTATTTCACCGGTCCGGCGATCGTAGAGCACGTCGCTTTCCTGCCGTCGGACGGCGTAATCAAGGAGTTCCACGATAGTCTCGAGGCCGAGGGTGGAATTTCAGTTAGAGTGGAACGGCACACTGAGTTCGTCACGGTGACGCGGGTCCGAAAACTGGCCACCGAGCCCGAGCGTTGGCCGGACGCCGAGCTGTGTGAAGGTGATTTTGCGCGCCTAGCAGGGTTGAGTTCTCCTCTGCTCGTTTGCCGCGTGAGTATTCTTGTTCTCGGGAACCCTCCTGACCTGCTTGGAACGGTTCTGAAAGCCCTCGACTTCGGCGATACCGCCGCGTCATCAATCGGCGGCGGGGCGGCGCAGGTGTGCTCCGACTTTCGTGTTCGAGCGGACAATTCAAGCAGGATCATTCTGTTCAACAAGGACCTGAATGCACATCGCCTGGGGCGCATGGTACGTCGCATCGTTGAGATCGAAACCTATAGGTCAATGGCGCTGCTCGGGTTGCCGGAGGCGCGTCGTCTCGCCCCGCTTCTGGGCGAGTATGACGCTGAACTCGTTAGGCTGACCAATCGCAACTTGGGGACGCCTGCAGACCAGCACAAGCAATTGCTTGAGGAGATTACTGTTCTATCATCGCATATCATTTCAGCCACCGCGCAGGCCAGAAACAGGTTTGGCGCAACCGCTGCCTACGCCAAAATCGTTGAAGAGAGGATAGCCCTTCTACGGGAAACCCATGTCCCCGGCTTTCAACGTTTCGGTACCTTCGTGGAGCGACGGTTCAAGCCTGCGGTGCGTACCTGCGAAGCAACCGCGTTGAGGCTTGAGCACCTATCGAGAGCCGCGATGCACTTGCTCGACCTGCTACAAACCCGGATCCAGGTAGAGATTGAGTTCCAGAACGCCACACAGATCCAGGCGATGGCCAATCGCGCCGCGACGCAGGTCAAGATCCAGCGCGCGGTCGAAGGCTTTTCTATGATCGCAATTAGCTATTACTTGCTGAGCTTGCTCAAACTTATATATGAAACGGTAGACCACGTAGGGCTTCATCTAAATCCGTTGATCATGCTTGTCGCTATTCCCGTGGTTGTGGGATCTGTGGGGATCACCATCTTCCGCGTCAAGCATGCGCTTAAAACAGAGAGCTAGAGGTATCGCTGCTCGACCCGCGCACGCTCCGACAATTGGCGCAACCCTTCTGTATTGCGAGCAATCGCGGCAGCGGCGGTGATAGTGGTCCTACCGCATTGCCGCGTTCTGTTGCGTTGCGTGCATCAAGCTGTACAAATCCAGAGGTCGCCCGACGACGTTCTATTTTTCGCTCTACACTTGGTGGTTTATTTTGACAGTGGCACATGTCCGTTGTTCAAGGTTTATCGCAATGCGGCTCCGCTGACGCAGGCGCCTTGCTGGTCACATGCGCGAGGCAATTTCTTTGTGCTCGCTGACATCGCTGCGAATGCCAATCGTGGCGCCGCACTGATTTCGGCCATGCATTAGAAGCGTCAACGGATGGATGCTTCGTTCGACATCGAGCGCGAGATCAACGGGCTCGCCGCTGCCGTTCGACGAGGAAGTCAAAGAGCGCGTCTTCCAACTCATCACCCTCCTCCGTGGAGTTCATACGAGGCGCCCGCAGCCTTGTGCCGACAAATCGGGATAGCGTGACACTTTCGCGAAATTTACCGTGCGCAGAACTTTTCCGTTCCACTGACAAATCGACTGCTTTCGACCATTGGCGCCCATCTGTAGGCTACAAGGCGCGCTGAATAGGTCGAGGTGAGCGAAGCATTTTCACAGGCGCTTCGGCTTCGTGGCAAGCACATTCCGGATCGAGAAGCTCGAGTGAATGCGCAGCACACCCGGCAACGTCGAAAGGATCTCCTTATGAATCCTTTCGAAATCTCCTGCGTTCGCCACCTCGACACGCAGAAGGTAGTCCGACCCTCCCGTCATCAGAAAACATTCGCGGATCTCGGGGAACTTCCGGACCGCAGCTTCGAAGCGGTCGAGGTGCTCCTCGGTCTGGCGTTCCAGCGTGATATTGATGATGACCGCGATCGAGGACTCAACGTTGGAAGTGTCCACGAGCGCGGTGTAGCCCCTGATCACGCCCGCCTCTTCCATGATGCGGATTCGTCGCAGGCAGGCGGAAGGAGACAGTCCGACGTCCTCGGCCAGCTTTGCATTCGAGGTCCGGGCGTTGAGGCGAAGGAGCCTGATGACGTTACGGTCGATAGTGTCCAAAGATACCACGGCGGATTCTTTCAAAGCCTCGCATATTCCTCTTCAGAACATAGAATTTTCGCATAATCAAATACTCTTTGATAGGATATTCGACGATTATTTCAATATGTTTCCAGCATACGCAGGTACGGGGATCGCGACTTTGCAAACAGTGAGATTGAGCGAACTGCAGGTCGATGAAGTCGGTAGCGTCGAGGGAGCTTCCGGTTATCTCACCTTCGACCTCGAAGCGCTCGGGCGCAACTACGAAGCGCTCGCCGACCTGGCGGGGCCTGGCGGCGCCGCCGCGGTGGTCAAGGCCGACGCCTACGGTCTCGGGGCGGAACGTGTGGCGAAGGCCGTCTACGAGCGTGGCTGCCGGCATTTCTTCGTCGCGCAGTTCGTGGAGGCCAAGAAACTTCGCCCGACCCTGCCGCAAGATGCACAGGTCTTTGTCCTCAATGGGCTACAACCGGGCAACGAGGACATATGTGCCTACGAGGACATCGTCCCGGTCATCAACTCGATCGATCAATGGCGGAGCTGGGCACGGACCGCGCGCAGGCTCGGACGACGATTGCCCGCAGCGGTGCAATTCGACACTGGGATGTCGCGGCTCGGGCTCCCACCTGAAGAGCGCTCTCAGCTCGCCATGGAGATCGCCTTAGGTGACAACGTCGAGATCCTCTTCCTTCTGAGCCACCTTGCGTCGGCGGATGACGGAGAAAGCGTTCAGAACTTGGAACAGCTCGAAACGTTCCGAGCCATCGCCGACGAATTTCCTGGCTACAAACTGTCCTTCGCGAATTCCGGAGGAATCTTGCTCGGCAGGCCCTATCGCCTTGGCCTCGCCCGGCCCGGCATCGCGTTGTACGGCGGCGCGTATGCGGACGATATGCATCCGATGGAGCCGGTCGTCCGCCTCGACGTCGCAGTTGTACAGACCCGGACGGTTCCGGCCGGCGCCAAGATCGGCTACGGCGGCATCCATGTCGCCTCCAGGGAGACCAGACTGGCGACCATCGCGGCCGGCTATGCGGACGGGCTGCCACGTTCCCTGGGCGACCGTGGCGCGGTCTACTTCGAAGGCGTGCGACTGCCGATCGTCGGCCGCGTCTCGATGGACAGCATCACGATCGACATCAGCGCCCTGCCCCTTGGCAGAATCCGGCTCGGCAGCCTTGTCGAAGTCCTCGGGCCCAACCAGACGTTGGAGGACGTCGCGCGCGACGCCTGGACTATCTCCTACGAAATCCTCACCGGCCTCGGCCACCGCTATCACCGCCAATATCGCTAACGGCTGGAAGAGCCCCTTCTCCTCGAGGATAATATGAAAGTCGCAGTTCTCGGCGCCGGCATCATCGGCGTCACGTCCGCATATCAGCTTGCGAAGGCAGGTCACGAGGTGGTCGTCGTCGATCGCCAGTCCGGGCCGGCTCTGGAGACTAGCTTCGCCAATGCAGGCGAGGTTTCCTTCGGCTACTGCTCGCCCTGGGCGGCACCTGGCATCCCGCAGAAGGCTCTGAAGTGGATGTTCATGGAGCACGCGCCACTGATACTCCGTCCAAAGTTCGACGCTGCCATGCTGTCGTGGATGCTGAAGATGCTGTCGAACTGCACCCATGAGAAGTACGCTCTCAACAAGAGCCGCATGCTCCGCCTCTCAGACTACAGTCGCTCGGCGTTGGCGGAACTGCGTCAAGAGACCGGAATCGCCTACGACGAACGTATGCAGGGAACCTTGCAACTTTTCAGGACCCAGCAGCAGCTAGACGCCTCCGCAAACGACGTAGTGGCGCTGGCGGCGGATGGAATTCCTCACGAGGTTCTCAATCGTGACGAATGCATTCGCTACGAGCCCGCTCTGGCACACGTCCGCGAGAAGATCGTGGGCGGTCTCCTCACTCCGAAGGACGAGACCGGCGACTGCTTCAAGTTCACCAACGCGCTTGAGAAGAAGGCGGCCGAACTTGGCGTTCGCTTCTCCTACGGGACGACGATAGAGGGCCTCGACGTAGAGTCCGGTCGCGTCCGCGGCGTCGTGACCGGCAGCGGTCGGGTTCCCGCCGATGCCGTCGTCGTAGCGTTGGGAAGCTATTCGCCGCTCCTCCTGAAGCCTCACGACATCCATCTCCCGGTTTATCCGGTCAAGGGCTACTCCTTGACGATTCCGATCGACGACCCCTCTCGTTCGCCGGAGTCGACCGTGATGGACGAGACCTACAAGATCGCCATCACGCGTCTCGGCGACCGCATCCGCGTCGGAGGCATGGCCGAGATCTCGGGCTACACGAACGACCTCGCACGGGCTCGGCGGAAAACGCTCGAGCATTCGGTAACCGAGCTGTTTCCTGGCGGAGACGTCTCAAAGGCGAGCTTCTGGTCCGGCCTACGCCCCATGACGCCGGACGGCACTCCGGTGGTCGGTCCCACGAATATCAAGGGCCTTTACCTGAACACCGGGCATGGAACTCTTGGCTGGACCATGAGCACCGGGTCGGCGCGAGTGGTTTCAGACTTGGTCAGCGAGCGCACCCCAGACATCGACGCCGCCGGGCTGTCGATCAGCCGCTATGGCCGCAGGGCCAGCTCCTCGGTCACCGAGAGCTTCGTGCGGTCGAGGAGCTTTTGAACCTGCAACGATTCGCGTTTTGGATGCCGTGGCATAGGCAAGCTGGTAGGTACGAAGGCGCTCGGCAAGTGATCAGTCACATTGGTCGACCTTGAGGCCTGACCGGATGGTGACGTAGTTGACGTGAAGAACGCTCTCCTCCAGGGCCAAGGGGATCTGGTTGCGGACGATTCTGCTGATGCCGACTTACTGCGGTTAATGTCGAAGGATTCCGAAAGACCCGGTGAAGCGTGGATCTGCTGGGGTGGATTCTACGACTCCACGCCAGAGCGCGCGCGGGAGAGAGAACCGCCGTTGCTCTGCGGGAATACCTAGTCAGCGATCCTATGCCGGGGCGGGTCAAGCGACCCGCTCCCGACCTTCGCAATCACCCAGATCAAACGGCTTTTGACATTGGCGCAGCCAGGCCGACGGCTGCAGCCAAGCCGCCGATGTCAGCGATCTCGGTGTATCCGTAAAAGGGATTGGCCGGCTCGTGGCCGCGATTGACCCAGACCTTGCTCTTAATCCCCAAATCATAAGCCGTCATCAGATCATAGCGGAACGAGGAGGACACATGAGTGATATCTTCGGGGCCGCAGCCGAGCTTGTCGAGCATGTATTCGAAGCCCTTCATCAGCGGCTTGTAGGCGCCAACCTCTTCGGCGGTGATCACGCAGTGAAAGGGGGCGCCAAGCTTTTCTACATTTGACATGATCAAATTGTTCATTGAGTTAGAGAGGATGACCAGTGGAATTTCCTTGGCGACCTCGACCAGTCCCGCCGGGACGTCCGCGTGCGGACCCCAGGTTGGAACTTCATCATAGATAAGTTGGGCGTCCTCCGGTTTGAATTGGATGCCGATGCGTTTGCAGCTACGCTCGATGGAATTGTGCACGACCTCGACGAGAGGTTTCCATGCACCCAAAACCTCGTCTAGGCGGTAGCCTCGAAAAGCCTCGATGAAGGAAACCATCGCCTCTGGCGAGAGGCGCTCACTGTAGACGCGACGCGCGGCGCCGGCCATGTCAAAGTTAGTCAGCGTGCCGTAGCAGTCAAAGGTGATGAACTTTGGTCGGAAGGCAGTCATAGCGTGTGTTCCTTTCAATTTTCACGGCACGTTGTGCCTTTACGGATCATCATATGGACGATGCAGGAATATAGTCACTGATGCTTTGGGTCGGAGGAGATGGCTGTTGTTCTCCGGCTACGGTGCCAGTACGTTGCCGTCGACATTTGCGGTATTACTATACGAGCGTCGGATATAGCGGCGGATTCTCCTAGAAAACGGCGATCTCAACACCATAAACTGAAGTACTTGTCAGTTACGCCATCCAGCTCGAGCAAGCGGTCCATGTCCAACTCGGCACACGCTGATTCCGGGCGTGATGAACGTCGCCAGATAGTCGTAGCCGACCAAAAGCAGATTGCACTCGATCACGAAATCAACCTTCTCCACCGTTGGGAGGACTCCCGAAAAACGAAAGGTCGATGGCTGTTGGGAGCAATCTCGGTGAGCTCTGTCGGAGCGTTGAGCCAGTTCGGGCACGAAGGAGGCCGCGGCGCCGGTAGGCCGCAATGCGGCAGCGACAACACCGATATGCTCAAGAGTTTGTGTCTGTTCAGTTTCATCTCACCCCTATTTCTTGCCATGAGCGAATCCTGTCGGAGCACTTCGTTCCCTTCCTGCATTCCGACCGGCCTGAGCACATAAGCATAAGGTCGCCGCGATAGCAACAGAATTGTACAACAATCTCTAGTTCTCGATTTGACATTGCTTGGCCGCCACTCGTGGGCAGGCCTCCGTTCAACAACGACAAGGCACCCCACTGACTCGCCGAAATAGCGAGAATATTCGGGATTTATTGCGGGTTGATCGGAACGCTCTCCTACACTGCCACCCATCCGCGGGCAGGAAGTCACCGAGCAAGGCGACAAAAGAGCTTGAATCGCCGTGCGATTGTTGTACAATCAGAATATATGAGATATTCCGGCCGTCGAGCTGCCTATCTCAGGGCGGGATCTGAATAGGATGGACGATGAGTGACAATCAACAGTTTCGGCCAGCTTGCGTCTCTGAGCTTTCCCAAGCCTGCTGTCCCGTCGGCGCAGCGGAAGCCGAAGTAATTTCTGAACGACTATACGGCGCGCGTGGCTCGGCCACCCGCTTCGAGACCGAAAAAGACGACACCTTCCTCCTTGACTGCGGGCACCAGGGGAAGTTCGTGCTAAAGATCGCCCATCCGTCTGAGCGGCTGGAGGAGCTCGATTTCCAGGTAGCGCTGATGCGTCATATCGAGCAAAGAGCTCCTGACCTCCCAATCCCTCGTGCACATCGCGACGTCGACGGGGCGGATTTGCCCATCGTCACCACCAGTGCCGGCGAGCGGCGAGCGGTGCGGCTAGTCACCTTCCTCCCCGGTACTCCACTTGACCGAACGACTTCCACGTCCCCACAGCGCGAACGGATCGGCGAGATCCTGGCAAAGCTGCGTCATTCCATGGCCGATTTTTCTCACCCTGCAGACGACCGGGCGCTAGCATGGGATGTTACCCATTTGCTCGCTCTCTCCAATCTATTGAGCTTTATTCCGGAGGGTCGCAAGCAGGCCTGGACGATCCGGGCACTCGAGCGGTTTGCCGAAATCAAGCCGAGTCTGGACCTATGCCGGCGGCAAGTGCTCCACAACGACTTTAATACCTCGAACCTTGTCGTTGATCACGCCACCCCGCAGTTCCTGACTGGCGTTATCGATTTCGGAGATGCAGTCCGTACCGCCATCGCGGTCGACGTCTCTACCGCGTTGATGAATCAGATGCCAAAGACGATTGGCTACGGGAACCGCCGTGACCTGTTCGACGAGCCGCGCGACGTTCTGCGCGGCTATCTCCGCCACGCCGAACTCACTGACGAGGAACTGCGGCTCATCCCCTTCCTGTCGATGGCCCGTCTTGCGGCCCGTGCGCTACTCACGTGCTGGCGCGCCGAAATCTTCCCCGACAACAGCCGCTACATTCTGCGCAATACCGAGGCCGGCTGGGCCCACCTGGAGTGGTTCCACTCGACTTCGACCGCTCAGATCTCCGATCTTCTGACACGATAGGAATGTCATGTTCAAGCAAGCGACCACCCTGCCAAAAGGATACCGTGGCGACATGCCTAATGGCTTCAACCCTCAGGACACGTCTCATCTCTCGAGTGAAGATCTGGCCCATGTCGCTAGACGGCAAAGGTTGCTCGGGCCTGCTTATCGGCTCTTCTACAAGTCGCCGGTGGAGATCTCTCGTGCCAAGGGCGTCTTCCTCTATGACAAGCACGGTAACGAATACCTCGATGCCTACAACAATGTAGCATCGCTAGGTCACTCTCATCCGCGTGTGGTCGAGGCAATCCAGAAGCAACTCGAAATCCTCTGCACCCACACGCGCTATATGCAGGAGCCCCTGCTGGACTACGCCGAGGCCCTGATCAGTACGTTCGGCGGCGAACTCGGCCGGACCGGATGCGCGATGTTCACATGTACCGGCTCGGAAGCCAACGACCTCGCCTTGCGGATCGCACGTTATCACACTCGCAAAACCGGTGTCATCGTCACGGCCGAAGCCTATCACGGTAACAGCGGAGCGGTCGCGGCAATCTCGCCGTCACTCGGTAGGAAGTCGGCCCTTGATCCTTATCTTCGGACGGTCGCTGCGCCAGATTCTTATCGGCTGCCCGTCGAGGAAATCGGCCGCCGGATGGCGGAGGATGTCACGCGGCAGATCGCAGACATAGAGCAGCATGGCGGCGGCCTTGCGGCCTTCATCGTCGACTCCGCCTTCTCCTCCGATGGTCTCTATGTCGATCCGACCGACATTCTGGCGCCGGTAGCGGAGATAGTACGCAAGGCCGGCGGTCTGTTCATCGCCGATGAGGTGCAATCGGGATTTGGGCGGACCGGAACCCATCTTTGGGGTCACAGCCGTCACAAGGTCGATCCGGACATCGTCACCATGGGAAAACCAATGGGCAACGGCTATCCCGTTGCCGGCGTAGTCCTTCGACCCGAACTCGTCGCCGATTTCGGATCCAGCATGCGCTATTTCAACACGTTCGGCGGTAACTCGGTCGCCATCGCGGCTGCGAGGGCCGTGCTTGACACGATCATCGAGGAGGGATTGATGGACAACGCCGCCAACCTCGGTGGCGAAATTCTACATGGCCTCCGTGACCTCCAGAAGAATTACGAGTTCGTCGGCGATGTTCGAGGGACCGGTCTCTATTTCGCCGTCGAACTTATTAAGGATCGGGATCGGAAAACGCCAGACATGGACCGTGCCCTTGCAGTCGTCAATGCCTTGCGCGACCAGCGCATTCTCATTTCCGCGACGGGAGCGGATGCCCATATCCTAAAGATCCGACCACCGCTCATCTTTACATCGGCCAACGCGACGCGTCTGATCGAGGGCGTCGATAAAGCGCTTCGGTCCGTGCTGATTTGAGGCCCGACACGCAGCGGCCGGAAGCCACAGTTCATCTCCCTTGTTCTGAGCCGCCGCATATGGCGTAAGTATGGGAACACAATCGCCACCGAAGCCAGAGCCATGCCGCCAGAGTACCTCACGAATCAAACGGAAACTGCTGAGACGAACCTCGAACCCCTACCCGCGAGCGCGGTGGAAATACTGACCCACGCCGTGCGACAGCGCATCTTGTCGGGAGATTTCCGACCCGGCGAGTTCCTACGTGACGTGAAGATGTGTGAGGATCATTCGACCTCACGGCACACGTTCCGTACGGCAGCCCAGGTGCTCGTCACGCAGGGCCTGCTGCGTCAGATACCTAACCGCGGTTTTATGGTGCCTGAATTTGGCCCAGACGACATCGTCGATATCACGCGCATGCGCGGCGCCATTGAGGGCGAGGCCATTCGTCTGATCGTGTTGACCGGGGTCATCCCATCAGAGGCGCTGGAGGCGGTCGAGGTTATGCATACTTCAACGCTATCCTCCGACAAGTCACTGCTGGTGACTGCGGATAGAGACTTCCACCGGGCGATCATCGCCGCTAGTGGCAGCGCCCGGCTGAAGCGAACCTACTCAGGACTTGAAGGCGAGATCGAGCTTCTCCTCGTGCAACGGCAAGATTTCTACACCACTGCCGACGAAATGGCGGAAGAACACGAAAGGCTCATCAGCAGCTTGAGAAGCCGCCACTACGATACAGCGCGGGAGGCATTCAGAGAGCACTGGGAAGATCTCCAGATCAAATTGCTCGATCAACGCTGATGGGCCTGGCTGCGAATTTGTCAGTTCGGAAAGACAACCCGGGAAGGCGTCTGGGGATCTCCGCCCTTTGGCGCCATGTCTCAAGTAGCATGCGCGTTGGGCCGCCGGTTGATGGCATTGTAATCGAGGACAGTGACCCAGCGGCGTAGTCGAAGCGCGACGAGTTGTAAGAACCGTATCATAATCTGTTGCAACACCGGCGCCCAGCGTAGCGGAACTTGTCTCCGAACGATGTTACGGATCGGTTTCAGCCCGGCCTCTCTGCAGGAAAAATGGAACCAAACACGGCCGGAAATGCGATGGCCGTGTCTTTCGTTCCCCTTGGGGGACCGAGTAATTTCAATTTCACTTCTCAGTTTCGATATCGTCTGCGCCTCGTCGGGCGCTGCGGCCTGTTCAATCCCGCCGCTTGGCGATCAGGTCGTCAACCACCCCGGGATCGGCAAGCGTCGAGATATCCCCGAGCGCGCCGAAGTCGTCCTCTGCGATCTTGCGCAGGATGCGGCGCATGATCTTGCCGGAGCGGGTTTTTGGCAGGCCGGGTGCGAACTGGATCTTGTCGGGTTGGGCGATCGGGCCGATCTCCTGGCGCACATGCTTCACCAGCTCCTGGCGCAGCGCGTCATCACCGTCATGGCCGGCCATCAGGGTTACGTAGCAATAGATGCCCTGGCCCTTGATGTTGTGCGGATACCCGACGACAGCGGCCTCGGACACGAGACTGTGGGAGACTAGTGCCGACTCCACTTCCGCCGTGCCGAGCCGGTGGCCGGAAACGTTCAGCACGTCATCGACGCGGCCGGTGATCCAGTAATAACCGTCCTCGTCGCGCCGGCAGCCGTCACCGGTGAAATATTTACCCTTGTAGGTGGAGAAGTAGGTCTGGATGAAGCGCTCGTGGTCGCCATAGACGGTGCGCATCATGCCCGGCCAGCTGTCTGCGATGCAGAGGTTGCCGTCGGCCGCCCCTTCCAGCACCTTGCCTTCGTTGTCGACCAGTTCCGGTTTCACGCCGAAGAACGGTACGGTCGCCGAACCCGGCTTCAGGTCGGTGGCCCCCGGCAGCGGCGTGATCATGTGGCCGCCGGTTTCCGTCTGCCACCAGGTATCGACCACCGGGCAGCGCTTGTCGCCGACCACGTTGTAGTACCACTCCCAGGCTTCCGGATTGATCGGCTCGCCGACCGTGCCGAGCAGACGCAGGCTTGTCCGCGAGGAGCGTTTCACGAACTCGTCGCCGGCGCCCATCAGCGAGCGGATCGCCGTCGGTGCCGTGTAGAAAATGTTGACCTTGTGCTTGTCGATGATTTCCCAGAAACGGCCCTGGTCCGGGAAGTTCGGCACGCCTTCGAACATCAGCGAGGTGGCACAGTTCGCCAGCGGTCCGTAGACGATGTAGGAATGGCCGGTCACCCAGCCCACATCCGCCGTACACCAGTAGATGTCGCCGTCATGGTAGTCGAACGTATATTCGTGGGTCATCGCCGCGAAGACGAGGTAACCGCCGGTCGTGTGCAGCACGCCTTTCGGCTTGCCGGTCGAGCCCGAGGTATAGAGGATGAACAGCGGATCTTCCGCCTTCATCTTCGCCGGCTCGCAATGCTCCTTCACGGTGGCGATTTCCTGGTGGTACCAGAGGTCGCGCCCGGGCGCCCAGCCGGTCTTGCCGCCGGTGCGGCGCACCACCACGACCTTGTTGACGATCACGTGCTGGCGCGCCGCGATATGGATCGCCGTATCGGTATTGTCCTTGAGCGGCACCGGCTTGCCGCCGCGCACGCCCTCGTCGCAGGTGATCACGAAAGTGGACTGGCAGTCGATGATGCGGCCGGCCAGCGCTTCCGGCGAGAACCCGCCGAACACGACCGAATGCACCGCGCCGATGCGGGCGCAGGCGAGCATCGCATAGGCCGCTTCGGGGATCATCGGCATGTAGATGGTGACGCGGTCGCCCTTCTTGACGCCGTGTTTCTTCAAGACGTTGGCCAGCCGGCAGACCTGATCGTAAAGCTGGTTATAGGTGATCTTCTTGTCGATATAGGGATTGTCGCCTTCCCAGATCAGCGCAGTGCGCTCCCCATGGGTCTTCAGGTGCCGGTCGATGCAATTGTAGGAAACGTTGGTCAGGCCGTCCTCGAACCACTTGATCGAGACCTTGCCCTTGAAGGAGGTGTTCTTGACCTTGGTATAGGGCTTGAACCAGTCGATGCGCCTTCCGTGTTTGCCCCAGAACTTGTCCGGGTCCTCAACGCTCTCCTCGTACCACTTTTCGTATTTGTCCTTGTTGATAAAGGCGCGAGTCCGGATGGTTCGGGGCACGATGTATCGTTCGATGGCCACAGCTCAGCCTCCCTATTCTTTTGTTCGTGGGCATCGTTTCGCCGTTCAACGACGACCCTCGAGCCACTGTCGGCAGATGTCCTAACGCGAGCCGTCGTCTGGTTATAGTTTTCAACTACCCACACCGGTGGAACGAATCCTCGGCCTGCGGTCACGGATTGCCGCCTACATCATTTCCGGACGTTTGATCGAGGAGCCATCTGTGAAACGGCTTAATCTGTAGGGTGAGAGGTCAGTCATCGGCCTATCGTTCAGCACGATCTCACTCACCAGCCGGCCAGCCCCTGGGCCGATTGCGAAACCATGGCCACTAAAGCCCGCGGCAATCACGTAGCCGGACAGTCCCTCCACTTCCGAAATCACCGGAATGAGATCCGGAGAGGTATCGATCAGACCTCCCCAAGCGCGCTCGACCCCGATCCCCTTCAGCGCCGGGTATTCCGTTTCAAGGTTCTTCACGGCCAGCTTGACGAGCTCCCCATCGGGCGCGGGGTCCAGAATGCGGTTCTTTTCGAACGGCGAAATCTCGTCATTCTCCCAGTTGCCAATGGCGTCGGGGCCATTCCAGAAGCTGCTGTTAAGGCGGTACTTGAGCTTCTTGCCGATCTTGCTGCGATACATCTGGTAGAATTTGAGCGCGTATCGCATTCCACGCGGTGTGACGTCGAGCGTGCCATGTCCGGGTACAGCGATCGTATAGGAACCGTCAATCCGCCGCCGCATCACGAAGTTTGAACCCGATAGGCATCCTGCTTGAACAACCTCGGGCGCCGGGGTTGTTTTGATCGCTGTCCCGGCGATGTTCGCGACCGGAAGCTCTATTCCAAGTCGATGAGAAAAGCGGGAGGCCCATGCACCTCCGGCACAAACCACTGTGCTGGCTTTCACAAGACCCCGTTCAGTCCACACTCCTGTAACGCGGCCGTTTGCAACGTCGAGGCCCCGAACGGCACAGTTTTGATGGAGCGATACGCCGTTTTCCTTTGCTGCCTCGGCAATGGCCGGCACAGCAAGACTGGGCTCCGCTCTCCCGTCAGACGGAGACCAGACTCCACCGACCCAGGAGGACGTGCCGCCTGAGGCCCGTTCGTTGGTCTCGGAAGCACTGAGTATCTGGCTATGAAATCCTTGAAGGCGCGCCGTCTGGCCCCATTTTTCCCAGCGGGCGACATCCACCTGGTTCTTAGTGCAATAAAGTATCCCACTTCGACGAAAACCGAGATCGCGGCCGATCTCGGGGCCCAACTCTTCCCAGCGCCGCAAACTGTACATAGCAAGGGCTAGTTCATGGATGTCGCGGTTCTGTTGACGAACCCAGCCCCAATTGCGGCTCGACTGTTCGCCGCCAACGATGCCTTTTTCGAGCAGAGCAACGGACACCCCTCTGCGCGAGAGTTCATAGGCCGTGCAGGTACCAATAATTCCTGCGCCGATGACCGCGACGTCCACCTCGGTCGGAAAAGAGGCGCTGTCACTGACTTTTTGGACCTCGGCGGGCATAATTTTATTCCTTAAGGACATGTGTGAACGCCGTTATCTCCTATGGGAGCGTTGGGATTCACAATCGTTGTTCATCGAAAGCACGTGACGTTTCCGGCGCCTCGCCTATGGCGATCACCTCGAAACATGTTTCATCACCTCAGGAGCTTCGTCCGTTGGCGTTCCGGGTGCTCGTTTCCTCAGCTGTGATCAGCTCGAACATCGAACGCATCACGCAGTCCGTCGCCGATAAAGTTAAAGCTGGTGACCGCAATGGTGATGGCGGCACCAGGAATGATGGCCAGCCACGGCGCACTGTTTAGATACTGCTGCGCGCCATTCAGCATGTTGCCCCAGCTGGGCAGCGGCGGCTGGATTCCATAACCGAGGAAGCTGATATAGGCCTCCATGAGGATCGCCCGGGCAACGGTCAGAGTGGCAGCGACGATGATCGGACCGATGGCATTCGGCAAGATTTCTCGGAACATTATATGCGTGCCGCTCAGCCCCAGCATGCGCCCGGCTTGAACGAATTCGCGCTCGCGGAGCGACCGGACCTCGGCCTCGACAATCCGGGCGACCTCCATCCAACTGGAGGCTGCGATAACGACGGTAATCATGATCGGGCCGGGCTTCAGTGCTGCGGCGAGAGCAAGCACCAGAAAGATCGAAGGGAAGGATAGAAAACCATCCACTGTCCGCATTAGAATCGTGCCGATCCAGCCGCCACGGTATCCTGCGATGACGCCCACAAACGTTCCGATGAGCGTCGACAAGAGCATTGCCGAAAAGCCAACCAGTAGGGAGGTTCGTCCCGCCATGAAGAGCCGCGCGGCCACATCCCGGCCCAGCGGATCGGTGCCTAGATAGTGGTAGCCGGTCAGCGGCGGCGAAAATCGGGCACGTAGATCGATATAGAGCGAATCGTACGGCAGCAGGTGGGGACCTAAAACGCAAGCCAGCGTCAAACAGACGATCATCACCATTCCGAGCAGAGCCAGATGATGGCCCAAAAAGCGGTGTGTGGTTCGGCTGTTCCACCAGCGGTCCTGGCCCGATTTCGCAGCGATCGCGGTCATAGTGGTTGACTCCTTTTGTGCATCTTGTGGTGCGCCTAGCTCAGGCGGATGCGGGGATCGATGATTGCGACGACTATGTCGGTGATAAGATTGCAGAGAACGACAAGGATTGCGGAGAACATCAGCAAGCCCATGACAACCGGGTAGTCGCTATAGCCTAGACTATCCAGGAACAGTCGACCCATTCCCGGCCAGGTGAACACAGTCTCGGTGACCAAGGCGCCCGTTAGGACGCTGGGGAGCTGCATTCCAGCCAATGTGATCATCGGCAGCAACGCGTTGCCAACGACATGCTTCATCAAGATCCGGCGCTCGCTCAGTCCCTTCGCGCGTGCTGTCTTGACGAATTCCTGGCTGATAACGTCAAGCGTTGCGGATCGCATGTATCGACTCCAGATGGCGACATGGACCAAGGCCAGCACTATGCTCGGCAAAATCAGGTGGTGCATGTAATTTAAGGCCGAGCCATCCCCAATTGTGTACATGTTCCCGGCCGGCAGCCAGCCCAACTGGAGCGAAAACACGTAAATTCCAACCAGCCCGAACCAGAAGGTCGGGATCGACAGCGCCACCATTGCGCCGACCGTAGCGAGGTAGTCAAAGACAGAATACCGGTGCGTAGCACCGCGAATACCGATCCAGGTACCAATGGCGATCGCGATGATCGTGGAAGACCCCATTAGCAACAGCGTTGCAAAAAGGTGCCGTCCAATCACGTCCAGAACCGACGCACCGTCGCGGAAGGAATGGCCCCAGTCACCCTGCACAAGGCGCCAGGCCCAGTCTAGATATTGCATCCACAGTGGACGGTTGAGCCCCAGCTGTTCTTTCAGTCGGTTGAGGTCATCCTGGGTCATGCTGGGATCGAGTCCAAATTGCGCCAACGGGCCACCTGGGATCAGGTTCAGGACGACGAAGCCGATGACCGAAACGATCAGGAGAAGGACAAGGCTCTGGCAGAGCCGGTTAATCAGGAAGCCGCGCATTTAGGTCTCCTCATGACAACGTCAATAGATTGCCGCCGTCGCAATCCGCGACGGCGGCAGCGAAGGTCATCGCTTCCAATGCCATCCTGCAGCATGCCAGGAAGCTGTTCGAGTGTTGGCGTTAGACTCGGAGCCCTCTAGCCCTTCCTTGCGCCCGATCACATAGGTAGCGGAAAACAGCGGCAGAAACGGCAGGTCCTGCCGCACGATTTCCTGCACGCGAAGATAGATCGCGCGCCGTGCCTCCGGATCAAAGGTTTGGGCACCCTTTTTGAGCAGCGCGTCGACTTCGGGATTGGAGTACTGGCCGACGTTGGACCCCTTTCCGCCCTTCGCAACGATTGCGCTTGAATGCAGGCGGTTCGTTGCGTCCGGATCCGCTGCAATGAGATGGGCTACTCCGGAGATGGCCGAGTCAAACTGTGACTTAAGCCAGAATTCGCCAAACATGACTGCAGCTGGCAAATTCGATATGGTCATCTCGACGCCGATCTCAGCGAAGGTTTGCTGCAGGAATTGTTGCACCTGTTCCCGAAGATTATTGCCGGAAGTTGTTGAGTTGGCGAAGGCAAGTCTCACTCCATTCTTCCCCCGAACTCCATCCGGCCCCGGCAGCCATCCGGCTTCATCGAGGAGTTTGCGCGCGAGGTCGAGGTTGAATTCTTGCGCCGGCAGATCGGGATTGTAGTAGTAGGATTGCTGCGGCATGAAGGTCTCGGTGACGGTCCCGACGCCGTAGTAGATTGCGTCGATGATAGCCTTTCTATCGATCGCGGCATAAAGCGCACGGCGCACCGCCGGATCCTTGAATTGTGGCTTCTCAAGATTGAGATAGATCGACTCGACCGATGCCCCAGGCTGCAGCTTCACGACACGACGCGGCAGTTTGCTGGCTTCCTGGTAGTGATCAGCGGAAATGTATGCTTGGTCCGTAAGGTCGATATCGCCACTCTTGAATTGGGTGTAGAGTACCGTCATGTCAGGGATATATTTAAAGACGACCCGCTCGACATATGGGCCTTCTCCGAAATATTCGGTGTTGGCAACGAGTTCGATATGATCGCCTGCGATGCGCCGCGCCCACTTGAATGCACCAGTGCCGACAGGTGCCTGATTGAAGGCGGCCGCGTTAGGGTCTGCCTCTTTTTCCAAGATATGCTTGGGCACAATGAAGGTTTCGGCAAGAAACGACATGTATGGAGCGAAGACGCTCTCCATCCGCCAGGTGATCTCAGTCGGCGAGACCACCTTGATATCGCGGACCAGAGAATGCCCACCCGTGCGCCACGCGCGGAATTTCGGGTTGGTGATGAGTTCGAGAGTAAACTTCACGTCGTCGGCCGTGAACGGCTTGCCATCGTGCCAGCGGACGTCGTCACGCAGACGAATGCGCCACTGAAGGCCGTCCTGCGAGATCCCACCATTCTTCTGGCTTGGCACCTCAGCTGCTAGATTGGGCTGAAGAACGCCCTTTGGGTCGATTCGAAAAAGCGCATCAAAGACCGAGAAATGCACGGCATCATCGACCTCGATATGTGCCATCAGCGGATTGAAGACGGTGGGTTCCTGGGAAAGCCCGACGACCACGCGGCCCGACGGAGTTGTCGGAGGGGTTTGCGCATAAGCAGGCTTGCCGAGCAGGTTGGGTGCGACAAAGCTCGCGACGCTGCCCGCTGCCATCAGGCGCAGCGCGTCACGTCGTGAATAGGTGGATTTGGTCGTTAGATCTTTAGTCATGATTTCTCCTCCCGAGTGACGCTAGGCGCCGTAGCTCTCAATAGTTCGCAGCATTCATCCGAGTGTTTCTCGGCCGCTCTCCTGGAATGGCCGCTACCAGCTCACGCGTGTAGGCCGATTGCGGATTCAGGAAGATTTGAGACGGCGGACCGTGTTCGACAATCCGCCCCTTCTGCATCACTGCGATCTCGTCGCAGATCTGGCTGGCGACGCGCAGATCATGGGTGATGAAGATCATCGATACGCCGGTCTCTCGTTGGATCTGATCCAGCAGCTCGAGAATCTGAGCTTGGATCGACACATCGAGAGCAGAGACTGCCTCATCAGCAACCAAAAGTTTTGGTTTGAACATCAAGGCCCGGGCGATCCCGATGCGTTGACGTTGGCCGCCGGAGAATTCGTGCGGGTAGCGCCCGTAGGCGCCTGCATCGAGGCCCACATGTGACAGCAACGCTCGTGCTTCCTCACGCGCCTGGGAGTAGGACATCCCGTGCGCTACGGGTCCTACAGTCAGGATTTGTCCGATGGTGGACCGCGGGTTCAGCGACGCGAAAGGATCCTGAAAGATCATTTGGATTCGAGGCCGCAGCGGACGGAACTCCGATTCCGAAAGCTTGGCGATGTCGTGGCCCTCAAACAGGATGCGACCACCATCGCTGTCCTGAAGCTTGATCAGAAGCCTTCCTAGCGACGATTTGCCAGAACCGCTCTCTCCGACGACGCCCAGAGTGCGCCCATGCGCCAAGTCGAAGGAAACATCGTTCACCGCATTCACGACACGCTGGCCGCCGAACAGCACGCTGCCGCTTCGGTATGTCTTGGACAATCCCTCAACCTTCAAGATAGACCCCTTGCTGGCGGTCTCCTGGGCGACACGATCCTCGCCGGTCAGGCGCGGGACGGCGGCTATCAGGCGCTTGGTATAGGGGTGGGCGGGTGAATTCAGGACCTGCTCGGCGGTGCCTTGTTCGACAATACGCCCCTTCTCCATGACCACGACACTGTCGGCGATCTCTGCCACAACGCCGAAATCATGGGTGATGAACATCACGCTCATGCCTTTGCGGCGTTGAATGTCCCGGATCAGCTCGAGAATTTGCGCCTGGGTCGTGACGTCGAGTGCGGTGGTCGGCTCGTCGGCGATCAGGACGCTCGGTTCGAGCGCCAGGGCCATCGCGATCATCACGCGCTGGCGTTGGCCACCTGAAAGCCGGAAAGGGTATTGGAAATACATGAGTTCCGGATCGGGCAGACCCACTTCAGTCAGCAATTCGATGGCCCGGCTGCGCCGCGACGCCTTTGTGCCAACACCGTGTGCAGTCATGGCTTCCGTAATCTGTTCGCCCACCGTCATCAGAGGGTTGAGCGCCGACAGGGGATCCTGAAAAATCATCGATACGACCCGGCCGCGCATATCCCGCAGCTTTTGCGGCGACGCGTCGACGATGGCGGTTCCGTCAAGATGAATGGACCCCGACGAACACCGAATTATCTTCGGCAGGAGACCCATAATCGTGTTCGCCGTTACCGACTTGCCCGAACCAGACTCGCCGATAATGCACAGGATCTGACCCCGCTTGAGATCAAAGGAGATGTTTTCGACGGCGTGGGCTCGCTCCATGCCTTTTGGGAGGTCGACCGTCAGGCCGCGCACTGAAACTGCCGCGTCGCCTGCGTTAACAGCTTCTATTTTAGCGACCATCGATGCATCTCCTTTTCAACGCAGCATTTCATTTGCGATGTGTGTCGCGGCTCTAGGCATGCTGCCTCTGATTATCCTTCTTGGGGCACTGCATAGCTTGTACCCCTTGGACTACGGCCGCCGTTCGCTACCAATCTGGCCCCGAACCGTGATTAATATAAGCATTGGTCTTGCTATTGGTGTCAATATAGATCAAATTGGTTTCGAAAATAAATATTGGAGGGCGCATGAGCGTGATGCTGAAAGACTTCATTGAGGCGGAAGGTCTGGAGCCGGGGGATCGGCTGCCTCCTGAACGAGACTTGGCGCTGAAACTCGGGCTGCCACGCACCGCCCTTAGACGGATGCTTGGTGCTTTGGAGAAGGAAGGACGCCTTATCAGGCATGTCGGCAGAGGAACCTTTATCGCCGGGAGTGGCATGCGCTCAAGCGCCCTTCGTCGCCCGTTGAGCAATGAAGGAGACGCATTGCGTACCTATCCGGCTGAAGTTTTCGAGGCTCGGCTGATCATAGAACCAAAAATCGCCGCGTTGGCTGCGTTAAGGGCGACGAGGCAAGAAATCGAAGAAATGCAGAAATCGATCGGCCGAGGCAACTCCTCGGAATCGCTAAGCGAGTTCGAGAAATGGGACGCGGTTTTTCATCGCATTATCGTCGAAGCCGCGCGTAACGGTCTTCTTGCTTCCCTCTATGAAGGGATCCACGCAGTGCGCGCAGGAAATCTCTGGGGCAAAATGAAAGAACAATCACTGACCGCAGAGCGCATGAAGGCCTATATCACCAGCCATCAGGCAATTCTCGACGCGATCAAAGATCGCGATAGCAGAGAGGCTGAGCGAAACATGTACGATCACATCATAGAAGCCAGGACCAATATACTCGGTCCCAACTTATAAGATCCAATCGGGCGATTTGGTATTGAAAGCGTACGATCGCCGCATCAGTGCGACCGTCTCGGCCGCGATCCCGGCCGTCTCGTTAACCTAGTCGATGATTTTATCAGGAACCAGCCTCCGGGTAGCGAGTAGTAGAAGTTTCGATCTAGTTCTTGCCTGCCAATGGCCAAGCGGTGTTTGGAATCGTGGCCTGCTCAAATGGCGTTCCCGGATCTGACATGAGATTGGCCGGACGCGCGCGCTGGGCGCAATGGAGACGCAGAAACAAACCTGGCCCGCTTGTGGCGCGAACTCTGCACCACCTCCCCGATATTCGGTTCACTGGCTGGGGACGGTGAAGAGCCTAAAGTACGTCCGTCCGTCAGGTGTTGAACTGCTTTCGGAGCCAGAAGAGGAAGTTTCGTTTCCGAGCGTCGTCTTCGATGGGAAGGCGGCTCAACAGGATATATCTATACCCGTTGCTGGAGAATCCCCGCGGCGCGATCAGTTGTCCGCTTTTCAAAGCGTCGGTCACCAACGGCTCTGGACCAATCGCGGCGCCTAGCCCGGCGATTGCCGCCTCGATGCTTAAATAGAAATGTTCGAACACTTGGCTGGCGACGGGATTGGCATCTGGGATCTGACCGTCAGCGATATACCGCGGCCAAGCGTCACGACGGGTGGCCGAATGAATGCGTGGCAACGAGAGGATATCCGTGCTGCCTGTGACCAAGAGGTGCGGTGCGCACACGGGTCCAACGCGTTCTTCGACTACCGTTTCCACATAGATCTCCGGCGCCCAGGAGAAATCGTTCCTCCGTAGCGCAAGATCGACATGGCTCCTGTCGAAATTCACCGGACCGCCCGCGGTCAACAGGTGGACCTCGACATCTGGATGAAGCGCATTGAAATCCGGCAATCGAGGGATAAGCCAGCGTTGGGTGAACGTCGGTTCGCACGAGACCACCAGTGGTGCCGAAATCCCCACTCTGAGCTCATTGCAACAATCGCCAATGTTGCGGAACACATCACTCATCGTGGCAAGCAGGCGTCGTCCCGCCTCGGTGAGGAAAACGGCCCTGTTTCGTCGTTCGAACAAAGCTACTCCCAGATCTTCCTCAAGCGAGCGGATCTGCCGACTGATGGCACTGTGCGTAACACACAATTCATCGCCGGCGCGGCTGAAGTTTAGATGACGTGCTGCGGCCTCAAAGGCTCTGAGGGTGGACAGAGAAGGTAGTCGTGCGGCCATATCTGTAACCCCGAGGAACGGATATCTGTTCGAATTCATCGTTTTTTCGTCAGAAGTAATAGCGCTAATATCATCGTCGTTCGACAGAAACCTGACGAGTAGCGATCATGAAGGTAGGAATTTTAGCCGATGATCTGACTAGTGCAACCGATGGCGCTGCGCCATTCGTGAGCATGGGGCACAGATGTATTGTGTTCGCCGATCATCGGCAAACGCCACCGGAAGACGTCGCAATCATCTCAGTGAACAAGAGAAGCCGCACAGCATCCTTGGAGGACGCTACCGAACGTGCGGCATGGGCGGCAAAAAGCCTGGCGTCGGCCGATGTCCTCTACAATACCGTGGATTCTACCATTCGCGGCCACCTTGAAGCTGAGATAGCGTCCGCACTCGCGGCTTCCGGTCGGTCGCTGGCGGTTCTTGCTCCGGCCTTTCCCGATGGTGGGCGGACCACCGAAAAAGGGCGTCAGCTTCTCCACGGCGTGCCGTTGGAAGAAACCGAGTTCGCAAGAGATCCCCTTCATCCCGTGAAGGACTCGGATCTTCGCGCTCTGTTTCCAGGTATCCCAGAGACGGAAGTCCGTTATCTCACGCTTGCGAAGGTTCGGACATTGAAGCCGGGTGATTTGGTCGCGGACGGCCGGACACTGGTGATTGCCGATGCGGTGATGCAGGATGATCTGGTCCTGCTGGTGAGATCGGCTGCGGATCCAAAGTCAATCCTCTGGTGCGGCTCTCCGGGACTGGCGAGCGCGTTGGCAATCTCTGTGGCTCCGGCCGATGACACCGCACCATCTTCCCTCGCGGCATCGGTAAACCTCTTCGTCGTCGGCAGCGTCAACCCACGGAGCCGCGAGCAATGCTCAAAGCTGATAGGTACCGGCAATGTCAGGCAAATCACAATCGACGCTGCGGAGGCGTCGCGCTCTCCCATATTGGCTGCCCAAAACGCTATTGGGCAACAAGACCAATCTGCGTCCAGTGGAGACATCCTTCTGACAACATCTGAGGGCGACACGTCCGCTGATCCGCGAGCGATCGCGATCGCTCTTGGCAAGGCAGCACGCGCGATCATGAAGCGTCATCCCGTGACAGGAATTCTCCTGACCGGCGGGGACACCGCTGAATCCATTTTAAGGGAACTTGAAGTCGGTTCGCTGGAGCTTCTAGGCGAGATCGAGCCCGGAGTTCCGATCGGACGCGTAACCGGTTCGAATCCGATTGGCATCATCACGAAAGCGGGTGGCTTCGGCTCACCGAATCTTCTGCTGAAATCAGCCGAAGTGCTTCGCGGCCTATGGCTTGGAGATAAGAAATGAAGAAACCAATTGGAATAACTATGGGCGATCCCTGCGGGATTGGCCCGGAAATTGTCGCGGGCGTTTTCGCGGACGGACTGCCGGAGCGAGCGGTGGTGATAGGTGACGCCAGGGTAATGGAACGCGCTGTCCGAGCCCTCGATCTGCCTCTTCAGGTGCAGCGCGTTGAGTCCCTCAGTGACGCTATTCTAGACGGCAAATTCATAGCCGTTCTCAACGTCTCCGATCTGCCCGACGATCTACCCATCGGTCAAGTCGACGGGCGCGCTGGCCGAGCCAGCTACGACTACGTCGTGAGAGCGGTGGACGAAGCACTGGCGGGCAATATTGGGGCAATCGTTACCGCGCCGATCAACAAGGAAGCAATGAAGAAGGGCGGGCTCAGCTATCCCGGCCATACCGAAATTCTCGCAGAACGGTCCGGGACCGACACGTTTGCGATGATGCTGGCAAACGACGAACTGCGTGTCATCTTGGTTACGATCCACGTCTCGTTACGCGATGCCATTGAGCTGGTGACACAGGATTCTGTGCTCAGAACGATCGAGTTCGCGCACTGGGCAGGCAAGGCCTATGGTGTAGCTTCGCCCCGCGTTGCCGTCGCCGGCCTCAATCCCCATGCCGGTGAAAACGGCATGTTCGGACGCGAAGATCTCGACATTATTGCGCCGGCGATCAGCCGAGCTCGGGAGCTTGGCATAGATGCATCCGGTCCGTGGCCCGGAGACACGGTTTTCATGCGGGCACGCAAAGGCGAGTTCGATATCGTCGTTGCGCAATATCACGACCAGGGTCTCATTCCGGTCAAGTATCTCGGCATCGACAACGGCGTCAACGTTACTATCGGTTTGCCCTTCATCCGTACCAGCGTTGATCACGGCACCGCATTCGACATCGCGGGCCAAGGTAAGGCCGACCATTCCTCTCTTCGCTACGCCTTCGATCAGGCACTGCTACTCAACGCAATCTAGGAGCGCTTTCGATGTCTCGGACTTCTCCCTCATTCATATTCATGTTGACCAATCAGGACAGGACTGTTGCCGACGCGGCTGAGCGCGTTAAGGATGTGCTTGGCGCCGGCATCACACATGTGGGGTTCAAGGATATTGGCTTGCCATTCGATGAACTTGTGGACCTTGCTTCAGCAATCAGGGCAGCAGGTGCCACGCTCTACCTCGAAGTCGTCAGCCTCGACGAGGAGAGCGAGCGACAATCTGCGCGGGCCGCGCTCGAACTCGGCGTCGACGTCTTGATGGGTGGAACCCGGCCGAATGTCGTTCTGCCGCTTATCGCAAGCAGGAACATCCGCTACTATCCGTTCCCTGGCAAGATTGAGGGTCATCCAAGTAAGCTCGAAGGAACGATCGATACGATCGTAGAAAGTGCTCGCCAATTGTCGGCAATCGACGGCGTCAGCGGTCTCGATCTGCTTGCTTATCGCTTCGACGGCGATGTCGAGGCGCTTATGACCCGGGTGTGCGAGGCCGTTGAAAAGCCAGTGGTTGTTGCCGGTTCGATCGACAGCCGCGAAAGAATGGCTGCCGTGGTACGATCTGGTGCAGCAGGGTTTACCATCGGAACGGCCGCGTTTAACGGGGCTTTCTCAGGTAGTTCCAATCTCCAGTTCGAGATCGAGACCGAGATTGCCGTCCTTGAGCGAATTAACGCCAACCAAGGCTATTTACACCAGCATCATTAATTCGCACCTGAATGGACCCTTCGCAGAGCATTAATTTTCGCCGGTATGGTTTGGCGATAAAATGAAATCCGAATGGGAGATCGGGCGCATGTATCTAGCGACAATCAATGCGCCCGACGCCGTCTGGTGGCCAGACCTGGATCGAGATGCTGGAACGCACCTTCTGGTTCCGGACGCGGACCGGATTGGCAGGCAATTTACGCGGCTCAAAAGCCGGCTCGACGGCCTGAGGCGTGTCGCTTCGGCCATCTGAAGACCGGAACCGCGGCTGATCTCGTCGGTGTGACCGCTTGTATCGCCGGGCAACCAATTGGCCTCGCCTCGACCAGGTTTAGGTAGCACGGCTGGGGACGTCAGTCCGGCTCGCTCCGTCGTTCCGGTGCCCGAACTTCACTACGGCTATCTCGTCGAAGTCGATGCGATCGCCGAGCTCACCGAAATGCTATTACCCGAAAACAATTCCGACTAACAACGCAGGTCAGACTCCATGTCACCACTCCTCAAACGCATACAAAGCGACGAAGAGCTTCCCGCGAAGGTGGACGTCGTCGTCATCGGCGGCGGCATTATCGGCGCGTCGGCGGCATTTTGTCTCGCAGAGCGGGGGCTGTCCGTTGCGTTGGTGGAAAAGGGCTACGTCGGTGGTGAACAATCGAGCCGAAACTGGGGCTGGTGCCGTCGGCAGAATCGCGATGAGCGCGAATTGCCGCTCTCGGGCGTTTCCATGCAGTTATGGGACCAGCTGTCCGCCAAAATCGGCGAAGACGTCGGCTTCCGCCAATGCGGTCTGTTTTACGCGACAGATGACCCAAAGCAGCTGGCGGAATGGGAACAATGGCTGGATATCGCCCGGCAATTCAACGTCAACACGACGATGCTGAGCCCACGAGAAGCGCATGACAGAATCCCGGCGGACGGCCGCCGGTGGCTCGGAGGGGTCCACTCAGTCGACGATGGCAAAGGTGAACCGGCCATTGCCGCGCCGACGATCGCCAACGGCGCACGCAAATTTGGCGCGACTGTCCACCAGGAATGTGCGGCACGGGGCCTTGATATCGTCAATGGTGCAGTCGCTGGAGTGATCACTGAAAAAGGGCTTATCAGGTCGCAGGCCGTTCTGAACGCTGGCGGTGCGTGGACATCCTTGTTCTGCCGACGGTATGGCGTTGATTTCCCTCAGGCAAGCGTTCGTCAAACTGCAGTGCGTACGCGGCCGACAGCCAATCTAGGCGAGGCGATCTATACTCCGGAGTGCTCGTTGACGCGCAGGTTGGATGGCAGCTACACGCTCGCCATCAGCGGCAGGGCGACCCTGGATCTCACGCCGCAAGGCCTGCGCTACGCGCGCTGGTTCATGCCGATGTTTCTGAAACGACTGAAAGCAGTCCAACTCGGCGTCGGCAAATCCATGTTCCGTGGCCCGGAGGCCTTTGCAAACTGGAACAATGATACGCTTTCGCCTTTCGAGCGGATCCGCGTTCTCGACCCGACGCCGAGCCGCCGGACGGTCGCAGCTATTTTGAAAGGTGTGACGGAGCAGTTTCCTGCACTGGCGGGGATCGAAGTCGCCGACAGTTGGGGCGCCTACGTCGATTGCACGCCAGACGCGGTTCCGGTCATCTCGCCGTCTGACCATGTGAAAGGTCTCTATTTGGCCGCTGGTGGTTCCGGCCATGGCTTCGGTATTGGCCCGGGTATCGGTCGCCTAGCCGCTGACCTGATTGCCAACGATAAGCCTTGCGTTGATCCCACGCCCTTCCGCCTGTCCCGGTTCTTTGACGGTTCCAGAGTCGAGGTGGGAGGGCTCTGATCGTGCCGAGCCGGCGGGAATCTGGGCACAGAGCACCTACTGGAAACACTCTTAACGTCTCGTAGGAGTGGCAGCAATCAGCATCTACTCCAGTGTCCCGAACACTTCCGACGTTTGGATGCTCTCTACCCGAGCACGGTCCGCCGGGTCGAGGATGTGTCGGCGGTCATCCTTGCAGGATGGGTCGAAACTGGGAGCCACAACCAGGCCCCCCGCGCATCCAAGGAGCTATTTGGTTGCTTAGGGAACAATCAGGGGAATATCAGCTTCCCAAGGCGGAGAAACGGCCGATTCACAACCTGACAACTTGAGGTTACGATTCGACGTCGGGCGTCTTGCGGGCCTCGCAAAAATGCACTGGTTTCGCACCAGGTATAACGACCGACGGTTAACCCACGGTCAGCCAATCGCCTGGCTCGCCAGGCAGAAAGTCCGACTTGGCGATATGCTGGACAGACGCTTTGCACCCCGAACCATTGCAACGACCCCACCCTCGCGGGGGAGTCCCCAGTCTTGGAGCACCGACGACAGGCCGCTCTGTTCGGGAATGTCAATTCGCACGAAGCGTCCTTCCTTGCCGGAGAGTATAAAGGAGATCAAATCCCTCGCCTGGTTAAGATTCGCTGCAACTACCGGACCGATGACTTCGCCCATCCCGAACAGCCCCGTGGCCGCGAAGGCAACGATACCCTCCTCGTTCCGGATGGCGGCGAACGTACCCTCCTTCGCCAGGATGTTGTACAGGGCGTCGCGGTCGGCGCCGTAAGCTGCCCGATCAAGCGCTTTGATTGCCGGGATGGCTTCCGGCCCGACCGCTTCAATATTTTCAGGGGCATCAATCCGAGCAACGACACCCTGATGGCGGGAGATTTGATGCGTCGCAACGAACCCCAGCTTCTCGTATAGGGGCAAGCCATCATTTGTGGCCGTCAAACGGCATTCGCGTTCCCCAGCAAGTTCCATTGCTGCGGTGGTCAACTGTCTACCCAGCCCTTGCCCGCGCTGGTTTTCGTCGACAATGATCATATTGATGGTCGAGCATGTGTCGCCGAAGGGAGTCATGAGAGCTGTACCCACCACTAGATCACCTACGAGGGCAACATGTCCCTCGCTCAGGGACCATATCATTTCCCAGTCTTCTCTTCGGTGCGGCCAACCCGCTGCAAGCGAAAGCGCCAAGGCACCATCCAGATGGTGAGCCTCGAAAGGCGCAAGAGTGTACGCTTCGGTTTGCATGGGTTGATCCATTTCATTGATCTCTAGTTCCCGTTGGAAAGATCGAAGGCACGCGTTTCCAATGCCGGGGTGGAGTCTCGAAAGTTCGCGCTGTATCCAGACGATGCCAACGTACCAGCCGCTATTAGAAAGATTTCGGCTGCAAGCACGAGCCGGGATTGAAAAGGTGATGGGCAGCTGGCCGCCCATCCTCTTCCGGATCAGCCGATCGAGAGCTCTGACTGCCAGATCGATCTGTTCCCACCATTGAATAGGGCGACAATCCACCTGCAAAAGGCTTCACCCGCTCCTTTGATCAGGTGACTGTGACGAAGATTTTTCGCACTGTTTCGATTGTTTTCCAAACCCCGACGTAACCGGGCTTCATCACGAAGCTGTCGCCCGCACGATAAATGATTGGCTCCTTACCCGTCTCGGTCAATTCGATCACACCATGAAGGAGATAGCAAAACTCGAAGGTTTCGCCCTTGATGGAGTGCGTTTCTCCGGGCGTCGCCTCGAAGACGCCGGTATTGACTCTGCCCTCCTTCGCTGTGTCCTGCAACCAGGTCTTGAAAGCGGGGCTGCCCGCGATGAGGCGATCCGGCTCGGCGGTTCGATGTTTTGGCTCAAACGATGGATCCGGGTCAATGGTTTTGAGTAAAGACATTGCTCTCTCTTTCTGGTTGGAGCCATGCGAGTCATCGTTGGATGACGGCTTCCGATCGACTTCGCCACGATACATCGAGCCGCGACGACCTGCCTTGATCGCCGGGACCTACCACGTCGCGGCGATGTACTTTGCTTCGAGATATTCCAGCATACCGTGATGACTGCCTTCGCGTCCGAGGCCGCTCTGTTTCACGCCGCCAAACGGCGCGGCAGCGTCGGAGACGACACCGCGGTTGATCCCGACCATGCCGCTTTCCAGGCGGCCAGCGACCGCAAGAGCGCGCTTGAGGTCCCGGGTGAAGACATAGGACACCAATCCATATTCGGTGTCGTTCGCCATCCGCACAACATCGTCTTCGGTTTCGAACGCAATGATCGGCGCAACTGGCCCAAAGATCTCTTCGCGAAGTATCTCAGCATCGGGAGAGACGTCGGCCAACACGGTCGGCGGATAATAAAAACCAGGGCCGCTGAGTTTGGTACCACCGCTCACGATACGAGCTCCCTTGGCAACGGCGTCGGTCACCAGGCCATCTATCTTGGCGACCGCAGCCTGGGTGATCATTGGCCCGAGCTGGTTGGCAGGTTCCAGTCCCGGCCCGACTTTGAGCGTCGCCATCTCTTCGGCAAACCGCCGTGTAAAATCTGCCAGAATTCCCTTCTGCACGTAAAATCGATTTGCGGCGGTACAGGCTTCGCCGCCGTTGCGCATCTTGGCAATCATTGCACCGGCGACAGCCGTCTCAAGATCGGCGTCGTCGAATACGATGAAGGGCGCGTTACCACCCAACTCCATTGAGCAGCTGATGACCTGATCTGCGGCTTCGTGCAGCAATATTCGACCGACATTTGTCGAGCCCGTGAACGAGAGCTTGCGCACCCGCTTGTCGTGCAGCATCGCGCTGACGACGGGGCCCGACCTCCTTGTTGTCACAATGTTGACTACACCGGCCGGAACGCCTGCCTGCTGCATGATCTCGCCAATTGCCAGCGCAGTCAGTGGGGTCTCCGCTGCGGGCTTGAGGATGCATGTACAGCCTGCGGCCAGTGCTGGAGCGATCTTGCGGGTCGCCATTGCTGCCGGAAAATTCCACGGCGTCACCAGTATGGCAATACCGATCGGCTCGTGGGTCACCATGATCCGGTTTCCACCTGCCGGCGCAGGCCCGAGTTCACCGGGCGCCCTGACGGCCTCTTCCGCATACCAGCGGAAAAACTCAGCCGCATAGGTGACTTCCGATCTCGCGTCCGGAAGCGACTTGCCATTCTCAACCGTGATCATTCGCGCCAGCCGTTCTGCCTGATCATGCATCAGGTGGAAACACTTCATGAGAATGTCCGAGCGCCGCCGCGGCGGAATTGCCTTCCAGCCCGCCGCGGCCTTTTCTGCCGCGTCGACAGCGGCAATTGCTTCCGGGACGTCGCCATCAGCGACTGAGGCGAGAACCTCTTCGGTCGAGGGATCAATGACGTCGAAGGTCCGGCCCCCTTTTGCGGAGATCCATTCACCATCGATGAACAGCTGGGTGGGGACGCCGACTACTGCAAAAGCCGCCTGGGAAGGCGCGGCGCGGGAACTCTCATGTGTCTCATTCGTTTTCACGTTCAGCACCATTCACTACCAATCGGGTTCATAATGCGATCAATATAGGATTGGTTTTGGTATTGGTGTCAATATAGATCAATTTGGTCGTGAACATTTTGTGCAGTTTTGGTTTTCTGATGACCCCGGGAAGCCCGAGTTCGCCGTCCCAAATCGTGAAAACCCGTCGGGCCCAAATGCGGTGACAGCGCGAACCGCGGGTAAAAAGCGGCGGCAAATTGCAGGACGAATGGGACAATTGAACGTGACGAAAGGCGAATGAATCATATTTGGTTCACGATCGGCTGGCATTTACAAGTGCGTCCCTGGAATAGTCGGCGGAGCCGTTCAAGTTTCCACTAATGCCATATGCAGCAAAGACTAATTACCCTGGCCGGCAGTCAAAGGGCAAGACGGCAGTGGACTGAGCATTGTGAGCTGCAGATTGGTCTGTTTGCTCTGTTCCGACTGAGTGATCCGCCTCTGATAATGTGCGCGTAAATCGCTTCATCGGAGGAAACCATATGGAAACGTACAACATCGCTCTCATTGGATTTGGTGGCGTCAATCGCGCGCTGGCTGAGCTCATCGCGACGAAAAACTCGCTGTGGGAGCGGGATCTCGGTTTCCGCCTGAATATTGTTGCTGTCAGCGACCTCTATCTCGGCTCCGTGATTTCACCAAACGGCCTCGACGCTAAGACGCTCGTTGAAGCGAATTTCGCAAAGGGCGGCTTTGGCGGTCTCTCTGGCGGCAGCGCGGAAGCGGACAACGCGACGGTCATTAATACCGCGCCGGCGGACATCGTCGTGGAAGCAACCTTCACAAACCCGAAGGATGGCGAGCCGGCTGTTTCGCACTGCCGCTGGGCGCTCAAGTCCGGCAAGCATGTGGTCACCACGAACAAGGGGCCAGTCGCACTCGCCGCCCAGGAGCTGAAGGCTCTTGCTAAAGCAAACCGCGCTCATTTCGAGTATGAGGGCTCCGTCATGAGCGGCACACCGGTCATCCGGATGGCAAAAAATTGCTTTGCGGGCGCAGAAATGAAAGGGTTCGAGGGAATCCTGAACGGCACCTCGAACTTTGTCCTCGGCCGCATGGAGAGCGGTCTCGATTTCGCCAGCGCTGTCGCAGAAGCCCAGGCGCTCGGATATGCCGAAGCCGATCCGACAGCCGACGTAGAGGGTTTCGACGTTCGCCTCAAGGTCGTGATCCTCGCGAACGAGCTGCTGGGGGCAAACCTCCAGCCGGAGAAAGTCTCCTGCCAGGGAATATCAGGCATTTCACGTTTCGACATCGAGGCAGCGGCAACGGCGAATAGCCGTTGGAAGCTGATCGGATCTGCCGTTCGCAATGCTGACGGGACGGTAACGGGCAGCGTTTCTCCCAGGCAGCTTCCGCTCGAGCATCCGCTCGCCGGCGTGAACGGCGCCACCAATGCGGTATCTCTTAACACCGAGCTGCTCGGGTCTGTCACGGTCACCGGCCCGGGTGCTGGCCGGACTGAGACCGCCTATGCCTTGCTGTCGGACATTGTTGCCATCCACCGCGCCCAATCAGGCAACCTCGCGAAGGAGGCTGCGTGATGCCCAGCGCTGCCGTGAATAAAAAGACCTCTTTAGACGAGATCATCGTCAGCGATCCCTTCGACGGCAGCTTCGTAGGAACGGTGTCCGAGACCACTGCAAACGCGGTATACCAGTTGCTGGAGAGCGCCAAACGTGGGGCGCAGATCGCCCGGTCGCTCCCTCGTCACCGGCGTTCCGCAATTTTAGAAAAGGCTGCAGCGACCGTGGAAGCCCGTCAAGAGGAATTCGCGCTCCTGATCGTGCGGGAAGCCGGCAAGACAATAACCCAGGCGCGCAAGGAGACGACTCGGTGTGTCAACACCTTGAAGCTCTCTGCGGAAGAAGCCAAACGGAACGCCGGCGAAGTCATTCCGTTTGATGCCTATGCGGGATCCGAATCCCGTCAAGGCTGGTACACTCGAGAGCCACTCGGCATCATCACGGCGATCACGCCTTACAATGACCCGCTTAACCTCGTGGCGCATAAGCTCGGCCCCGCGATCGCCGGCGGCAATGCTGTACTCCTGAAGCCCTCGGAGCTTACGCCTCTTTCGGCGATCAAGCTGGTGGACGTGTTGGTCGAAAGCGGCCTGCCGGATGAGGTGATTTCGGTGGCCGTCGGCGGCGCGGACTTGGGCAAGGCGCTCGTTTCAGCCAAGGAGGTTCGAATGATTTCCTTCACAGGCGGTTTTGCAAGCGGCGAGGCCATCGCAAAATCTGCCGGCATCAAGAAGCTCGCGATGGATCTCGGTGGCAATGCACCAGTTATCGTGATGGAAAACAGCCAAATCGACGCCGCTGTCGAGGATTGCGTGTCAGGTGCTTTCTGGGCGGCGGGCCAGAACTGCATTGGTACCCAGCGGATTTTGGTCCAGCGCCCGATCTATGAACGGTTCAAGACGGAGTTTGTGGCTCAGACCCTCAAGTTAAAGACAGGTAACCCGATGGAAGGTGACACTGACATTGGCCCAATGATTTCCGAAAAGGCGGTAAACCGCGCAGCTGCCATGGTCGACCGCGCGATTGTTGCCGGCGCGACGCTGCTTTGCGGTCACAAGCCCTCCGGCACCCTTTATCCTCCGACCGTGCTGGAAAACGTGCCGGCGACCTGCGACGTATTAAATGAAGAGGTCTTTGCGCCGGTCGTCATCCTGCTGCCGTTCGATCACTTGGATGAGGCGATACAGCTGGCAAACAGTCCGGAATACAGCCTTCAGGCTGGT
The DNA here is from genome assembly GCF_002968675.1 of Neorhizobium sp. T25_13. Classification (NCBI taxonomy): domain Bacteria; kingdom Pseudomonadati; phylum Pseudomonadota; class Alphaproteobacteria; order Hyphomicrobiales; family Rhizobiaceae; genus Neorhizobium; species Neorhizobium sp. T25_13. The sequence continues at coordinate 181,380 of NZ_PVBI01000007.1, forward strand.
ATCTTTACCAACGATCTCGCCGCGGCGCTTGACGCCGCCAAACGGATCGATGCCGGAGGTGTCATGATCAATCAGTCGTCCGACTACCGGTTCGACGCGATGCCCTTTGGCGGGTTCAAATATGGCAGCATGGGACGCGAAGGCGTCCGTTTTGCCTACGAAGACATGACCCAGCCGAAGGTCGTCTGCATCACCATGCTGCAGCGTTGACCGGCACCGTGGCCCATAAGCCCATTTTTCACATCCGGGAGCTAAGATGTTCACAGGATCTATCACCGCGCTAGTCACTCCGTTTGCTGATGGAAAAGTCGATGACGCTGCATTTCGCAGCCTCATCGAATGGCAGATCACAGAGGGCACGTCAGGGTTTGTCCCCTGCGGAACCACAGGTGAAAGCCCAACCCTCAGCCATGGCGAGCACAAACGCGTGGTTGAAATCGCCATCGAGACTGCGAAGGGTCGTGTTCCTGTTATTGCCGGTGCAGGCTCCAACAACACCGAGGAAGCAATCAGCTACGTGCGGCACGCGCAGGAGGTTGGCGCGGATGGTTTGTTGATCGTCGCCCCGTACTACAACAAGCCCACGCAGGAGGGCATTTATCAGCACTTCAAGGCCATCGACGCCGAAGCTTCAATCCCGATACTTATCTACAATATCCCAGGTCGGAGTGTGATCGATATCCAGGTCGAAACGCTTGCGCGTATTTTCAGCGATTGCCCGAACGTCAAGGGCGTTAAGGATGCGACAGGCAATCTCCTGCGCCCCTCACTTGAGCGGATTGCCTGCGGCAAGCAGTTCAATCTCCTGACCGGCGAAGACGGCACGGCGCTGGGTTACATGGCTCATGGCGGTCACGGCTGCATCTCGGTGACTGCAAATGTAGCTCCCCGGCTTTGCGCGTTGTTTCAACGGGCATGCCTTAATCGCGATTACACCACTGCGCTGGCTCTGCAAGACCAATTGATGCCGCTTCACCACGCACTGTTCCTCGAGGCCAGTCCAGCCGGTGCGAAATACGCTTTGAACCGGCTTGGAAAAATCAGGGGCGACCTGCGCCTTCCACTCGTCGGCGTGAGTCCACCTGTTCAAGAAGCAATCACTGATGCAATGCGTCACGCTAGAATTTTGGACTAGAGAGCTGCGATGGAAATTGAGCCTATCGAAAGCGGCCGGGCTCGCGAACGCCGATTTGTGCAGCGGAAGGTATCTGCCCCGCCAAGTCGAAGAGCTCTTCGATAAACGGGGCGCAGTTCAAGAATATGTCGCTGAGGTCGTCAACCGAATAAGGGGTCGGAAATGGCCGTTTTTACCGAGCTTTCTGACGAAGATCGTCAGTCGATCACTGCAGCCTATGGCCTCACCTCGCTTTTCTCGGTGATTGGGATCGCAGACGGCGACACCGAGACGACATACCTGTTCCGCGCCAAAGAAGGCGAATTCATCGTCACGCTTTTCGAGAACGGGGCGCAACCTTTAGATTTGGAAAGAGCTTTCGAGACCATGGAGGAGCTCTATCGAAAGGGCATTCCCTGCCCAAAGCCGTTGCGTACCGTCGAAGGCCACGCCACATGTCGGGCTGCAGGCCGATTGGTCGCCGTCGTCAGCTTCGTGCCCGGTTCCTCACCCACAATTGCAGGCCCGGCGAAATGCCAAAGCTTAGGGCATGTGATGGCTCGAATTCATACTGGCTTGGAGCGAAATGTAAAACGCACCTCAGCGGATCTTCCAACTGGGGCGGTCCATGGTGCCTTGGCCCAACAGAATGTCTTTTTTATCGGGGACCAAGTAAGCGGTGTAATTAACTTCAGGCTGCGTCACGATGGTGTACTTGTATCTGAGATTGCGGATGTACTTGTCGGCTGGACCGGGGAACCCAACGGCGAACTGAACAAGGAGAGGGCGTACGCCCTGTTGCGGGGTTACAAAGAAGTTCGGCCACTGACCGACGCGGAACAGGAGGCACTTCCAGGTTTCATAATGGCCTCGACGGCGAAGCACTTCGCAAGCCGGAAAAAAACAGCCTTCTTGCCTGAAATTGCCGTGTTAGCTTATCTGTCGGTAACGCCCGATTTCATACGCTGATCACCGGTCACAATTCATGAAATACCTTCTTGATAAAGTGGATGAACAGATACTTGTCGAATTGAAGACAAACGGTCGAACTTCGCACGCGGAGTTGTCGGCGAAGGTAAATCTTTCGCGCAACGCCGTGCGAGCCCGGATTGAGCGACTTGAGCGAGAAGGTTTTATCAAAGGATACACCATCATCACTGGTGATGGAGGGAGCAGTCAACAGGTCACGACAGCACTGATCTTCGTCTACCGGCACGATCGCATGAGGGGTGGAGAGGTTATTCAGGCACTGAGAAAAATCCCCGAAGTCGTAGCCTGCGACGTGATGACTGGTGATTTCGACCTTCTCGTCAGAGTCGAGTCTTCCGAGGCTGACCGAATAAGGCAGATTTGGCAGTCGATAGCCGAAATGCCAGGCGTGCGCGATACCCTGACCGCGTTTGCTCTCTCTTCCGTGATTCGGAAGTAACCGTGCGGATAGAGGCGGGAGCGACGGAAGAGGTGTCAGACGCTCCAATTACCTAGGTGGTTTCAGTGCACCGTCAGCCTGCCCCAGGAGAGACGTGTGATGTTTGAGCGTATGCCGGAGTAGCCAATTGGTTGTCTTCGTAGGAGGCGCGCAACATTATCTTCACACCCTTGGAAGATCGGACGATAATTTGACAGAGTTCTGCCGCCTGTTTCCGGTGCGGGCGGCGGCCAGTGCCGCGGCGCAGAGGCCGCATCTTTTCGCTGCAGCACCGGCAATTTTTTCGCGAAGGACCGGCCGCAGGGCCATGGCCTGTTACGTGACCGTCACGTAGATCTTCCGAACGGTCTCCACAGTGCGCCAGGTGCCGACGAATCCTGGTTTCATCACGAAACTGTCTCCCGCTCTGTAGGTAATCGGCTGCCCCTGATCTGGGGTGATTTCAACGACCCCCTGAAGGATGTGGCAAAACTCGAAGGTCTCACCCTTAATGGAGTGCGTGAGGCCGGGTGTGGCCTCCCAGACACCAGTGTGAATCATTTCGCCTCTCGCTACATCCTGGGTCCATGTCTTGAATGAGGGGTCGCCGGATATGAGGCGTTCCGGCGCCGGCTTGGATTCACGCGGAGCTTCCGTGCTGGTCGGTACAATGGTCTTGAGAAGGGGCATGTTTTCTCCTTGCTGTTCTGTTTGTGGCTCAATAGCCGCGGTTGCGATCGACGAGACCGATCGCGTCGAGGCCAGCTTCGGTGTGTAGGGGGGCAGCGTTTTGCGTGAGGACGGCGATCGCATCGACTTCGACGAGATAGCCGTAGTGAAGTTCGGGCACCGGAACGACCGTTCGGGCCGGGCGGGCGTCCCCCATCCGCGCTGCATAAACCTGGTTGAAGCGGGGCCAATGGGTTACACCGACGATATAGGCAGTTACCCTGACGATATCGGCCGGGGTTCCGCCGGCAGCCACTAAAACCGCGAGCATGTTGTCGATGGCCTGCTCCGCCTGCGTTTCAAAACTGTCGTCTGCAAGCGGCTGCCCATCCGGGCGGACCGGGAGCTGCCCGGAAATATAAAGCTGCCCACCCGCCAGCTTCGCCTGCGAATAGTGACCCGCAGGTCTGGGTGCACGGTCGGTATCTACTGTTGTGGATTTCGACATCACCAACCTCCAAAACGCGGCCAACAGGCCTCGACGACATGCGAGCGACGGCGGACCACATGATAGACTGCATGCTGTGCAGCGGTCGCGCAGGCATGGTTCGGCAGGATCCGCACTCGGTCCCCAACTGCCAGATCGGGGAGGCGCGCGTCCGTCCCCGGCCGCACAGCGATAATGCCGTGCTCCTGGTTCGCGTCGGTAACGATGATGTCCCGATAGGCAGTGCCGTCGATGTCACAGACAAGACCATACCCTTGATCGACGGCCTGCTTGCCGGTACCCCGGTCCCGCGACAACGACATCCATCCACCATCGGTGATGATCCAGCCCTTCTCGCGCTGGTGGCCGATAACCGTCGCAAGAACGCTCAGCGCGACATCATCGACTTCGCAAATCCCGATGCCAGCCATCACCAGATCGAAGAATATGAACACGCCGGCGCGGACTTCGGTCACGCCGGCAAGATCCTTCGCGTGATGGGCCGTCGGCGTCGAGCCGACGCTGACGAGGGGGCATGGCAGGCCAGCCTCGCGAAGAATCCGTGCTGCCTCCACCACGGCCAGCCGCTCCGCCTCCGCATAGCGCTGCTGCGCCTCAACCCCGCCACCTTTGTAGCTATCGCCGGCATGGGTCAAAACGCCACGCAGATCGGCGCCTGCCGTCAGCAATTGCCCGATCTCCAGGAGCTGGGCGCGATTGGCGGGCATAACGCCCGAGCGGTGGCCATCGCAATCGATCTCGATCATCGCCGGGATGCGCATTCCGGCATCCCGAGATGCCTCGGCGACCGCCGTTGCCTGCTCGACGGTATCCAGAATGACCACGAGATCGACGCCTTCGGCGCGCAATTCGGCGACACGCGCCAGCTTTGCCGGCGCAATGCCGACCGCATAAATCATGTCGCGCACGCCTGCGGCCGCGAACTGCTCGGCTTCCTTCAGCGTGGAGACGGTAGCCGGCCCCTCGGGCGTGTTCATGATCCGCCGGGCCACCTCGATCGACTTCGTGGTCTTCAGGTGCGGCCGCAGCGACACGCCCATGCCGTCCAGCCGGCTCCTGAGCCGCGTGAAATTCCTGTCCATCCGGTCCACGTCCAAGACCAGGCAGGGCGTTTCCAGCGCCTCGAGGCTGGTAACGGTGGTCAGGCGGCTGGGCGCCTCGATCGTCGCTAGACTCATTATTCGGTCTCCCATCTCAGTTTGAGCTTGTCGCGAAACCATAAAGATGGCAATTAATGCTATCTGAATGTTTGCTTCAGGTCTGGATTAATGCTCACATCCGACGATCTTGCCTTCTTTTCGGTCGTCACGGGATCGAAATCGCTGGCCGAAAGCGCGAGAAAGCTTAACGTTACGCCTCCGGCGGTGACCCAGCGCTTGCGCGCGCTCGAGGAGAAAGTGGGGGCCCGGCTGATCGACCGCTCCGGGCGACGACTACTCCTGACCGAGGAGGGCTCGTTGGTCGCGTCACACAGCGTGATCGTCAGCGAAGCCATTGATGCGCTGGCTGAGGCGATAGCTGACCGGAGGGGTGCCGTTCGCGGGCATCTCAGGGTCGCGGCACCACATGGATTCGGACGGCTCTACGTCGCACCGGTCGTGGAGGCCTTTGCTCGAGAACACCGGGGCGCGACGGCGACCCTGCAGCTGTCGGACCACCCGATTGCTCTGCTCGTCGAGAGCTATGACGTTGTCGTGCACATCGGTGGTCCGGGACATTTGGACCAGGTCGTGACGACATTGGCACCCAATCACAGGATTCTCTGTGCAAGTCCGAATTACCTTGCCTCGGCACCGTCGATTACAGCGCCCGCGGATCTTGCTCAACATCGCTGTCTGGCGGTTCGGGAGAACGATGAGGACGTGACATTGTGGCGCTTCAAAGGACCACGGACTGAAACTGCGACTGTGCGGGTCAATCCCGTTATGTCGAGCAACGATGGTGCCGTTATACGGGATTGGGCGCTGGCCAGCCAAGGGATCATGATCCGATCCGAATGGAACGTGGCAGAAGATCTCGCCGAGGGACGATTGAGGCAGGTGCTCCCCAACTGGAAGCTTCCGTCGGCCGATGTCGTCGCCATGCTCGGCTCGCGGCACGGGCGCAGCGCGCGAACGGCAGCGTTCCTGACGATGCTTCGTCAGTCGCTGAAGCCGCAACCCTGGCGGGTGAACCGCTCCGTGTTGCCGCGTCAGTAGCCGAGGATGGACTTTGTCTCGAGATATTCCTCAAGTCCGTGAACGCCATACTCACGGCCGTTGCCGGAGCGCTTGTAGCCACCGAACGCGGCAGCCCCGTTCCAAGCTGGATAGTTGATATGAACCTGGCCGGCACGGATCCTCGCGGCAACCCGTCGAGCCCGCTCCGGATCCGAAGATTGCACATGCGCGCCCAATCCATAAACAGTGTCATTGGCAATCCCAATCGCCTCGTCCTCGTCCATATACGGCATGATCGAAAGCACGGGCCCGAAGATCTCCTCGCGAGCGATGCGCATGTCGGACGTGACCTTGGAAAAGATCGTCGGCTGCGTGAAAAAGCCCCGGTCGAGGCCCGCCGGACGCCCTAGCCCGCCGCACAGCAGCTTGGCGCCGTCGTCGATTCCCGCCTGGATCATAGCCTGCACCCGCTCAAACTGGGCACGATTTGCGATGGGTCCCATGCCGGTTGCCGGATCGAGCGGCGCGCCGACGATGATGGTACGTGCCGTTTCGCTGGCCAATTCCTCCACTTCGGCGAGCCGATGCGCTGGTACCAGCATGCGCGTTGGGGCGCTGCATGACTGGCCGACATTTCGCATGCCGGCGAGGACCCCCTTTGATACCGCCTCGCTGAAATTTGCGTCATCGAGCAAAATGTTGGGCGACTTGCCGCCGAGTTCCTGGACTACCCGCTTCACCGTCGGTGCAGCCGCCTGCGCGACGAGTACCCCTGCACGGGTCGACCCGGTGATGGAGATCATGTCAACCTCCGGATGACTCGCGAGCGCTGCGCCGACGCTCTCACCAGTGCCGTTCACCAGATTGAATACCCCTGGCGGTGTACCGGCGTCGTGCATCAACTGGGCAAAAAGGAGGGCGCTGTAAGGCGACAGCTCACTTGGCTTGAGGACGATCGAGCATCCAGCGGCGATCGCTGGGGCTACCTTCGCGGTGATCTGGTAGAGTGGCCAGTTCCAGGGCGTGATCAGCGCGCAAACTCCGATCGCTTCCTTGGCGGTGGCGGTGTGCCCATCGATCGTCACGAAGCGGTATTTCTCGAGCACCTCCATCTGGACACGAATGTGTTCGGCAGCGAAGGGAACCTGGGAGGCTCGCGCGAAACTGATTGCGGCCCCCATTTCCATAACGAGCGCTTCCGCGAATATCTCCGCTCTGTCCTTCAGGAGCGAATGCATCCTGCCGAGCAGACCAAGCCGTTCGGAAACCGACGATTGAGAGAAGCCGGGGAAGGCTTTGCGCGCCGCTGCAACGGCCAAGTCGACGTGATGAGCGCTTCCCGCAGCGATATGCCCAACAACCAGCTCCGAGGAGGGATCGACGACAGGCAGGCGGGCAACACCCGCAAATTCCTGCCATTCTCCGCCAATGAAAAACTGGCTTTCTCTTTCGGTCACCATGGTTCACCTCGCATCACGACTATGCGGCCAGTCCGAGCCACCGGTGGAAGATGCCTGAAAGGGCGCCACGATGGCAATTCATGTCGTCTGAATCGTTGCTTAAGAGGGGCGTTAACAAAGGGATCACTCACCTCCTGTGACAGAAGATCTGCTGACCGCGTGATTTCGGCTGGAAACATCGCCGCATCGCCCTCGGCTACCGCTGAGCTAAGCTGAATTGCTCCTGAGACTGGACTGGCGAACCCTTGCGAAGCCGAGGGCAAGCATGCGTGGTTTATGTTGTAGCAGGTCCAGGATGCGTGAACTCAATCCTATTGATATGGAAGGTTTTGATTGTTTCGGTCTCATTCAGCAGCTGATGCGCCGGAGCGGGGCCAAAACGTCATTTTCTTCCGTATCACACCGATATCCAACATTAACTATCCCGACATCCGCAGTCATCTGAAGCTGCGTGCCGACTATCCACCCACAGGGTCTCGTTGTTCGGCGGGTTTCGGATGCAGCGCCTCCTGCGCATACGACACAATGTGAGTGACAAGCATGTCTACCTTGAAAGCGCCCTTCTTCAGCGATGATGCCGTTGCCAGCCCCTATTGGTGGGACGAGGCCCGCCCGGACGGAGCCAATGCCGATGATATCCCCGCCTCCACCGAGGTCGCAATCATCGGCGGCGGCTTCACCGGCCTCAACGCTGCGCTTGTTCTTGCACGGGCTGGCAAGCAGGTCACTGTCTATGACGCTGACGCACCGGGCTGGGGTGCATCTTCGCGCAACGGCGGGTTTCTAGGACCCGGCTGGGCCTTCTTCGATACGGCGATGACCTCTTTTGGCGTAGATATGGCTCGACGCGTCGTCGAGGAGAGCTTTCAATCGCTGCAATACGTCAAAGATGTTGTCGCAAGGGAACAAATCGACTGCGACCTCAAAGTGGTCGGATATTTCAAGGGAGCAATGACCCCGCGTATCTACGACAGGCTGGGCGCCAACATAGATAGCATTCGCAAGGTGCTCCCATGCGATGCCTATATGGTTCCGCGGGTGGACCAGCATAAGGAAGTCGGTTCCGAACTTTATCACGGCGGCGTCGCGATGCCCGGTTATGCTGGGCTTCATCCAGCAAAATACGTCAAAGGCCTCGCAAGGGCTGCCCAGCGCCTGGGCGTGCGCGTGTTCAGCAACGCGCGAGTAAGCGAACTTCAGCAAAAGGCTGGTGCTTTCAGTTTCGAAGTTCAGGGTCGAGATGTCACGGCTGGCCAGGTTCTGATCGCGACGAACGGGTACAGCGGCGCGCTGTTGCCCTATCTGAAGCGGCGCATCATCCCCGTGGGCAGCGGCTTGGTTGCAACGGAACCGCTGCCACCAGAGCTCATGAGAAAATTGATGCCGAAGCAGCAGATGCTTGCCGGCAGCCAGAGAGTTGTAACCTATTATCGCCCTTCACCTGATGGAACTCGGATCATCTTGGGTGGACGGGTCCTCAACATGAGCGGCACACTAGAAAGCAACACCAGGAACGCAACCTATCTTCGCAGCCTGCTGGTCAACATCTTTCCGGAATTAAATGCGCGCAAAATCAGCCACTACTGGCACGGCCAGTTGGGGTTCACCTTCGATCATTTCCCACACATCGACACCATCGATGGCATGTATTTCGCCGGCGGCTACAACGGTACAGGCGTCGCGCGCTCCAGCTGGCTTGGCGGTAAAATGGCCAACAAAATGCTCGGCAATGATCAGGGCAAGACCGTTTATAGCGAACTCAGCTTTGAGACCCGCCCTTACTACAACGGGAAACCATGGTTTCTTCCCTTGGCCGTTTGGTACTATGGGATGTTGGACAAATGGGACCAGCGGTGACCGCATCCGCTGAACGCCGGTCTGGTCTTGATACTGCGCGGCACCGGGCATCGTTTTAGCAACCCGAACGAAACCGTTGTTGGCCGCGCATGTCTCGCTAGATCTTCACCTAGCCCGTCTTGCCAGCAACGGCAAACATGGGTGCTTGTTCAGAGAAGCTTGCGCGCATGGGACCAAGATTGCCTGGAACACCTCAGACGAACGCTGCGTCGAACTGCCCGATGGCTTTACCGCCACAAACGGCACAGAGCTGATGGTAGTATCGGCTCAAAGACCACCTCCCGACGAAGTCTGCTCGGCAGCAAAGCGTTGAGGCTGCGCAGCTAGCAAAACGACTGGTTTGCCACCGCATACATTCGAGCGGGGGAAACGGGCTCCGGTGCACTTCCCCGCACCATGGACACGGCCTCACCAACAAGCTGCAAGCCAGAACTCTGGAGCCAATCGCTCAACCCCTCCTGGGCATAAACGTCGATTCGAACAAATTGGCCGGCTAGGTTGCCAAGATGGGCAACGATCAGGCGCTTTGCGTCGGCAGCACAGTTGGCCGCAACGGGTCCGATCACATAACCACGACCGAATTTTCGCGCGATGGCATATCCGACCAATTGTCCATCCTGGATGATAACGAGCGTATCGCCGACATCGGTAAGCGCGCTCACCAGTTCCTGTCGAGGCATGCCGATTGCTAGCTGATCAAAAGTCTGGATGGCCGCTAAGTCTTGGTCATTGGCGGGGCGAATGTCCGCGTGAAGCTCGGTGTCTGGTGCAGCGGTCAACATGCCCTGATGCCGCAGGACCTTGCCCCAAGGCAGGAAGCCGCGGCGCTGATAGAGCGGCAGCCCCTCTTCGGTCGCGTTGAGCAGGACGTTTCGATCCTTGGTCGCTTCCAGTAAAGCGTTGAAAAGCCGGGAGCCTTGACCGCCACCTTGAACCTTCGTGGTTACGATGATCATTCCGGCGGTGGCATAGTTGGCGCCATAGCACCACCACAGCGCTGTTCCGACAACCTCGCCGCCACGTTCCAACACGAAACCCTCCCCCCGACTGGCAGCGAATTCCCAATCTTCCAGGCGGTAGGGCCAAGAAAACTCCTGAGAAAGATTCAGCGCACCCTTTAGATGCCGAGGTTCAAGTTTGGAAAGGGTGATATAGTTGCTATCTTTCATTTAATGGCTTCCGCTAATTGGGATTTTGCCGTTGGCTCTGTTGTTCGAAAGGGCGAAATGCCTTGTGATTGTCATCGCAAAAGCCCAAGTTTCCATGCTTTTTAGGCGCTCAATTCAGTGACTTCATGCGGTTTTAAGTTGCTGCTCGACATTTCCTGTGTCGCATTGCTGCCTGAACGCTACTAAGGACACGTCGTTCGGCTAAGGAGACCGTCAAGGAGCTGCATGGCGGCCTCGGCTTACGTTGCAGATCCGCAACCCGTTTCGTCAGCACGCAATGTGCGACCTCACCGGCTGCTTCCGGTGGTTGCGCGACGTTCGAACACGGGAGAAGCCCCGCTACTGGGAGGTGACGCAGCAACGGCTATTGGCAAGGCTCACCCGGCACTGAATCCACGTTGGCGGCGTCCCAGGACATCGCGGGTGAGCCTGACCCCGCCGGCCTCAGGCTCGCCAAAAGTGATCTCTGCAGGCTCAATCGTGAAACAATGTCTTGAGGGGTAGATGATGCTTGATGAAAGGCGATTTCATCACAATGAAGCTGAAATATTTGTCTATACCGATTTCTGCTGTAAGCAGGCGCTCCATCAGCTCCTGATAGTCGCTGATGCTGGCGGTGACAAATTTTATCAGGTAGTCGTAACCACCAGAAACCACATGGCACTCGATTGCTTCTTCGACCTTCTCGATCGCCTGTTGAAATCGGGAAAAGTCGTTGTGGCGGTGATTGCTCAACGTGATTTCGGTGAAGATGGTGACCGACGGGCCAAGCTTCGCCAGATCTATATGAGCCGAATAGCCGGTAATGTACCCCAACTGCTGTAGCTTTTTGACGCGCATAAGGCACGGACTGGCCGATAGATGCACGAGGTCCGCAAGCTCGACATTTGTCAGCCTGCCATTGCGTTGCAACTCATGCAGGATCCGGATGTCGATACGGTCAAGCTTCACGTCCGTTCCCTTGCTGTTTTCTCTCGGCTTCGTTTTCCGATGCCGAATAGTCACCCGCTGTCGCCGAAACCTCTGCGTCACCTATGCCCAGGTTCACCGATTCATATACCTTAAGTTCGAGTAGCCGCCCAACATGTTCGAGTTGCATCGGGTACCATTGTCATAGAATATCCGCTCGCTCTCACCGAGTTGGGGTGCAAGCTTTGATTCTGGCCCTCGAGGGTTGGTTTTCATACCGATCGCTCTATGGCCTCGCCCAACGAAAGTACATCCGGAACTCATGCGCCGGCGGGCTTCAGAACGAGATTTTCGTCAGATGCGGATTTTCGATGTTCCGACGACATGGCGCACATCCCGCACATGCATGCATGAGCTGTCAGTTGTTCCTTCACGCTGATAGCGGCTGAGGCGAAAAAGTTCCAGCGCTCTTGCTGCAGCAGCGAACGGAAACTTGAGGGACGAACGAATTCGGCGCCGGTTCAAGCCAAGCGGTTCGAGCATGGTATCGTCACCGTCAAAATTGGCATTGCCCTGAACATGCCTCGCAGTTTTTTTACATCACGACGCCGCCACATAGTTGCTGCTCGAAAAGCGGGCTTAGTCATAGTGCACCCGGCTAACAATGTGATCTTGATCGACAGGCTAGCCGTGACGGGGAAGGCTTCTGTGCGGAATGGCGTTGACATTCGGCAAAAGATATCGAACAGCATCCTCGGATGCGGTTGATCCTGCTGGCTTGCGAGCGCCACTATGTGGACGGTGACAATCGTTCTGGCTTTTTTGACGGGACCGGCTCTTGTTCCCTCGCAAGTTCGCCCGATCTGTCAAACACAAAGGAGTCGAAGTGGCAAAATCGGTTCGCGTGAAGTCCTTTGATTTGGTCGCGCAGGACATCGCCGAAGTTGACGTGCAATTGCTGCATGGGCTCTCGATTGGCGTCGGTTGGCCTCACAGGCCTGCGGATTGGGAATTCCTGCGACGCGTAGGACAAGGCATCGTCGCCGTGGATGGGATCGGACGGGTTTTCGGCAGTGCGATGTGGTTTCCTCAGGGCGAGGATTTCGCCACCGTCGGAGTGGTCATTACGACCCCCCGCGCCCAGGCTCATGGCGCCGGTCGGTGGCTGATGGAGCAGGTGCTGGATCGTTGCCAAGACCGAAACCTCAGCCTGAACTCGACGAGAGCCGCTTACCCCATGTATGTCTCGCTTGGATTCGAAACCGAGGCAACGGTCTTCCTGCACCGTGGCATCGTTTGCGCGCTACCAATGCTGCCAATCTTAGATGGAACGTTGAGTGAACTCCCGGCCGCCCGTATCAACGAAGTAACTTCCTGCGACACCGAGGCGTTCGGAACCGAGCGCGCGCGACTCCTGGCGCAGCTGTCAAAGGGGGCGGTGACTTGTGTACTTCGACGCGGTGGCGTGGTCGTTGGGTATGCCATGCGTCACAAATTTGGACCTGGTCATGTAGTTGGTCCAATTGTCGCTCGAAACGATGAGGATGCGATCCACCTCGCCGCGTGGCATCTGAATTTGCTGAAGGATCAGCACACGCGAATCGACACGCGAGAGGAAGGGCCTTTCGCGAATTTCGTAGAGCAGTGCGGCCTCGCTGTTTCCGAAACGACGATAACAATGTCTAAGGGCAGGAGGTTTCTGAACCGGTCGGAGAATGGCCCATGGGTTTACGGATTGGCCGGTCACGCACTGAGTTAGTCGAAGGCCAGCTGCCATTCACACCCCTGCGTGCCACTTGTCTCACCACCACCTACTTATTTGGGCGCCATGGCGGACACATTCCTTATTCGGAGGCCAACGAAACGATGCTTTGTTCGATCAGAGCTCGTTGAACGCCATCCATAATTTGCCAGCACACGGCCCGGCGAGGTCGAACCGCTGTTTGGAACCCGGGGCTTTGGTGGCTCGCGCCGGGGGTCGAGCGGGCCAGAAAGCCGCGCGTGGATGGGTGCGCGTTGTTTTATTCTCGCCGGAGATAGTTTCACTAGTGCAGGTCATTTGACGACTCTCAGAAGCTCTGAGTTGACGGGTCCCTCCGAGAGGCCTGTGGGTTCTCCGCATCGAGCCGCGCGGACAGCATCCACGCCCCGCGCCGGGCAGTCTCCATCGAACCCATCGATCAGCGATGCGCACTGCATCGCGGCCACCAGCCCGTAGGCGCCACAGCGCTCTCTGACTATAGCCCGGATTTGACATACTGCCGCAACTAGAATCCCGCAGTCGCCGTCTCGGCGCGGTCGAAGGAAGGGCAACTGCTCTCGGTTACGAAGCATAGCCTGCTACCTTGCTGAGGGCGCGCTCGAACGATTCAAGGAAAAGGTCGGCATGTTCTGCCTGGCAAACGAGCGGTGGGCGCACCTTCAGTGAATCCTCGTTGGCTCCCGTCGTGCTAACCAAAACGCCGTCGTCCCGCATTGCGTTGACCAAATCTAAAGCCATGGTGCGCCTGGCTGTTGCCGGTGCGCTCTCATGTCCAATGTCGATGCCGAAGAAAAGGCCAGCGTTTCGGATTGCGCGGATCGTGGAGGTCTGCTGCTCGATCTTCTCCAGTCCAGCCCGGAGATGCTGGCTCATGGAAAGTGCTCTTCTGGGGATCTGGTCACGCTGGAGGATGCTGAGCACGGCGTCCGCCGTCGCAATCCCAATGGTATTTCCTGCGAAGGTGTTTGAGTAGCGGGAGGTGGTACCGAATTGCTCCATTGGCGCCTTGCGACCAACGACAGCACCGATTGGAAATCCATTGCCCATGGGCTTGCCGAGAGTGACGAAATCCGGGACAATCCCGTGCCTCTCAAAACCCCACATATGCTCGCCAGTTCGGCCAAAGCCGGGCTGGACTTCATCGGCGATGACGAGACCACCTGCGTCCCGCACCGCGGCAACGCCGCTGGCAATGAAGCCAGCTGGATCTACCCAGACGCCATCGCTGGAAAAGATGCTATCGAGGAGCAGCGCTGCAACACCAATGCCCCGACGGTTCAGATCCGCGATGGCCGAGCGGATTTGTGCTTCGAAAAAATCGGCAGCTTGGCCGTCCGGGACGCCTGCTGGCCCGGGTATCGACACCATGCGCACGAACGGGCTGAGCTTGACAGCGTCGCCCAAGTTCGGGGAGACCGCGGCGGTCGCAGCGCTGGTGCCGTGATACGCATGGGTGGACACGATCACCCCTTCGTTGCCGCTCGCAAACCGCGCAATACGCAGGGCCAGATCGTTGGATTCGCTTCCCGTACACGTGAAAACCACCCGGTCCAGCCCGCTTGGGAAAGTATCGACCAATCGCTCGGCATAGTCGATGAGCTTTGGCTCAAGATAGCGCGTGTTGGCGCTTATCCGGCCCGCCTGCTCAGCCATTGCGGCGTTTACTTCTGGGTGACAGTGGCCGAGAGATGGCACATTGTTGTAGAAATCGAGGTAGCCTCGGCCGTCTGGGTCGTAGAGCCACATGCCTTCACCTCGAACGAAATGCACAGGCCGACGGTACTGGAGCCGGTAAGAGGCCCCAAGAACTGCATCACGGCGCGCAATCAACTCCGACTCGCGTCTGGGAAGATCCGCTTCGCCGGGCCTGTAACGATTTGGCATGAGATCTGTGGACATGTGCTTCTCCCTGTTGCGAGGTAGCTTGATCAATTTCCGGGCGTCCGTCGGGCGAGCCAAGAGGACGTTACGGCCGCGACAACGACACCGCAGCGAGGACTGCCGACTCGCCCGCTGCAACGCCGAGAGGTTTCAGGATGGCAAGGCCCCGCTCGGCACGCGCAACATTTTTCTTGATGTACTGGGCGTCGGCTGGAAAAAGATGGGATCGCCAATAATTGACCAGAAGCAGTGCGCTTTGCCGCGCCCGCATCAGTCCAACGAGCAGTTTTGCTTCCAGCGCCGAAAGTGGAGTGACGGAGGCATAGCCGGCAATAAGATGCTCGGCTCCGCCCAAAGGAAGGGTCGGATCCCTTACGACGTGGCTTGCGCCGATCGCCAGATCCTGGATCCTGGGGCTCCAGCAGCCGTCACCAAAATCAATGAATCCCATTTCCTGACCGGTCACCATCATATTGAATGGGCTGGGATCATTGTGGACTACCTGCCACGCCACATTCGAGATTTGTGGCTCGACGAACTCCACATAATCCGCCATCGCTATGCGCACGCAATCAGCGGTGAGCCCGGGTGGGAGGTATTGCTCCAGTTCGATCAAATGCGGCCAGCAGCCGAGCTGCCAAAGTATGGGACGGTGGGCCGCGGCCACACTGACCGGTTCAAGCGCTAAGTCCAGGCGAGCCAGAGCGTAGCCGGTTCGAAAGAGCAGGTCGGGAGTTGGCGTCGCCTGGTGCAACGGAATGCCATCAATCCGGGTCTGCAAATATCCGCATACTCCGTCCTGGTCAAACATCAATCCGCCATTGCTCGTGCGGAGCACCTCGGGTGCAATAAAGCCCGATGCCCCTTGTAGTTCGGATAAGGCCGCTGTTTGAAAATCAAAGCTGTCGACCGCCTCCGGTCTCATCGACGTCTTCAGGATCAGCCGGCGGCCGTCCGCCAAGTTCACCGCAACTGTGCGCTCGACCTCCGATGACAATGGCACAATCGATCCTGTCAATCCGTAGTGGCGCTCCAACAGTGCCCCCGATATGTCAGGCTCGCAGCTCGGCGGCACGGCCAACATGGCCGCGGCAGCGCGAAAATAGGCTTCAGTTGAGGCTACCGAGCAAGGTAAATGGTCGTCTTTCGCTGGCATGGAGCCATTGAATTGACCTGTTCCATCGGCGAGGAGATCACGAGAAGCACCCAATTTGAAAAATCCTCGTCCGTTGGGGAGGGTTGTTCTGACGCTGCGAGATCAAACGCTCCAGCGAGAACCCGCGAAGTTGCCTGTCTTGCAGCGTTCGGAAAGCTCCGCCGGCTACTCCCGGAATGGGCGCGTGCTTTGCAAGAGGCCACGCCCATTGCCGACCTTCAAAGCCCGAAAACGCCTGGCAGATGCTTCACATCAGGGATCTCGGTGTATTCGTAGAAGGGATTGGCTGGTTCATGGCCTCTGTTAACCCAGACCTTGCTCTTGATCCCCAAATCATAGGCAGACATCAGGTCGTGGCGGAAAGATGAGGAAACATGCGTGATGTCCTGCGGACCACAACCCAGCATATCGAACAAATATTCGAACGCCCTCAGGTGCGGCTTGTAGGCACCCGCCTGCTCGGCGGTGTACACAGCATGAAATGGCGCGCCAAGCTTTGCCACGTTGGACGGAATTTGGGCGACCATGGAGTTCGAAAGGATAACCAGCGGAATTTCTTTGGCCAGTTTCGCCAATCCCTCGGGCACGTCCTGATGTGGGCCCCAGGTCGGGATGCGGCTATAGATCGTCTGCGCGTCTTCGTCAGCGAATGGGACGTTGTTGCGGCGACATGTGCGCTCCAAGGCGTTGTGAACGACATCGGCATAAGGCTTCCAGTCCTGCAGCACCTCATCCACGCGGTAGGCTTGGAAATTTTTGATGAATTCAGCCATGCGCGGACCATCCAAAAGATGACCGAACAGATCCTTGGCGGCTTCTGCCATTTGGAAGTTGATCAGCGTGCCGTGACAATCGAAAGTCACGTATTTCGGTCGGAAGACATCCATGTGCTTGATTCCTGTCGCTTGTCTAACGGACCGACGATAGGCGCATGCCTGAGGTAGAATGTGCCGAAGTGCACAGGGATTCGGTAGAGGCGTCCTCCATTGTGTGAGAACCAGCACAACCTTCCGCTCCCCTGAATCACGCAAGCCTACACGCCCGATGGGCACAGCGAGCCGAAACGCGCCGATTTCTTCCGCACATTAAGCTTGTTCGCATCGCCCGGATCGAGAGGAAAGTGAACGAAGTATGCGAACTACCCTCAATCAGAGCGACGCTCTCCGCTCGGGCAATGGCCCCGAAGGCTATCTGCCAGAGGAAGGCATCGTAAACGACCTGATCGTGACGCTCGCAAACAAGCTCGCCCCCATTGCGTGGCAGTCTTACGAAAGGGATGTCATTCGAGCGAACATACGGCGCCGCTCTGGCCTGAGACGGTCTGCTGAACCTATAAGCAGTCCATGATGTTTGCGAGAAGGAAAACGGCCTAACAGTTGACCGGCGTCCGGAAAGCCCAGCAGTGGAAATGGGTCATGGAAGCCGTGTTGATTATTGAGGCTCCGGATGTGCGGAATTCACCGTGGCCACGGCATTACCGTGAGACCGCACACGTTGAAGCAGACTGCGCAGGAACTGAAAAAGCTCCTGCAAACACGGCGGGCCATCCCATGCTAAACAGTTCTGAGTTCAATCAGTCGTGACTGGCCGCGATCAAAGCATGGGCAGCATCGCGGAGCAAGCTGGTTGCCTCCCCGGGTTCAAAGACCTGCATGCTGACAAAGGCGCCGTTGATCAGGACCGCAAGCTGACCGGCAAGCCGGTCGGGTGCGGCAACCGCGAGCGCCTCGGCTATGGTCTTCAGGCGTCGCCGCAGCTCGCGCATGTGGGCCTTCGCGACCTTGCGAGCAGGATGATCCGCTTCTGGAAACTCGGCCGCCGTATTGATTTGTGGGCAACCCCGGTAGTGGTCCCGTCCGACCCGCTCGCCGATCCATTCGAGATGGGCGTCGAGTTCGGCTGCGGCATCGTCCGGATGCTGTTGCCTCACCTGCTCCCAGGTGCACCAGAAATCCAGGTCCTCGCGCTTGAGAAAAGCGGCGATCAAGTCGTCCTTCGTACCGAAATGGCGGTAGAGGCTGGTTTTGGCGACGCCGGATTTTTCCACCACCAGGTCGACGCCGACAGCGCGCACGCCACGCCGGTAAAAGAGCTCCGATGCTGCCTCAAGAATTCTGTCCCGGACCTCTTTCGTACCGGATGCGGGAGGGTTCGCTGTGTTCTTTGCCATGTCTCGATCTCCAATATCCCCCTTGTAGCAGAAAGCTACTTGACGCGCTACAGACCTGTATGTTTCCGTAGCAACGGACCGGTCTGTAGCGAAGGAGAGAGCGATGACCATTGATCAAGCTGATATCATCAGGACACGACAGCCCGTAGCGGTCATAGGTGCGAGTGGCCATACTGGCCGATTTGTCGTCGCCGAATTGTTGCGGCGCGGATCCAAGCCGATCGCCATCGGCCGGAGCGGAGCGCGGCTGGCGGAGGCTGGCTTTTCCGAGCTGGGTATCGAACGCCGTGAAGCTGCAGTGGAAGACGACGCGGCGCTGGACCGAGCCCTTGCCGGGGCGGCGGCGGTCATCAACTGCGCCGGACCGTTCATGGATACGGCCGATGCTGCGGTACGTGCCGCGTTGCGAGCAGGCATCCACTATCTGGACGTGACGGCCGAGCAGCCCAGCGTGCAAACGACGTTCGAGCGCCACGAGATTGCGGCCCGCGATGCAGGAGTCGTCGTCATACCCGCAATGGGCTTTTACGGCGGCCTGGCCGATCTGCTCGTCGCAACCGTTATGGACGAATGGGATCACGCCGACGCCATCGAAATCCACGTTGCGCTCGACAGCTGGCTCCCCACAAGGGGGACCCGCGTGACCGGAGAAAAGAACACTGCGAAGCGCCTTGCCATCAGCGGCGGCCAGATGGAGCCAGTCCATCAACCACCTATGGAAAAGGTATCCGTCCTACCGGCCCCGTTCGGCCGGCAGACCTTCGTCGAGCTTCCCTTTTCGGAAGTACCACTCATCGCCCGTCACGTCCGGACGAAGGAGCTGCACACCTTTCTCAGCACGACCGCGCTTCGGGATCTACGCGATCCGGCCACGCCTGCACCGAAGCCTGTCGATGAAACCGGACGTTCGGCGCAGCGCTTCGCCGTCAAGGTCGTCGTCACGCAAGGAGCCCTTCACCGCCAGATCGTCGCACAGGGCCAGGACATCTACGCCGTCACGGCGCCGATCATATGTGAAGCGGTCCAGCGCATCCTGTTGGGCAACATCCTCAATATCGGCGCGAACCCGCCGGCCGTGATTTTCGATGCCGCCAGCTTCCTGCGCGCGCTGGACCCGCATCTGTCGATCGAGACATTGGAAATGTCGGCTGTGACAAGGGGCCCGCTTTATGAGGGATAAGATCGCTCTATTTTTCTAGTCACTCGTCAAGGAAAAAGTCCCCGAGATTGGTTGGCGTTGGTAGTTCGCCGCACTCCAATCGTGATCGCCGCAGTGCGATTGGATATTTTTCCGAGATCGCTCTCGCGATGACCTTGGAAAAAGCGTCGTCAACAGTTCACGACGCCTGGCGACGACGGTGTCGAAAACGGGACCGGAGGAGATGTCTATCCTTTTGAGACCCCAGTTGAGACTTCTTATGCAGCAGGCGGTGCGGGATGGATGAAGGGCCAGGGGCTTGCTTCGGATCCCTTCTCGATCGGCACTTCAATGAGAACGGGAGCGTTGAGCTCCAGAGCCTCGCTGACAGCCGATTTCAGTTCACCTGGGGACGATACGCGATATGTTTTCACGCCAAAACTCTCGCCGAGTTTTACGAAATCAGGATTGGTGAGGTCTGAGCCAATGTATCGGCCGGAATAGGCTTGCTTCTGATCGCGCAATACGTTTCCGTAGGCATTGTTGTTGAACACGATTGCGACGACCGCGATATTATGCTGCACGGCTGTGGCCAACTCCTGCACACCGAACATGAAACCACCATCGCCCGACACTGAAACGACTGCCTTATCCGGATTGCCGACCTTGACTCCAAGCGCGGTATTGAAGCCGAATCCGAGGTTGTCCTGATAGCCACAAGTCACATACTGTCGGGGGCCGTAGACGGGGAAGGCAAACCGGGCGGTGAAGCCCATCTGACTGACTTCTTCGACAAAGAAACCATCGCGCGGCAGTGCCTCCCGGATCGCATTCAAATAATCGACCTGAGGCTGAACGGCTGAGAACCGTTCTTTCGCGTTGCGATTCAGGGCCGCGAACTCATCAGTTCGCGCCGCTCTGTCCGATGGTCCCACGGCTTTGGTCAAAGCTGCGGTGCCCGCCTTTGCGTCCGCGACAATTCCAACGTCCGGCTTCAACCGGACCATTTCCGTTGGATCGATATCGATCCGGATAACCTTGAGTCCCTTGGGAAGCCACTTCCACCGCATGAATTCGAGTTCAAGACGGCTACCGATACCGATGAGCACATCGGTATCTTTCCAGTAATCGAACGCAGCGACAAAATTCAGATAGTTGGGATGCTCGTCGCTTACGATGCCCTTTCCCGATCGATGGGACGTCACCGGCGCTTTAAGCGCTTTGGCCAATTCAGCAACTTCCGCACCCGCATCAACAGCGCCTCCGCCTACCATGATCAGAGGGTTTTTGGCGTTTGCCAGGATAGCAGCCGCAGCCTGAATACTGTCAGGATTGACTTGGGGGTCCGCGGCGCGTCTGGTTTCAGGAAGATCGAGCTCCGGGCCTGTCATTCCAAAGACATCCCAAGGCGCCTCGACCGCTCCGGGTCCCTGACGTCCGGAGAGCATTTTTCCGATCACCTCGGCCATGACCGTTCCGGTCTGGGACTGATGATCAATCCGCTCTGCGACCTTCGTGATCCCACGCATGGTCGCCAGCTGGTCGGGCAGCTCGTGGAGCTGGCCACGGCCCTGGCCGATCAAGTGCGACATGATATTGCCCGTCAAACACAGGACCGGGGAATTCGCTCCATAGGCAGTGCATAGGGCGGCGCCGGAATTGAGAACACCTGGGCCGGGCACAACCGTATAGGCGCCGATGCGTCCAGTGGACTTCGCGTAACCGTATGCCATGTAGCCCGCACCCTGCTCGTGGCGGGTATGGATAAAACGGATCTCGTTGCGCTTTTCATAGAGAGCATCGTTGAAGTCGTACATATGGGCGCCGGGGATGCCGAAGACAGTGTCCACACCGTTTTCGAGGAGTGAACGAGCGATGGCCTGCCCTGTGGTCTCTTTGTTTTTCATGATGATGTCCAAACCTGTTTTTTTAGGAATGCTCAGGCCGCCGAGCGGGCGCTCAGCGTGCCTTCCGCCGACAGAGCCTTGACGATCGCGCACGCATCAGAAGGCTGCATCCCCGCCAAATTCATGCGACCGGAATCGGCCATGTAGATCCCGTGTTTGTGGCGCAATGCGACTGCCGTGTCTTTCGACATCGCCAAGTTCGAGAAGAGCCCTCGCTGGTTTGCGACAAAGCTCAGTTCCGGATGGGCAGCTGCAAGGGCGGCGCGGTTACCATTGACCCGAGCACACATTTCAACCAGCTCCTGCTTCCAGATTTGGGTAAGCTCCATGCTCTCCAGAATCACGCGTACGATGGCAGCGCCGTGGTCCGGGGGCATCGACCAGTTGACACGTGCCAACGACGCCATGTTGCCATCGGCGATTTTGAGCTGCTCCGCATTGCGGCTCACAAGGTAAAGGGTACCAACACGCTCGCGATAAAGACCAAAATTCTTGTCACACGAGTAGGCAACAAGCGCTTCGTCTACTGCCTCGAGGATAAGGCGGGTTGGCTCCGCGTCCGCTTCGAGGCCATCGCCCAGGCCTTGGTAGGCAAGATCGATAAAGGGAAGGAGCTTGCGCTCTACGAGCGTTGCTGCGATCTGCTTCCACTGGTCGATATCAAAATCAATGCCAGTTGGGTTGTGGCAGCAGCCGTGTAGCAGGATCACATCACCAGCCTCGACCGCGTTGAGAGTCTCCAGAACACGATCGAAGTCAATTTGCTGCTTGGCAAGGTCGACGAAACGATAGTCTTTGACGGTCAAGCGCGCCGACTGGAAAATTGGAGCATGATTGGGCCAGCTGGGTGTACCAAGCCAGACCTTCGCACCGGGTCTGGCTGAGGCGATGAGTTCAGCGCCCAGTCGCAGAGCGCCGCTTCCACCTGGCGTCTGAATGCCTACAACCTTGCCGGCATCATGATTTGCGCCGAAAATAATCGGTTTCAGGAGATTGACGAAATTCAGGTCCCCTTCCGGCCCGAGATAGCGCTTGCTGTCCTGGGTCTCGAGCAGCTGCCTTTCAGCGAGCTTGACGGCCCGCATGACCGGTGTCCGCCCTTGTTCGTCTCTGTAGACGCCGACGCCGAGGTCGAGTTTGTAGCCTCTGGGATCGGCCTGAAACGCTTTGATGAGCGCAAGTAGGCTGTCGGCTGGTTGCGCAGTGAGTTTCTCAAACATGTTGTCTACCTCCTAAGAACGTGGCGTAAGCCTACAGGCGCTTTAGTGAGGTATGTTTGCAATTTTCAGCATATGGAGATATTATCTTACATGAAAATCACCAACTTTCCGCAAATTATGCAGATATTTTGACATGATCTCAAAGTTACATACCCTAGATCAATTCGATATCCGTCTTCTCGCGGCTATTCAAAGCAATGCTGAGCTGACACAGACTGAACTGTCGCAAGTCGTCAATCTGTCAGCAGCTCAATGCTCGCGGCGGCTTGACCGGCTGAGAAGCGAGGGTCTGATCCAGAACGTTGTAGCGATTTTGAACCCGGAAAAACTCGGTTTTTCCGTTGTTGCGCACACGCTGGTTAGCCTTCGGTCCCACACAGAGGAAGGGAATGCTCAACTGCACCGCTTCATCGAAACGGCGCCAGAGATCCTGGAATGCTACTCCCAGACGGGCGATGCGGATTTCCTGATGAAGATTGTGGCCAGCGATCTTGACCACCTCAGCATCTTCTTGGAGCGTATGATCAAGGTCACGGGTGGACTGGCGTCGGTCACCTCCAGCATCGTGCTACGGACCCTTAAGAAGAGTACCGAACTCCCGTTGCAGATTATTCAGACCTAGCGGGATCAACTACAACGCCAAAAGCAGGCTATCGGCTACCTTCGATATCGCTACCCGATCTGCGATTGCGATGACGAAACCGGACGCCATAACCATTCCGGCGATTGAAGCTGCCGGAAGAAGATAGCGCCTTCTCCGCCAAAGCGACGCCTCAAGCGCGAATTTGGTGAATGCAATTGTCATAGGAATCATCCCGACGACTGCTGGAGCGATCGTTACGCAAAAAAGCATACGGACGATAAGCCAGTATGAGGGAGCATATTGTAAGGATAGTTGATGCGACGAGCAGCAGAAGAAAACACAGCAATCCGTCTTGCTTGAGGGCGACACGGTCCGCCCTGGATTTTTCAAGATACGACATCAGTACCCGCTCCCTGAGCTCGCAGAATCCTGGCTGGAAGCGGTACGACCGAATTCCTCAATCAGCCGCGTCGTGGCGTTCGCAAATAAAGTGACATCATTGCCAATGGCAACGAATGTTGCACCGAGATCGACGTAGCGCCTGGCAAGCGACAGATCGGCGGTCAAGATTCCTGCAGCTTTTCCATGGGACTGGATGCGCAGGAGGGCCTTCTCAACTTCTTCTTGGACTTCCGGGGCTCCCGGCTTACCAAGATAGCCCATGTCAGCTGCGAGATCAGCCGGGCCGATGAACACGCCGTCGACGCCGTCGATCGATGCGATTTCATCTAGCGCGGCCAAACCTGCGCGGCTTTCGATCTGAAGCAAGAGACAGATTTCGTCGTTTGCCGTCTGGAGGTAGTCCGGAATCCGGTTGAAGCGTGAGGCACGAGCCAGCGCTGCACCAACGCCCCGGACCCCGCGCGGGGGATAAGACACGGCCTTTACCAAATTCTCGGCGACCTCTTTGCTGTCAACCATCGGGATCAGGAGTGTTTGCGCGCCGATGTCGAGCAGCTGTTTTATGATGTATGTCTCGCCGATTGGCGGCCTGATAACCGCGTGACTGGCTGAACCTTTCATCGCCTGTAACTGGGCGACCAGGAGCGGGATGTCGTTTGGCGCATGTTCGGCATCGAGAAGGAGCCAGTCGAAGCCGGCGTCCGCTGATATTTCGACCGTGTAAGGATTTGCCAGAGCTTGCCAAAATCCGGTTTGAAGCCGCTTTTCCTGAAGCGCCCTTTTGAAGGTGTTGGTTGGAGCTGGCATGGTTTTCCCCTATTCGAAATACAGGCTTACAGTTCCGTAGGGCCCGAAATCGCCTACGATCGTGTCTCCATGACGTGCCTCAATCGGTCGAATGAACGACCCGGCAAGAACGACCTGCCCTGCTTCTATTCCGTCTCCATATTGCGACAGCCGATTGGCAAGCCACGCAACACCACGAGCAGGTTGATTGAGGACGCCCGCGCCAAGCCCAGTCTCTTCGACCTCCGCGTTGCGAGACACTATGGCACCCATCCAACGCATATCCAGTTGATCCGGGCGCACAGCGCGGCCGCCCGTTACGATGCCGGCGTTCGCAGCATTGTCAGAGATCGTATCGAGGACGTTACGGTTTTTTTTCGTCTGGGGATCCACCCGAAGAATCCGCGTGTCGAGAATTTCGAGGGCTGGAGTGACATAATCGGTGGCATTGAGCACATCGACGACGGTCACGTTCGGCCCCTTTAGGGGCGCTTTCATGATGAAGGCGATTTCAGCTTCGATCCTCGGCTGAATGAACCGGTCTTTTGGAACGACCGAACTGTCCTCAAAGACCATGTCGTCCAGCAAGACCCCTGAGTCTGGAATGTTGATGTTGAGGGCATATTGCATCGCCTTGGATGTGAGACCAATTTTCCAGCCCACCACCTGACGTCCGTCGGAAACTTTCTTTTTCACCCACGCAGACTGGATCGCATAGGCATCATCCATCACCATGTCCGGATGCTGAAGTGACAAAAGCCCGGTCTGAACGCGAGTCCGTTCGGCTTCGTCCAGCGCGGCAACAGCTGTTTCTATGTCTGCGGTGGACAGCATCTCAGATCCTCTCGTCGGCAATGGTGTTGCGCAACAGACCGATACCGTCGGCCTCGACCTCAACGATATCGCCCGGCTTCAGCCAGATCGGCGGATCGAAGCGTGCTCCCGCGCCAGTAGGTGTTCCGCAGACGATCACGTCGCCTGGAACGAGTGTCGTGAAGGTTGAGACGTAATTGATGATCTTCCGGAATGAGAAAATCATTCGACTGGTTCGATCATTCTGACGGACCTCACCATTGACCCGCGTCTCCAGCTTGATGTCCGCCAGCTGACTTTCGTCAGTATACGGAACAATCCATGGCCCAATCGAGCCAGAGGCATCGAAGTTCTTGCCTTGGGTAACGTTGAACTTGGCGTGCCGGACCCAATCCCGCAGCGTCCCTTCGTTGCAGAGCGACAGAGCCGCTATATGTGAGAGAGCGTCGCTTTCTGGAATGCGTCGACCTTCTTTGCCAATAACGATAACTATTTCCCCCTCATAATCGAGTTGAGGGCTCTCCGGTGGCCGGATCAGCGGCTGATCGTGACCCGTGAAGGATCGCGGGAAGCGGATAAACAGCGACGGATTGGTGGGCGCTGTCTGCCCATCTTTGTATTCCTCGTTACGGTCCGGAAAATTGACGCCGACGCAGATGATCTTTTCCGGCGACGGGATTGGAATGTCCAATGTAACCGCAGCCAGGGGATAGTCGACGGGGGCCGATTGACCTTTCTCGGCCAGCATGTCCAAAGCACCTGCGGCGATAACTTCGCGCAGGGTCGGAAAACGCGGGCGGAACCTGACGGACAGGTCCACCACGCCATCTTCGCGGATTAGTCCGTAACCCTGACGACCGGAATTGGAAAAAGATGCAAAACGGGGATGCATACGGACTTTCCTTTATTGTTCTTTTGTTGTGATGCCACCAAGGCATACGTATTTGAGCTCGAGGTAGTCATCGATGCCGTATTTGGAGCCTTCACGGCCTAGCCCGGACGACTTTACGCCGCCGAACGGTGCTTCAGCAGTGGATATCAGGCCGGTATTCACGCCAACCATTCCATATTCGAGGGCCTCGGCAACTCGAAACACCCGCGACAGATCCTTCGCGTAGAAATAGGAGGCGAGACCGAATTCCGTGTCATTCGCCTTTTCAACCACATCAGTCTCATTCTCGAAGCGAAAGAGCGGCGCGATAGGCCCAAAGGTTTCTTCGGATGCCACGGCCATGTCTTGCGTGACGCCTGTGAGAACAGTCGCTTCGTAGAAGGTGCCGCCAAGTTCATGCGCTTTTCCGCCTTGAATGACGGTTGCGCCCTTCGATACGGCATCCTGAACGTGCTCTTCGACTTTCTTGAGAGCCGCTTCATCGATCAAGGGTCCGAGCGCAACACCCTCCTCGAACCCGTTTCCGGTCCGAAGCTTACTAACGGCTTTGGCCAGCTTTTCAGCGAACGCGTCATAGACCGTATCCTGGACGTACAGGCGATTGGCGCAAACGCAGGTCTGACCATTGTTCCTGAACTTCGCGATCAAGGCGCCTTCGACGGCTGCGTCGAGATCTGCATCATCGAACACGATGAAGGGCGCATTGCCGCCCAGCTCCAGACCAAGTTTTTTGATCGTGGGAGCAGACTGACGGTAAAGTTCGGCACCAACTTCCGTCGACCCAGTGAATGTGAGTTTACGTACGATGGGATTTGAGGTCATCTCGGCGCCGATTTCGCGAGATGAACCGGTGATCACGCTGAACAATCCTGCCGGCAATCCTGCCCGCTCCCCCAGTACCGCCAAAGCGATCGCGGAAAATGGCGTCTGAGCAGCGGGTTTCAATACCATTGCACATCCGGCTGCGAGCGCCGGGCCAGCTTTTCGTGTAATCATCGCGTTCGGAAAATTCCAAGGGGTAATGGCTGCAACGACGCCAATCGGCTGCTTCATCACCAGAATGCGTTTGTCTCGGTGATGGCCGGATATAATGTCGCCGTTGATGCGTCTGGCTTCTTCGGCGAACCACTCGATGAAACTTGCCCCATAGGCGATCTCACCCTTTGCTTCGAGAAGCGGCTTTCCCTGCTCGAGTGTGAGAATGTGCGCCAAGTCATCCTGGTTGGACATCATCAACTCAAACCACTTGCGCAGGATTACGCTACGCTCCTTCGCGGTTCGCGCTGCCCA
Source organism: Neorhizobium sp. T25_13 (assembly GCF_002968675.1). NCBI lineage: Bacteria > Pseudomonadati > Pseudomonadota > Alphaproteobacteria > Hyphomicrobiales > Rhizobiaceae > Neorhizobium > Neorhizobium sp. T25_13. Next base: position 208,633 of record NZ_PVBI01000007.1, read on the forward strand.
TTCCTTCTGCGTATCTTCGGCATGCGCGATCGCCGCACGTGCTTCTGCCGCCCCCAGTTTGGGAACGGAGCCGATCTTCTCACCAGTTGCGGGGTTTGTGACCGCGATGGCATCCGTATCGTTTGCTTCGATCCAGTCGCCACCAATGTAAGCGGCCTGGCGGAATAACGTTGGGTCTTTCAGGTGCATCGCTTGGTCACTCCGTGTGGGCTAAGAGAAAAGGGACACAGGACTTGCCAATGTCCCTCGCCGTCTGTGTTCGCAACGAGATCAGGGCGCGATGATCGGTTGAGCCTTTAGAAGCGGCTCCTGGGTTGGAAGGTCGGTGAACAAACTGCCGTGTTCGAACCAAGACCTCGGCGCAGGTGCCCCCCACAGTGTCTGACGCTGTGGATCCTTCAGGTCCCATTTGATCGGCTCGAGATCGGGATCGACAGTCTGGTAGTCCGAGCAGTAAATCTCGATGCGGTGGCCGTCCGGATCAAGGATGTAGAGGAAAAATGCATTAGAGATGCCGTGACGGCCTGGACCCCGTTCGATGTTTGCGAGGTATCCAGTGGTCGACATAAGATCGAGGAGATCGATGATGTTCAAAGGTGTTGGAACCCAGAATGCTGTGTGATGCAGTCGCGGGCCGACGCCGTTTGTGAACGCCATGTCATGGACGCCACCCTTTCGATGCAACCAGGCGGCAAACAGTTTTTTGCTTTCTGCATCCTCGGTGTATTCCGTAACACGGAAACCAATATCGTTGTAAAAGGCGACGGATGCATCGACGTCTGGCGTGAAGCAGTTGAAGTGGTCGATCCGGAGTGGTTTGACCCCGTGATAAAGCGCGTACTTTTGATGGATGGGGGTCAGGCGATCCATCTTGAAATAGAATTCGAGCGGGATGCCGAAGTTGTCATGGGTGCGCAGGGTGCGTCCCTGGAAAGGGCGCTCCACCCATGCCGTCTTCTGACCTTTTGTATCGAAATAGGCCTTGGCTTTGTCGAGATCTTCCTCGGAATAGACCTTCAAGGCGAGGTAACTGATTGCCGAAGTATCGCTCTTCTTGAGCACCATGCAGTGATGGCCGCGTTCTTCCATGGCACGCAGGTAGACCGTATCAGAATCTTCGTCTGTGACCTGAAGGCCGAGCATGTCCACATAGAAGGCACGGCTGGCAGCGAGATCCTTAACAAGGAATTCGACATGGCTAAGCCGAACCGTGTTGAACGCTGGATAGAGATTGAATTGCGGGAGCGGCATGGTTTCCTCCTCGGGGCCGAAACAGCCCGTGTTCGGCGCTTTGTTGTTACGAAGCGGCCGCGTCTTTTGTTGACGCGGCCAGAGTGTCGCGAAATCCCGTCAGCCGCCCAATTTCTGGATCGCATGGGCAGTCGTGGCGAAAGCGATGTTCTTGGTTTCCATGTAGAAATCGAACGACCAGTCTCCGCCGTCTCGTCCGATACCGGAATTCTTGACGCCGCCGAATGGGGTCGGCAGGTGGCGGACGTTCTCTGAATTGACCCAGATCATGCCAGCCTCGAGCTGGTCGGTCAGCCTGAAAGCGCGCGTGACATCGGAAGTCCAAAGATAACCGGTCAAACCGTATTGGACATCGTTGGCAATCTTCAAAGCATCCGCTTCGTCCTTGAACGGGATTGCGGTCAGAACCGGACCAAAGATCTCTTCCTGGGCGATCCGCATTCCATTGTCGGCACTGGTAAAGAGCGTAGGAGCGACGTAGCATCCGCCTCCCGGTCCATCGACCTTATAGCCACCGGCGGCGACAGTTGCGCCTTCGGCTTTGCCGATCTCGACGTATTCCAACACTTTGCGTTCATGGACAGGGTGAATCAGAGGTCCGACGACCGTCTGCGGATCGAGCGGGTGACCGACCTTGATACGTTTGGCCCTCTCGGCGACCATTTCAGTGAACTTACTGTAGATGCTGTCCTCGACCAGCAATCGGGATGAGGACGTGCAGCGTTCGCCGTTGAGCGAATAGATCATGAATACGGCAGCATCCGCCGCTCGCTCCAGATCAGCGTCAGCGAAAACAATGACCGGGTTTTTGCCACCGAGCTCGAAGTGGACGCGCTTGAGCGTGTCGGCACCCTGCTTCATGATCATTGAGCCCGTCCGGCTTTCGCCAACAAAACCGATCGCCTTGATCAATGGATGTTCTGTCAGCGCTTTACCGGCGTCCTCTCCCAAACCATTGACGAGGTTCCAAACACCTTTGGGAAGGCCGGCGCTTTCGGCAATCTCGACCAGCAGGCGTGCTGTAAGCGGCGAGAATTCCGCCGGCTTGTGGACGATCGTGCAACCGGCCGCCAGGGCCGGTGCAATCTTCCAGGTGGATAGCATGAATGGCGTGTTCCAAGGCGTGATCACACCGACCGGGCCTATGGGGTTCCGCGTTGTTACGTTTACCTGGCCTGGAATACGGATCGATTTGCCGTCTCTTGCTTCTGGTGCTCGGTCTGCGAAGAAACGAAAGTTCTCTGCGCCACGTAGTGCCGCCTTCGCCATGAATTTCAGGGACTGTCCGGTGTCCATGCACTCGACGAAGGCGATCTCCTCGGCGCGGGCAACGATCGCGTCAGCGATCTTGTGCAGGAGCGCCTTGCGAGCGTCACCAGGCATTGCCGCCCAGGCGGGAAATGCCTCGGATGCGGCTTTGGCGGCACGATCGATGTCTGCCGCTTTGCCATGGGCGACCTGCGCCAGAGGCTGCAAGTCGACGGGCGAGATTGTTTCGAACGTGGCACCATCTAAAGCAGGGACAGCCTCTCCGGCAATGTGGTTGAGGACGCCGCCGGCGCGAAACCGGGCAAGATAGGCATCGGCCTTTTTCTTGTTGTCTTCAAAATTCGTCATGAGATCTCCATCTCGAATGCAGCAGCATTCGCTCAGCCAATGTTCAATGGTGTTTTCTAGGTCTCCGACCGAAGGCGCGCATGGATCGCATTGTCTTTCCAGCTTAGGGCTGGATCGATCTCGCGCACCTCAAGGGAGAGGGCAAAATGTGGCTCGCTGAAAAGGTCCAGCAGCTCGGCCTTGACGACTGCCATGATCGCGTTGCCAACACGTTTCTTTTCTTCGGACGATCTGCCCGCGCCAATGCGAAAGCTCATGTCGATGAAAGAATTGCGCTCGTCGAGGTCAGCGATCGCATAGTCATCGCTAAGCAGAACTCGGACGCGAACCGCGCCACGTTCGAACAGCCCACTGTCGAGGATCGCTTTATGAACGACCTCACACAGCGATTTGAAATCGACGCGCGGTTTCAGGTTCGCGGACCCTTCAATGACGAAATGTGGCATTTATCGCTCCTCCGATACTTAACACGTTAACAATTATTGAGCGTTTGTCAACCCACTGTCGGGTGATCTCGGCCTGATCGAATATTGACGGGCCGGTAAATTCTCACTTATTCACCTCATATGGATCAGGATAAAAATCACCCTCGCCTTCTGCGTAGCACCCGCCAGGCACTCCCAATCGCACTGTTGAAGGCGCGAGAAGCAGTGATGGGCCATTTTCGACCGATGCTTGCGCAGCACAATGTGACCGAGCAGCAATGGCGTGTGCTGCGGCTATTAAGTGAACGGGGGCAGATCGATGCCACCGAATTGGCGCAAGGTGCCGCGCTCCTTGCCCCCAGCCTGACAAGGATGATCAAGACGCTTGAGGACCGTAAGCTGATCAGGACAACGAAGGATACTGCGGATGGCCGACGTCTGCTTGTCCGGATTGATGACGCAGGCGCTAAGCTCCTCGAAGAAGTGCGGCCCGAAAGTCTTAAAATTTATGAAGAGCTCGAGCTTCGCATTGGCCACGACAAGATCGAAGCCCTGATTGCACTGCTTAACGAGGTCACGGATAAGGCGACGACGCGCTAGTCGAGTTTGCGCCCTTGCTTTCCCTCGCTGATTTACTTAACATGTTTAATAATTCAGCGACGGAAATAGGAGGAGTTTTCCCGTGGTGGACCATCAATACAGGCTCGTTATCAACGGCCAGTCGATCGCAACCCAAGAAACATTTGAGGTGCTAAATCCCTCAGATGGTCAAGTCGTGGGGGCAGCGCCAAAGGCAACCCTCATCCAGTTGGACGAGGCTGTTTCCGCGGCGCAAACAGCTTATGAAATTTGGAGCAAGGCTGACGACGCGACGCGCCGGAAGGCCTGTGTCGCAATCGCTGACACCTTGCGCGATCATGCGGAGGAGCTGGCCCAGCTTCTCACCCTGGAACAGGGAAAACCCTTGAATGGAATGGGCTCCCGGTATGAGCTCGGAGGGGCCGAAGCTTGGGCGCGATACACTGCCGGTCTGGAGCTGCCGGTCAAGGTTTTGCAGGATGACAATCAGGGCCGGGTGGAACTGCACCGCAGACCGGTGGGCGTTGTAGGATCAATTACGCCCTGGAACTGGCCGTTGATGATTGCGATCTGGCACATTGTACCGGCCATACGAACAGGGAACACCGTTGTGATCAAGCCCTCCCCGCTCACCCCGCTGTCCACCATCCGGATGATCGAACTGCTCAACACAGTTCTACCCGCAGGTGTGTTGAATTGCGTGACGGGTGAAAACGACATCGGGGCCGCGATGTCCTCCCACCCTGGTATTGCCAAGATCGTTTTCACGGGCTCGACCGAGACCGGCAAAAAAATCATGGCAGGCGCTGCGGCGACATTGAAACGCCTGACTCTTGAACTCGGTGGTAATGATGCCGGCATTGTCCTGCCCGATTGCGATCCCCGCCAGATTGCCGAGGGACTGTTCTGGGGCGCTTTCATCAATGGCGGGCAAACCTGTGCGGCATTGAAGAGACTTTATGTTCACGAGGACATCTACGAGGACGTTTGCCGCGAGCTGACAAGCTTTGCAGCGACAGTCAAAGTCGGTGATGGACTTTCGGAAGATAGTGTCCTGGGTCCGGTCCAGAACCGCATGCAGTACCAGAAGGTCAAAGACCTGGTGAACGACGCGAAGGGGCGTGGCGGGCGCATTCTCATTGGAGGGGATTCTGACGACAACGCTCCTGGGAATTTCTATCCCGTGACGCTGGTCGCGGACCTTAATAACGGTGATCGTCTGGTGGACGAGGAACAGTTTGGGCCGGCTCTCCCGATCATCAAGTATTCTGATCTCGACGAAGTCATCAGGCGCGCGAATGACAACCCGAACGGTCTTGGTGGTTCCGTCTGGGGCAGAGACATTGCAAAAGCAAAGAAAGTGGCAAGCCAGCTGGAATGTGGATCCGTATGGATCAACAAGCATGGGGCTATCCAGCCGAACGTGCCGTTCGGTGGCGTGAAGGGCTCCGGTCTGGGCGTAGAATTTGCTGAAGAGGGCCTGGCGGAATACACGACGATCCAGGTCATTTTGCAGTAAGAGCCTGGAGCGCGAGAAAAGAAAGGGACGCCGGGTTCGCCGGCGTCCCTTTTCTTATGTTGTTCCGGGATCGAAGGCTCCGAATTCTACCGACAGGGTGACCGTGTGCGCCCTAAGACTTCAAGCGATCTCAGATAGGAACCGTTGAGCACGTTCGGTCTTTGGGTTGTCGAGGAAATCGTTCGAAAGCCCCTCCTCGATGATTTCACCGCTTTCGAGGAAGACGATGTGGTTCCCGACTGCCCGCGCAAAACCCATCTCGTGCGTGACCACGACCATGGTCATGCCTTCCTTGGCGAGATCTTGCATCACCGCCAAAACGCTTCCTCGCAGCTCGGGATCAAGGGCTGACGTGGGTTCGTCGAACAACATCGCCAGCGGTTTGGTGGCGATGGCGCGGGCAATGGCAACCCGCTGCTTTTGACCGCCCGACAATTGCCCGGGGTAATGTCCTTCTCTGTCGGCCAAACCGACTTTTACGATCTCCTCGAGCGCGATTTCACGCGCTTCGTCTTTCGACATCCCCTTGCTGTGCACCAAGCCACACATCACGTTCTCTAAAACGGTCATGTGCGGGAAGAGATTGAAGTGCTGAAAGACCATGCCCGTCTCGCGACGAAGCCGCTGAAAATCACGGTTGTAACGGCGCTCTCGTGAGCGTGCCGAAAAATAGGCTTTGGCATCCCATTCTACAGAGCCGACCCGTAGTTGTCCCTCGTCGGGAATATTGAGCAGGTTCAAACACCTCAAAAGTGTGCTTTTGCCTGAGCCACTTGGTCCGAGCAAGACGACGACATCGCCTTCAAGAACGTCAAGCGATACCGAATTCAGCCCCCTCACATTGGGGAGGTCGCGACTGGGGAACCACTTGCTCGCATTCCGCAGTGAGATGACTGTTTTTCTTTCTTCTGAATTTTCCATGTTCCGCTCCTCGAAGAAGCGGGGCGGCCACTCGGCCGCCCCGACACGAATCTCACGCGTCCACTTTGAGAGGGCTGCCGCCCGGACCAACCGCAAGGTAAGGAAGGCCTGCGGCGATCGCATCTTTGCCGACATACTCGCGGAATACGGAGTTGAGGATCCCGCCTGCTGCATTGAAAAGCAACCAGTTGGTCACGAACATGTACATCTTCATGTCTCCCGTCGGCATGAAGAAGGTGTTGTGATCGACATAAGCCGGTTCCTTGCCGATTATCTGAAGCGCGACACCCTGTTTCTTGGTGTTCACGACAGTGAACAGCGACTGCAAGGTTGCGTTCGCACGTCCTGACATGACCTGACCGATGGCGCCCGTCTGGTCAGGGAATACCGACACGTTTGCCTTCGGGTAGAGCGCCCGGATCTTCGCTTCCTGGGAGCTTCCCTGAAGAGCGGCGAACTTGAACTCCGGCGAGTTCATCTGTTCGAAAGTCAAGTCTGACGCGTCGCGTCCAACGACGTAGACCGGTTGAAACGTCACGGCACAGCCGGCAAACCAGCCACGTAGCGAACGTGATGGCAAGATCGTTCCCGTTGTCATGATATCGGCACGGCCGGATTCGACGGCTGCAAACATCTGACCGAAATCCATGTCTGCGAATTCTACCTGGATATCAGGCGAGACATCTTTCATCATTCGACGGATGAGAGCGATCTCGTAGCCGTCCGGCTCACCCTTCTCATTGATATACAGGTTTGGCGGATATTTGAGGCTCGCCGCGACCACGATTTTTTTGGTGCGGATCGCCTTGTCCAGGACGGATTCCTTCGCGGCATCCTGCGCGGCGGCCGGTGTCGTTGCACCAAGTGCAACAGCAGCTGCGCCGCCGGCGAACAAACCTGCTGTCAGTAGCGAACGGCGGTTTGCCTGCATTCCATTATCGTGCTTCGTATCCATGAGCATTCCCCTTGTTGTTTCCACAATGAAATTTTTGGCCTGGAACCCACGATCCGTGGGGTACAGCTTGTGCTAGGCGGTAAGACCGCCATCGACTGTCAGCTGCGCGCCATTCACGTAGCTGGCATCCTCACTCGCCAAGAAAAGCGTGGCTTTGGCGATTTCTTCGTATGTCCCAAGGCGACCGAGAGGGACCGTCGGCGCAAAGCGCTGGTCACGTGCTGCGACCTGTTCGGCCGACATTCGGGTCAATCTGTCTGCCATGACACTTTCAAGGACGCCGGGGCAGATCGCATTTGCGCGAATCCCTTTTGCTCCGTAGTCCCGCGCGATGGTGCGCGTCAGCATGATCAATCCGGCTTTGGAAACCCCGTATACCGCCTCGGCTGTCGAGGCCCGTTGACCCGCGATAGAGGCCGTGTTGACGATCACACCCTTGCCCGCCTCCACCATGTGCGGGATCGCTTCCCGGCAGAAGAGATAAGCTGACTTCAGATTTATGTCCAAAGCCTGCTGCCACATCGCGGGATCGGTCTGCGAGATCGTGCCTGTAGGATTGATGCCGGCATTGTTGATCAAGATGTCCAGGGATGAGAAGCGTGACCGGGCCAGTGCGACTGCTTGCTGTGAGGTTTCCTCGCGGGAAACATCGCCCACGAGTTCGACGACGTCCGCTCCCTCTCCGCGTAGAAGCAGCACCAAGTTTTCCAGCTGATCTTTTGCGCGATCAACGAGAACAAGCCTCGCGCCTTCATTCGCCAGTGCCTGCGCAACGGCGCGCCCGAGCCCACTTGCGACCCCGGTTACGAGGGCCGTTTTTCCTGAAAACCGCATGTCTGACTTCCCATTATTTGCTTTTTCGCGACCGCTTGGGACCGCTTTTTGACATCTATGACCTAAATCTATCTGTCTTGCAATATGAAATCATATATGATGTTGACGAAGCTCGCGCTCGGGTTTATCGATTGAGTCAGTACCGGAGAAGAAGCCGAGTAAAGAAAAAGGGAACGTCATGAACCTCGATTTCTCGATCATCCTGGCGCAATGGCCCCGGTTCCTATGGGGATTAGGGTATGATCTCTATTTCGCATTCGCGGGATTCGCGCTGGGCTGCGTTATCGGGTTCATCTCCTATCTTGGCTCGGCCTCCCGCTCGAAAATCGCCCGCGCAGTGTCTTACACCTACGTGCAGATCGTTCGGGGCCTGCCGATGTATCTGCTGCTGTTGTGGATTTACTTCGGGCTCGCAACAAAATTCGGCCTGGCACTGACGGGGCCTCAAGCGATAGTCATCGCCATCGCCATCATGAGCTCGGCATTTGCTTCCGAGATTTTCAGGACCGGCTATAATTCGATTGACGTCGGCCAGATTGAAGCCGGCAAGGCACTCGGTCTTTCCGACCTCCGGATCAATCGCACTATCCTTTTTCCACAGGTCATTCGGGTCGTGATCCCGCCCCTGCTGAACGTCTTCGTGATCTGCTTCAAAGCGGCGACTTACGCGGCAGTGGTCGCTGTCCCGGAACTCGTCTTCACGGCCCAGGACATCAGTCTCAACCAATATAGGCCGTTCGAAGCCTATATCTCGGTCGCCGTCCTACTCATCGCGACGATGCTGGTTTTATCTTTGCTGGTCAAAGTCGTCGAAGACCGTCTCAATGACGGCAAAGGGGCTTGAAGCTCATGAATAGCTGGTACGTTGTCCTCAACCACCTGCCCGACATGCTCTACGGGCTTCGTTACACATTCCTGATCGCAATCGTCTCGCTCGCACTTTCAATGATCTTCGGAGGGCTAGTGGTATCCCTTCTCAGGAGCAAATCTGCTGCCATCCGAGCGGTAGGATTTCTCTACATCCAGGTCTTCCGCTCACTATCGCCATATGTTTACGTTCTGCTCGTCTATTTTGCCCTCGCCGGAGCAACAGGCTGGAAAATGGATCCGATCACAGCCGCTATCATATCCCTGACGCTTCTGAATACCGCTTATGTTGCAGAAATCTATCGGTCCGTGTTGCTCACCATTGATGGCGGGCAATGGGAAGCGGCCGCCGCAATGGGTCTGTCACCCTGGAAAACAAACTCGATCATTATCTGGCCGCAGGCGCTACGGACTGCAATTCCACTCCTTCTGAACCAGTTCATCGTCATCTTGAAGGATTCCGCAATCGTGGGCGTGATTGGTGTCAAAGACATCCTCTATGTGGCGAATGCCCAGGCATCGATCACCTACAAGCAGTTCGAGTATCTGACGGCGGTTGGGGTGATCTTCATCCTGATTGTCTTCGTCCTGTCGCGGTTGAGTATGAGCCTTGAGCGGCGACTGGCCTGGAAGCACTAGCACTTGCCGAAGCCAACCGAAGTCTTTAGGTCGAAAGGAAATCAAATCTGATTTTCAATTTGATCACCGTTGGAGAGTCACGCATGGCAAAGGTGGTGACACCCGTCACAGAAGCTAGAAGCAAACAGCAACTTGCTTACGATTATCTCAAGGCTGGGATAGATCGCGGCCTCTATGCACCCAAACAGCGGCTTGTAATCGACACACTCGCGAAGGAGCTATCGATCAGCCCCGTACCGGTGCGCGAGGCGATCCGTCGGTTGGAAGCAGAAGGGCTGATCATATTCAGTAAAAACTCCGGCGCAATCGTGGCTGGAGCCGATCCGGATCTCTGGGCCGAGCAGATGGAACTTCTGGCATTGCTTGAGGGCTATGTAACCGGCGCCGCCGCGCCGAGGATTACTGCCAGCGATATCAAGCAGCTTCAGAAAATCAACGAGGGCATGGAACAGGCGCTGGCTTCCTTCGACCTTTCGGGGTGGACTCAGGGCAACCTGGACTTCCACTCCGTGATAAATCGAAGGTGCCCGAACGAAACAATCGTCGAGCAGATCGCGCAATTGAGATCGCGGATTGCGATGATCAATCGCTTCATCCAGCCGCGGACGGAAGCGACCATCTTGCATACTCTTGGAAAGGATAGCGGGAAGTCGACGCTTCAAGGGCACGAGTGGATCATTGCGGCCTATATCGCAAAAAAGTCTCCCGCCGAGATCGAAGCGCATGTTCGCACGAATATCATTCTGCTCACCACAGAAACGCACCGCAATCTGGTCAACAACCATGATCGGCGGGTAAGCAGATCGCAGGGATAGTCACATGCAACCGTCGGAATATGATGTTGTCGTCCTCGGAAGCGGCGGTGCCGGACTGGTGACGGCGCTCACCGCGGCGTCAAGGGGACGGTCCGTTGCCGTTTTCGAGAAGTCGATGCTCCTTGGTGGAACTACTGCTATTTCCGGCGGCGGCATCTGGATCCCCAATAATCATGTGATGCAAGCTTCAGGTTTCGAGGATCAGGAACCGGATGGCTTAACTTACCTTGTCCGACTAACCCTGGGGGAAATCGGCGTCGATCTGCTGCACGATTTTCTGAAGACAGGCCCCGAAATGTTGCGGTTCCTGGAGCGGCATTCCGATCTGCGCTTCTTCAGCGTGAATCGCCCCGACTACCATCCCGGGTGGCCAGGCGCACGCACGGGCCGCTCGGTCGAGCCTTTGCCTTTCGAGCCGACGATGGACGAGAAGCTGTTTCAGATGCTGCGCTATTCGCACCTGCGCCAACCGGTGACGTCGATAGAGGCTCGCAAGGGACTGGCGCCAGAAATCATCGCGGATCGTCGACAGCGCCGCGTTCGCGCGCAGGGTGCCGGACTGGTCGCGGGACTGGTGCAGGCGTGCGCCAAACTTGGAGTCCACTTTTACGTCAATGAAGCCGCCACGGGACTATCGTTTAGTGGTGATCGCTGCGACGGAGTCGTGACCGTTTCCGGTTCGACCTCCGCTCGCCTCGGCGTTGTCCTCGCCACAGGAGGCTTCGAATGGAACCCATCGCTCGTCTCCGCATATCTTCCTGGATTTTCAAGCGCGCCGACCACACCGCCGGGTAATGAAGGGGACGGTCTCCGGCTCGCCCTTCAAGCCGGCGCGGCCGTCGCCAACATGACGGAAGCTTGGTGGACCGCCGCCTACCAAATCCCGGGTGACGTCCTTGATGGCAAGGCACTGACGCGCAACATGGTGCGCGAATTGGCGCTACCGGGCTCGATCATGGTCAACCGGAAAGGCCAGCGCTTCGTCAACGAGGCGAGTTCCTACAATGATCTGGGCATGGCGTTCAATGCTTTTGACCCCGGTTCATTCTCCTACCCGAATCGACCGGCCTGGCTCATTTTCGATGACGCTTTCAAGAGACGTTATCCCGTCGCCTCTATCCCCCCTCAGCAGTCGGCTCCGGATTGGATGATCAGTGCGGGATCCATTGCAGAATTAGCCGAAAAGCTTCGCATGTCCGTCGAAGGCCTGAGCGCAACAATCGACCGTTTTAATGGATACGCTCTCCAGGGTCATGACCCAGATTTGGGCCGAGGTGACGACGTGCACGGACTCTACTATGGAGATCCTGGGCATCTCCCAAACCCCTGCCTAGGGACGATCGGTGTCGGTCCTGTCTACGCAGTGGAAATTCTGCCCGGAAACAATGGCACAAAAGGTGGGTTGAAGACAACGTCACGCGGCGAAGTCATCCGCCCGAACGGCTCTTTGATCGCCGGCCTTTTTGCTTGCGGCAATGTTGCAGCAAGCATATTCGGAAAAGGTTATCCAGGCCACGGTGGATCGCTTGGGCCGATCCTGACGGCAGCCTATAAAGTTGGTGTGGAAATCGGCGCGAACCCCACACCCTGAGCAGGCGGGCTTTACGTTCAGTCTCCCAATCCTGGGATGGGGTAAGGCTCGCACCGAAACATGCCTACCATCACGGATGGTGTCAAGGCAAACCCTAACTTCCTCATCGGGGATAAATCGAGAGCCGCAAGATTGTCGCGAGGATTAACAGCCCTATTCCGTGAACACCTCGTCCCTGTTTTTCCTTAGGCTCGGAAGCAACGCGACGGCTAACAGAAACACTGAAATCGCCAACAGCACTGCTGATATCGGGTTCTCGACGAACGTCATCATGTCCCCGCGCGACATCAACAGAGCGCGCCGGAAGTTCTCTTCCATTAGCCTCCCGAGAACAAAGCCGAGGAGAAGCGGAGCTGGCTCGAAGCCTAGCTTGCTGATGGCATAGCCGACGATGCCGAAGAACGCGATCATCAGAACCTGCACCGGTTCGGAGTTAATCGAGAAGATCCCGATACAGCAGAACATGAGAATTGCGGGAAACAGCAGCTGGTATGGCACTTTGAGGAGCCGTACCCAAAGGCCAATCATCGGCAAGTTGATAATGAGCAGCATAAGGTTGCCTAGCCACATCGAGGCTATCATACCCCAAAATAGAGTGGGGTTGCTCGTCATGACCAGAGGTCCAGGCACGATGCCGTGGATGGTCATGGCTCCCACCATAAGGGCCATAACAGCATTTGGCGGGATTCCTAATGTGAGGAGAGGAATAAACGACGTTTGCGCACCGGCATTATTCGCGCTTTCCGGCCCGGCAACGCCTTCGATAGCTCCTTTGCCGAACCGCTCCGGGTGCTTGGAAATCTTCTTTTCTAAAGAGTACGAGGCGAACGGTGCCAGAACGGCTCCGTTACCTGGGAGTATCCCGAGAACAGAGCCAATAAGAGTGCCTCGTGTGATCGGTGCAGCGGCCTGTTTGAACTCTTTCCACCCAGGCAGAAGGCGACCGATCGTTTGACGCACCACATCGCGCGTCTCAACGTTATCAAGGTTACGAAGTATTTCGGCGATACCGAAAACGCCCATCGCCAAGACCGCAAAGTCGATTCCGTCGAACAGGAAGCTGAGCCCGAGGGTCATTCGGTCTTCGCCAGTTTCAAGATCGACGCCCACTGTTGACAAAAGGATGCCGACGAGAATCATCGCTATTGCTTTGATGATTGAGCCGTGGGCAAGCACAACCGCGAAAACCAGGCCCATCACCATCAAGGAGAAGTATTCCGCGGGTCCGAAAACCAGAGCAAGGCCGGTAAGAGGTTTTGCCAGCGCCGCGATCACGATGGTGGCGACCGTTCCAGCAAGGAAGGAGCCAATTGCAGCAATACCAAGCGCGATTCCGGCTTGACCTCGACGTGCCATCTGATGGCCATCGAGGGTTGTCACCACAGCAGTGGCTTCACCAGGAATGTTTACCAGGATCGCCGTCGTAGAACCTCCGTACTGCGCGCCGTAATAAATGCCGGCGAGCATGATAAGCGCGCCGACCGGATCCAACCCGAACGTTATCGGTAGCAACATCGAGATGGTTGCGATGGGGCCAACTCCGGGAAGAATGCCCACCAGGGTTCCAACCAGGCAACCGAGGAGACACAGGAAGAGGTTATTGAATGTGAGCGCGACACCAAAGCCGAGAAAAAGATTTGAGAGCAGATCAAACACGTCTCAGTTCCTCACTTCATGTTTGGCGACTTCGATCCGCGAGCCGCTTCGGCCCTTCGTGAACCGGAACACAAGTATCGCGGCGGTGAAAAGAACCGCGGCTGTCACGCGAAGACTGGACTTGTAGCTCAGGCCGCCAAATAGCGCTTCCGACAGAAAGCGGGGCAGGATGGGGATTGGGAGGTTTAGCATGTCGCCGAAAAGCAGCATGCAGAACGGGGTCAAAGTAAGGGCAAGCAGGAGGAGATCCCGAAACCTGGCTTCACTTGACGCATAGCCGCCAATGATGATCGCCATCGGACCCGCGAACATCAAGCCAAACTCGATAGTTCGCCAGTTCCCAAAGTGATGTTCCTTGATGGTAACCGCAAAAAGCGCAATTGAGATGCTGACCAGAAGCGGTCCGCGCAGTGACCAAACCGGCGCGCCATGTTCTGAGCTCCGTTTAAATCCTGCAATGAGAAGGACAAATCCGCAGACCCCGATCAGAACCGCGATCGCCTGGGGCAACATTGCAGGCCCCACGGTTGTCAAGGTTCCCCTTGGCAGATCCAGAGTTAGCCATAGGGCGAACAAGGCGAGTGCGATGAGCACCAGACCACCCAGGACATTTTCCGGCGAGCGGATCGCAAGCCCGCCTTTTTCTGTCGGACGTACCGGTAGATCCCGTGTCGTCATGATGAAGGTCTCCATTCAGGTCGGGTCCGGCGTCAGGCTTTTAATGACGCCGGGACGAGCGATGCAATTTCAGCAGGAGATGGCTACTTGATGCTGATTCCGGTCTTGGTCAGAAATTCTGCCCAACGCTTGGATTCTGCAGCCATCATGGACGCAAACTCAGCAGGCTTGTTACCGACAATGGTCGTGCCTTCCGCTTCCAGGCGTTCCTTGATGGTAGAAGTGGCGAGAGCCTCGGTGGTCGCCGCTCTGAGCTTCTCGATGATCGGGGCAGGCGTGCCTTTCGGGACCACAAAGCCGTACCATGCCGCCGAGCTGTATTCGGGGAACCCGCTTTCAGCGATGGTCGGAATGTCCTTGTACTTCGGTACGCGTTCCGAGGTCGTAACTGCGACAGGGATCATGTCTCCACTGTCGATCAATCCAAGCACCGATGGAAGCGTCGTGATCATGAAGTCACCGCGGCCACCGAGCATGTCGTTAAGGGCCGGACCAGCGCCTTTGTAAGGAACGTGTACAGCTGTAATACCAGCTTGCGTAAGCAGCATCTCGGTAGCGAGATGGCTGGCGGATCCGTTACCGGCGGAACCGTAGGTGAGCTTCCCTGCGTTCTGCTTTCCGAACTCGATAACATCCTTGAAGCTCTTGTATGCCGAGCTTTTCGACACGACAACGACCAGCGGCGTCTGCGCGACGAGGATCACCGGATCGAAAGCGGCCAGCGGGTCGAGCTTCATGTTCTTGAAAAGGTGCGGGTTTACGACCATCGGCCCCTGGTTCGCCATCAGGACGGTGTAACCATCGGCGGCCGAGTTCGCAGCGGTCTGCGAAGCCACGTTACCTCCTGCAGTGCCGTTATTTTCGACAACCATGGACTGACCGATCTTCGCACCCACGCCGTTCGCCACCAGTCGAGCGATAGCGTCAGTACCGCCGCCTGCAGCGTAAGGCACGATGAGCTTGATAGGACGTGTCGGGTAGTCGTCAGCTTGAGCAAAAACAGGCGCTGCAATCGCCACGCCAGCCAGAGTTACGAACGCACAGAATGTACGGCGATTGAACATCGTCACCTCCCTGTATGACTTGCCGCCTCCCAGCGAACAAGTAATGGATTCTCCTCGCGACCGCTTGGCGGCCACCGCCTCCACATGAGCCGATGCAAATGCTGTAAAGCGAAACCCTTTTTGCCGGAAATGCAAAGATTCGGATTATTGATCCTCTTTGCGCATCAATCGGCCGCTCTGCTCAAGTTCAGTCTTTCGCCCAGGTTCCCACCAACATCCCGAGAAAACGCTCGGCGGCCGGGGAGAGGGTGACATTGCGTCGTTTAACAACACCGATCGTCCTTGATACCTCCGGCCCCCCAATGGGGATCGCTTTCAGAATAGGATGGTCGCCTTGCGGCGTAGCGAGGCCCGGCAAGACAGATATCCCGAGCCCCGCCTCAACGAGGCCAAGAGACGTCGACAGGTGAGTGACCTCGTACGACCACTTCAGCTGGACGTTGGCTCGCGCCAGGGCCGCATCGAGCAGCGTGCGATTTGCACTTGATCTGTGGACGGAGATCATGGGGTGTTTCTCGAGATGGGCCCAGGTGACGCTTTCGAACTCCGCCAGCAGATGATCTTTCCGTACGGCGAGAACAAACGGGTCCTCGATCAACCGGATGAAGTCGAGATCAGGATCCAGATTTCCCATGATGTTGATGCCGAACTCAACCTCTCCGCGGGCCACCGCCTGGATGCCGCCAGTCGCGGTCAAGTCCATGATGCTGAAGCGGACGTGCGGAAATTCAGCGGCAAACTTCCGTATGACGGTTGGAAGGAAGTAGAAGGCCGCAGTCGGAATACACGCCATGTTCACTACGCTACTTCGCTGCAGCCCCGAGTCCCTGGCAGTGAACAGCGACTGATCGAACTCTTCCAACATTCGGCGCACAAGCGGGATCAGCTCCATCCCTAGAGCAGTGGCGGCTACTGACCTGGTAGTCCTCTCCAGCAGCGCTGCACCGACGACGCCTTCCAGCTTCTGGATCCTTCTGCTGAGTGCAGGCTGTGAAATGTTAAGCGCCTCTGCCGCTCGGTGAAAGCTTCCGAGGTCCAGCACATACATGAAGGCACGGAGATCCAAGATTTCGCAATTGATAGCCATACCGCATCAGTTCCTTCGAAATTGGCATTTCACTTAATAAAAAGCCTAGCGCATTTTGCAACAACGGAAACGATTAATGCGATTTTCTGAATAAAGGAACTGCCCGCGACATGAATGACCTGATGGCCATCCCGTGTGTTCTGATGAGGGGAGGCACCTCTAAAGGGCCGTTTTTTCTCAGCAACGATCTACCCGGCGACATCGCTGCGCGCGACGAGGTCTTGCTTGCGGCGATGGGATCTGGACATCCTCTACAGATCGACGGAGTGGGCGGCTCCAACCCCGTGACGAGTAAGGTGGCCATAGTTAGCCCTTCAGATCGACCAGATGCAGATGTCGAGTATCTTTTTGCCCAAGTCAGCGTACTTGAGCGCCGCGTGGATACATCGCCCAACTGCGGGAACATGCTCGCGGCAGTTGGCCCTTTTGCCATTGAGGCAGGTCTTATGCGAGCCTCGTCACCTCTTACTGTCGTGAGGATTTACAACGTAAACACCAACACGCTGATCGAAGCTGAAGTGCAGACGCCCGATGGACGGGTATCGTATCAGGGAGACGCATCAATCGATGGCGTTCCGGGAAATGCAGCCCCCGTTTCCCTCACGTTTCTGGACGCGAGTAATCCGGACACAGGCAATCTCTTCCCCACCGGAGCAAAGCTTGACGAGATCGGTGGAGTATCCGTAACCTGCATCAATGCGGCAATGCCCATGGTTTTGCTGCTCGCCGCCGACGTCGGTGCCACGGGTTACGAGACAGCAGCAGAGATCAACCAGAACATGGATCTGCTTGCAAGGATCGAGTCTATACGTCTGGCGGCCGGTGAACGAATGGGGCTGGGAGATGTTGCCGATCGGGTCATCCCAAAACCGGTACTTCTCGCACAACCGCGATCAGGCGGAGATCTTTCCGTAAGGTACCTAATGCCGCATACCTGCCACCCTGCCCTGGCGAGTACGGGCGCGGTCGGAATTGCGACGGCGTCGTTACATGAAGGGACCCTCGTGTCGGGTCTCCGGGGGATCAAAAACCCTCCAGCGACCGTGAGTATTGAGCATCCTAGCGGGAAGATTGACGTGCGATTTAGCTTTCGCAACGGGATCGCCGTGGCAGGCATCCTGAGGACGGCGCGACGCCTGTTCGAAGGACGGATTCTGGTTCCTTCGGAACCGTATGCCCGGTCTCTGGTCCAAGTCGCGTAATTGTCAGAGGCGATCGTCGGCTGGGCTCCAAATGAGTTTAACTTTTAGATGCTTAGGTGCCCATTGGTTCCCTCCCTCATGAGCGCGAATCCGAACGGATTACTATTCCGACTCCTTTACAACACTGAATTTTGCTGGTTCTGAAAGTCTGATTGCTCGTATTTTTTCGCTCTGCATGTTGGGCATTACCTCGCAGCTGGTCCGTTGGAGTCTGCACAAGTGACCATCTGGAGGTCACGGCTTAGCAATCAAATGAAGGCGACAGGCACTTTGCCTTGAAGGGACGTGAACCGTCGACCAAAGGCTCCTTGTCGTGAGAAGCAATGACATACGAAGGTAGCGGCGAGCCAATCGCCCCGGCATTTCTCCTGAGAGGCACCGCGGCCGACACTCAGGCGTCAAGCACAATCACCTTCAAATCCTGAGGAACTGCTTCATACGTCAATCTCGACAATGCTTCTCCATTGGTGATGAGCACATCGACGGCGTTGAGATTCGTCACTCTATGCGGCGCGCGTTTGCCGAATTTCTCCTCGTGCGCGACGAGGATTATTTGTCGAGATTGAGGAAGGATAGCATGCACGAGTTCGACTTCGAGGGGATCGAATTCAAGCACCGCCCCATCCTCATCAATTGCGCTCGCGCCCAAAACAGCGATATCGAACTTGAAGCGATCTCGACTCCCATCAGGTACCGTTAGCACTGTCGGATCCTTGCTACGCACATACCCGCCGTAAATGTAGACTGAGGCGTCCGTCTTCATGGCGCAGCTATAAGCAACTTCCAGATTCGGAGTCGCAATAAACACCCCCGGATGCCGGGTTAAGATTTCGTGCAAAGAATCGAACGTCGTACCAAGTCCAACGAACATTGTCGAATTCGGCTGAACGAACTGCTCTAGAGCCTGAACAAGGCGCCTCTTAACCGACACCAGAAGATTTTGCCGTTCTCCTCGGCCATATTGAACGACGCCGGGTGACGCAAAGGCGCCCCCAAAACCCTTCTGCAGCAAGCCGTTGTCATTCAGTATTTTCAGGTCACGGCGAATGGTCTGCTGGGTGACGCCGAACTCCTTGGCCAGCTCACTGACGGAGGCAGATCCATTCCTCCGGACCGCCTCCAGGATCGCGGCCTGCCGGCCGGAGCGACGAGGGCTGTCGCCGCTTCCCTCAATTTCCCGGGACTCCGCTCTTGGCGAGGCCTTGCCGCTCATTTCAGTCTCACGCCAACATAGGTCCGATCATCCGTCCATTGCACGTCCGTCGTGCCCTTCGTACTCATGTACCGCCCTATCTTGAATGGATCTTCTTGCTCGACCTTCTCGAACGCCTCCTCCCAAGAGGCAATGCCAAATTCCGAGCCGGGCTCGAAATATCCGTCGGAAAACAATTCGATCGTTTCGATTTCCGAAATCGGATAACGTCGTGTTTCGATGAACTTTGCCGGCAGCTTGAAGCCGTCCAGGCCACCATAACCGAGGGCGCGGTCGGTAACGTTCTGAAAATTGCCTTGTCCGTGGGCGATACCGTGCTGAATGAGCTCCAAAATTTCCCATTCGGGTACGGATGGGAGATGGGCTCTGCATGCGCTAAGCGCGTTATGCTCTATCGCCTGCACGATTTCGGGTAGAGCTGTGCTCGAACCGGCTGGTTGATTGCGCGTGCCCTGCCACGTCATCAGGGCCGCCAAGCGATCACAGTCTTTGTTCGAAGCCCCCCTGCCTTCGAAGAACAACCATGCCTCCCGACGAAGGATCGCTGTTACATCGTCAAGCGGCTTCAGGGGCTGCAAAATTTCAGAGCCATTGATCCGGATGCCGCTGTCACCGACGGCCACGACCTGCAAATTATCACCGTCGTGCAGCGCAATCATCAGCGTGCAGCCAGCGCGGACCTTCCAGTCCGCTTCGGCAAGCGCCAACGCCTTGTTGTCCACGTAGCCGCGATAAATTGCCTTCGCCAGATATTCGATCAGCGCCTCCGGCCCTCCGTTCCCGAACGGCGACCCCGTCGCGTCCTTTTGGTCGAGCAGAAGTCGCTCAAGTGCGTGCCGTACGGTGCGCGAGGCGAAACGCCCCGACAGCATGCCTCCATATCGGGTCCCATTGCGATCCGTAACGCCGTCGATCACGGCATAACCGAGGTCAGGCATGACGACCATACTGTCTTCGTTGAGGTCGGGGTGCCCAATTTTTTTCCCGAGTGTGAAAGCCTCGATCTGCTTCATTTTCATGTATCCACGATTGATTGCCGCCGGCTGAGCGACGGGTTGATCCGCTTGCACTATGACTGACAGGGTGATGAACAGCCTCAGCAATTCCAGCCGTAACGGCCTGCCGACTCGTGTCTGCAGGCCGTGCATTTCAAACCGATTTACTGACCCGTGGCAGTTCTCCACTTCGTGAGGAGAGCTTCCTGACCACCGAGATCGGCGATCGTCCTAAGGCTGACGATCTTTAGGTCCGTGAGGTTCGGGAGGCCGGCAGGGCCGTTGACGTCGGTGCGCACGGAGCGACGACCGATTTCCTTCACCAGCGTCTCCTGCGTCGTCTTGGAGAGCGCCCAGTCGAGGAAGCGCTTGCCGCCTTCCGCATTAGGACCGCCCTTAACCAACGCCACACCGTCTGGCGACAAGACTGTTCCGTCGGTCAAATGAACGATCGAAACAGGCGCTCCGCCACTGACATACTGCAAGGCGTTGTCTTCGAGCGTCAGGCCAAGCGAGGTCTCGCCGTCGGCAACGTATCGCGATACGGCGCCGGAACTGTCAGTCAGAACGAAATTCTTGGCGATCTGGTTGTACTTGTTCCAGCCATCATCGCCGAAGATTGTCAAGACACCCTGCATCTGCTGCAGGGCGGAACCGGAATTGTCGGCGCGGGCGGATGCGATCTGCCCCTTCCATTTGCTGTCGGCGAGATCGGCCCAGCTCTTCGGTGCGTCCTTTAGTGGTGTCATGCTGGTATTGACAGCCAACACGTAGACGACGCTGGTATAGGGCGTCCAGGCCGGGCTGCCGACCAGGTTCTTGTTGATCTTGTCGAAATCCTTCGGCGCATAAGGTTCGAGGATCGGAGCAAGTTCCGTCAGCACGCTGCCGGAGATCGACCAGATGACGTCCGCTGCGGGCTTGCCGGCTTCTGCCTTGGCACGCTTGGCGACATCTCCGGAACCAAGCTTGACGACTTCCGCCTTCAGACCGGTTTCCTTCTCGAAAGCTGGGATCAGCTTATCGACGATCGCCGAAATATGCGCTGTGTAAATGACAACAGGCTTTTGCTGCGCGGTCGCAACACCGGTGAATGCGACACCGGCCGCCAACAGGGCTGCCGCGGCCAATAATGTTCGCTTACGAATATCCATTCTTTCCTCCCGTTCGTTTTTGATCATCCTCCTGATCATTTCGATACTGATACGCATTTCGGAACGTTGCAATACGAATATTTTGCGCCATTATCACTCTCAGTGGGGAGGCGCTAAAAATGGCATATCTGATGGTCGAAAAGGCCACAAAACAATTCACCCCGACGTTCAAAGCGCTGGATGAAGTGTCCGTCAGCGTCGAGAAGGGCGAGTTTTTCACCCTGCTGGGTCCGAGCGGTTGCGGAAAGACGACCTTGCTGCGCGCTATCGCGGGCTTCAGCGATCTAACCATCGGCAATATCACTCTTGCCGGCACCGATCTGCGCAAAGTTCCCCCGCACCAGCGCGACATCGGCATGGTCTTCCAGGATTATGCGGTGTTTCCGCACCTCAGCGTCTTTGACAATGTCGCGTTCGGCCTGAAGCCGCGAAAGGTCGCCGAAGCGGAGCGCAAGGCCCGTGTCGAAGAGGCGCTGGCCACCGTTCGTCTTTCGGCGCTTGCCGAGCGCATGCCGGCTGCCATGTCCGGGGGCCAGCAGCAGCGCATCGGCATTGCACGCGCGATGGTCATCAAGCCGCGGCTGTTGCTGATGGACGAGCCTCTCTCCAACCTCGATGCCAAGCTTCGCATTGAACTGCGCGAGGAAATTCGGGACATCCAGAAACAGATCGACATCGCCGCGATCTATGTCACCCATGACCAGGAAGAAGCGCTGGCGATATCCGACCGCATCTGCGTGATGAGCGGCGGCCATGTAGAACAGGTCGGCAGCCCGCAGGATATTTACGGCAATCCGCAAACGTTGTTCGTCGCCAACTTCGTTGGCACGCTGAACAAGTTCAAGAACGGTACCGAACTCAGCCGATTGCTGCAGTCTGTCAGTCTTGGCGACCTGATGGGAGAAACGTGGACGATCCGCCCTGAGCGGCTTGTGCTTGCCGATGGTGCCGGATCGCTCGGCAGCGGATTCGTCCTCAACGGCACAGTCAGAAAATACACCTATCTTGGCCGTGAAGCCCATGTTCTGGTCGAGACCGGTGTCGGCGATCTCGTTGTTCACATCTCGAACCCCGGGCGGAGTGCCGGACAACATACCGGTGAACCCGTTTCCGTGCTTGTACCGCGCGAGGCTCTCATGGGCTTCGATTCCGCCGGCAAGCGCATCGCGATCGGAGGATAGCCATGTCGCGCCTGAATTTCTGGTCCGGCGTCGCGATCTTCACCTGGATCCTGCTCGCTCTTCTCCTCCTGCTCCCAGTCGGCATCGTTCTGGTGTCGAGCCTTTACGACCCTGCCGGTGATTTCACGTTCGGCAACTATCTCACCTTCCTCACAGAGACGCGCTTTCACAGGGCGCTGCTGAACACGCTCGTCGTCGGTTTCGGCGGTCTGGCCGGAGCGCTGCTGCTCGGCTCGATTATGGCTTTCTGCGTATCACGCTTCGTGATCTTCGGCGGACGCTTCGTATCGCTGCTGGCGATCCTTGCTCTCGTCTCGCCGCCCTTTATCGGCGCCTATTCCTGGATCGTGCTCTTCGGCGCCGGTGGCCTCGTCCGTAGCGGGCTGCGCGAGATCGGCATCCAGATGCCGCCGATCTACGGCCTTGGCGGAATTCTGGTCGTTTTTTCGCTGAAGTTCTACCCTTACGTCTACCTGATGGTTTCCGGCGCGCTTTCCAACGTCAACCGATCGCTGGAGGAAGCAGCCGAAGGGCTCGGACTGACGCCATGGCAGCGCACGTTCAGGATCTCGTTCCCTATGGTGTTTCCGGCGCTGTCGGCGGGCGGGCTGCTTGCCTTCATCCATGCGATCGCCGACTTCGGCACGCCCCGCCTGCTCGGCCGCGGATATACAGTGCTCGCCACCGAAGCCTTCACCCTCTATTCAGCCGAGGTCGGCTCGAACATGTCGATGGCAACGACCATCAGCGTCGTGCTGATCGTCGTCTCCATGCTGTTCGTCTTCTTGCAGCGCTACATGTCGCGGCGCAACGTCTACCACGGCAACATGATCAACAAGCCGATCAGGATCCGGCTGAAAGGCTGGCGCAACGTGGCGGCTCATGTCGCCGTCTACCTGATCGGCCTGCTTGGCGCGCTGCCCGTCATCATCTCCATCATCTATTCCTTCCGACTGACCAATGGCCCCGTCTTCCAGCCTGGCTTCGGACTGCAGAGTTACGCCCGCATCCTGTTCAACCTCGGTGATGTCGTGCGCAATTCACTGACCTTCTCCGTGGTCGCCGTCGTCCTGATCGTGTTGGTCGGAACGATGGTCGGCGTCTATGTTGCGCGTCGCACGACGCTGAACACCTCCCTTCTCGATGCGGCTTTCATGATCCCCTATGTCATGCCCGGGATCGTCATCGGCATCGCCTATATCGCGATCTTCAACACGGGCCCGATCGTGCTCACGGGAACGGCTGCAATCATCATCCTGTCGATCTTCATCCGCCGCCTGCCCTATGCCGTACGAACCACGGCGTCGTCGCTGCGGCAGATCTCGCCGAGCATGGAAGAAGCGGCCATATCGCTCGGATACAGCCCGTTTCAGGCGTTTATCCGCATCACGGTTCCATTGATCGTTCCCGGTATCATCGCTGGCGGCATGCTGAGCTTCGTGACAGCGATCAACGAACTCTCCTCCTCGCTGGTCCTCTATGTCGGCAGTACCGTGACCATGCCTGTGCGGATCTACCTGCTGATCCTCGACGGAGATTTCGGGACTGCCGCGGCGATGGCGAGCATCCTGCTTCTCCTGAGCGGCGTGGCCGTCTATATCGCCTTCCGCTTCCTGGGCAGGAACGAACAGGCGCTCCTATAGCGGAGGCCCGCAGGATCCGATGATGCATATCAAGTGGCTTCTAACCCTCTCCGATCAAGAGCTTGAAGATGTGATGGGAGCGGTCGAGATCTGGTGTTCCAGCGAAGGCCAGGCAATTGCTAGCGATGTCGGCAGACAGGCGCTTGAACTGGCCGCCCAGCTGCGTCGCGAACGCGTGCTTTCCCAGACGCAGCTTGCACAACTTTTATCAAAGGAGATGCCGGAGAGACGGTGATCCGGCGCCTTCGCATGAAATTATGTCTGGTGGCGCAGCGGCGCTTCGCTAAAACGCCGAAAGCCTGGACGACCATTCCGGTCGGTACGTCGTGGTTACGGACTACGCCGCAGCCTTTTAGCACGCCGCCGCGCTTGTCGGGTGAGGCTCCCGAAACGATGCCGATGTCGTAGCAAAAATCCTCATGTCCCCGTAAGACGGATACGATCTATGGCTGCGAGCGGACCGTTGACGAGGTCTACTCTGACGTGCGACTTTGTACATGGGGGTAAGTCGTGATTGATATCGAGCGGTTCAACGACGTCCGGCGCAAGCGCGGTTTCATGACAGTCGAAGACACGTCGGCGCTTTCGTCCGCGGGCGTTGTGGTCCTTGATCCGTTCTCGACGCTCGTGTCGCAAGACGTCATGCTTGGTCCCGGCGTGACGCTTTGGCCCGGCGTGATCCTTCACACGGGCGACTGCGGAGCTATCGCGATCCGTTCCGATGCCCAGCTCTATCCGGGCTCACGTCTCGTTGCCGCGAAAGGACGTATCACGGTCGGTGCGAGGGCTGAGATCGGCGAGGAAGGCGGCTTCACCATCAAGGCCGAGCAGCCGGATGCCGTGATTGAAGTTGGAGAAGGCGCGAGGTTGATCGGCGGCGGCTCGCTGAAGCTTAGCAATTCCATAGGTGCCGGAGCGCAGATCCTCGGACCGATCCAGCTGCAGAACTGCGTGCTTGAGGGTGGCGGCACGCATCTCGAGCCAGACCCTGATCGGCGCGGGGCAGTTCTTAAGGGATATGGCGTTGCCCGGCACATCGTTGTGCCAGCCGGTTCTGTCATTCAAGCCTTTGGGCTTTTCTCTGAAGCCCCGGTGCGCAAGCAATCTTATTTTCATCCAAAGCCAGGGAATTGACCCGCAATGCTCCAGCATGACGCAAGCAAATTAGAGTTGGGACTCGGGCTGGTATCGATCGGACGTCGGTGGGGATTCGCAAATGTCGATCCACCCGGCGAGCGTCAGGCTAGCGATTTGCTGAGCTGCGCTGCAGAACTCGGGATCACGGTGTTCGATACAGCGCCAGCTTATGGCGCAAGCGAGACTATTCTCGGCCGCTTCCTCGCCGCGCTGCCCCCTGAGCGACGCTCGTCGCTCCGGATCATGACGAAAGCGGGAGAACACTGGAACGACTATACCGGTAGGCCTTTTGTAGACCACGGCATCGATGCTCTAAAGAGCAGCATTGACCGGAGCATTTCGTTGCTGGGCGAGATCGACGTCCTACAAATCCATAAGGCGAGCGAAGACGTTGTTACATCCCCAGCCGTCGTGGAAGCAATCGACTACGCGAAGGCAGCGGGGATCAGACGTTTCGGAGCGAGCGTCAGTTCGACGAAAGCTGCTGAACTGGCGATCTCAAGCGGCATCTACGCGTTTCTGCAGTTCCCCTTGAACATGGCTGATCAGAAATTTCTTCCGCTGCTGACATCCATCACGCAAGCGGGCATGCACCCAATCATAAACCGCCCGTTCGCCATGGGCGAACTGGTTGCGACACCACAGCCCGACCAGACCGGGAGGGCGGCATTTCGTTTCATTCACCGAGCGGTCAAGGCAGGGATCGTCCTCACCGGGACGAGCAAGCCGCAACACCTCCGCCAGAACTTCGCAGCCTTCGGTGATCCGAATAACGATTGACGGGCGCCACGAAAACGGTCCTGTCCGTCAACCTAAGGACGTCAAAAGAGGGTTCCGTACATGTTGACACGTCCTGTTGATTGGCGGCAAGCTCCTGTCAGTGATCGTTCTGCCTTGCGAGCCTGGGGGCACGCAGACGGATGGTCTTTTCGTCGCGAGCCTTTTTCTCGGCCTCAGCATTGAGGCGCGCGAATTCCGAAGTTTGCTGGAACGCCGCACGTCTTAGATCAAGGGTAGATGGATTCTTTTCGGTCGCATCGCTCATTTGCCAAAAAGCTAGGAGCAAAGACCTCTGAAGCAACAGTTGGGTACGGTAGCGGACCTGAATTCCGGCTCGTCTGGTCTGTCGGCGCTTGCAGAGCTTCAAGCCTCACCTTCGGGGTCGCGTTCCCCTCGATCGCGGACAGCCGGGCGTTCGCAGCGTCAAGGAATCGCTGTAGGAGCTCGACGCGCGCCCACCCGATAACCACCTATCGTCAACTTGAACGACCTCACTGAGCCGGAGCGGGACTACCAGAACTGCCAGTGGACGGTTGCCGATCTTTCGCCTATCGATTGCTCATGAAATCGTCGATCGATCATATGCCCCCGCGCAAACAGCGCGAGCTCGGCCGGGTCCTGGAGATCCTGCATGAGGAGTTCGAGGACGCGCTGAAGGAGGGGACGGCCGGGTTCAAGAAGCGCGGCCGGATCCTGAAGATCATCCTGTTCGGCTCCTATGCCAAGGGTGGATGGGTCGACGAGCCCTTCACCACGAAGGGCTATCGCTCAGACTTCGATCTGCTGGTCATCGTCAACGATCGCAGGCTCTGCGAGTTCGCCGACTACTGGTACAAGGCCGCCGACCGGCTGATCCGCGACAAGTCGATCGAGACGCCGGTGAGCTTCATCGTTCATTCCAGGCGCGAGGTGAACACCTACCTGAAGGAAGGGCAGTACTTCTTTGTCGATATCCGAAAGGAAGGCATCATCCTCTATGAGTTGGATGACGAGCCGCTGGCGGAGCCGCAACCGCTGTCGCCGGCGGATCGACTGAGGATCGCCAGAAGCCATTTCGAAGAGCGGCTGCTGGCGGCAAAGGAGTTTTCGGATTTAGCCGGGCACGCTATCGTCAAACAGTACGCGAAGAGAGCGGCGTTTCTTCTCCATCAATCACTCGAGCAGGCATATGCCTGCATCCTCCTCACGCTGACGAACTACGGCCCGCCCTCCCACAACATCAAGTTCCTGCGCGCGCTTGCCGAGGAACAGGATCGACGTCTGGCCGAGGCATTTCCCCGCGATCAGCACCGGGAGCGGGCCTGGTTCAACACTTTGAATGAAGCCTATGTGAAGGCGCGCTATTCGAAGCAGTACGAGATCAGCGAGGAGGCGCTCTCCTGGCTCGGAGAGCGAACCAGCCTTCTTCTCGAGCTGGTCGACCACGTATGCACGGAGCATCTTGAAATGCTTGGGCGCAATGTCGACTAGCGATTTCAATTTGTCGACGGATGGACGCCCATAACCGTCGCCTTGAAGGGAACCGAACCCGCGGCACCCACATACGGCTCAACCGTTGGAAGCACCTGTTGCGCCGTAAGGCGCTATTGTGGAACTGCAGAATCGCTGCGTCGGCCCCCGCTGAAAGCGCGTCTACGATTCGAGCGGCTCAATCCAAGCTTTTTTCAGTCCAACTGTCGGTCTCGCCCCGATGAGGGATGCTCGACTGGCTTCCCGGACGCGAGCAGGCAATGGCGGCGGCCGTTGCAGCTCGTCGCATCGCTGCATCGAGCGACAGGCCTCGATCGAGAGCCGAAGCGAGGACGCCCACAAAGCAATCGCCGGCTGCAGTTGTATCCACAGCATTAACACTGAGCGCAGGTACCCTTACCTCCTCTCCTTTGATCGAGGCTTCGGCTCCTTCTCCTCCCATGGTGCGCAAGACCCCAGTATCGAGCGCATAAGACAACGATCTCGCGCTTGATTCGCATCCGAGCCATCCGGCAAGAGCTTCGGCCTCGTCTTCATTAACGATCACAATGTCCACGAGAGAGAGAAGGTCTCGATCCAGCCGGTAGGCCGGCGCGAGGTTGAGTATCGATTTTGCAGACTGATTGGAAACTCGCCTGATCAACTCTTCGATCTGGGAGGCGTCGTTCTCCATCTGCATCAGAACGTAAGTTGCATTCCGAAGCAGCTCATCTTCAACACCATCAGATTGCGCGACAAGGTTGGCACCTGCTGCAACCGCGATCATGTTGCGGCCATTGGCGTCGATCATTATTGCGGCGGAGCCAGTGGGTTCCCTCGATCGGAGGAGGCGGCTGATATCGACCTCGCCCTCCAAATTCTGAAGGGCGATAGGGGCCATGGCGTCGTCACCGACTGCCCCCATCATAACGACCTTGGCACCATCCCGGGCAGCTGCCAATGCTTGGTTGGCACCCTTTCCTCCAGCTTCGGTTCGCGATCCCTTCGCTAGGACGGTCTGGCCCGCTTGAGGTATTTCCTTGACCAGAAAGATGAGGTCAACATTGATTGATCCAAACGTGACGATCATAGCGATCAATCCTAAGCCTGTTTCACGAAGGCGCGGAAACATTCGCCGCGCCGAATAGTGGGATCCGCTTCAATCGTGGGGTAAGCATCATCTGAACGATGCCATCAGTTCTCACCCCCCTAGTGCGCCAAGTGGCTGAAATCTATTTCTGGTTTAGAATCGATTTCTATTTTAATCAATGGTCAAAAAAGCAGCTCGGTAAACAAGCGGCCAGCGACCGCCTCTCTCCGAACTCGGGGTGCCGATGCTGAGGGCGATCTCAGCCCGCTCCTGGGCGGATGCCCAAGTACCGACCCAGAAAGACGCTGTGCGAATAGTCCTTTACCAATTGCCAGGCTCGCTGCTGCTTCCAGCCGAGCTCCGTGCCGAGAAAAAGGCCAACGACCTCGAGGTCTCGACCTACCCGATGTAATCCCCAAGGTGTTCACCGACTTCGCGCTAGACCCCTGCGGACCTGTCTCAGTATTTACCGGCGCTCGTTAATTTCTACGAGTTGAGGGACTGCGAGGAGCTGCTGGGCGTATCGTGCGCTAATTTGAGCAATCCGCAGAAGCCATGCTCTCCTCTCGTATGATGGGGAACCATGTGGAAGCCTATTCCAAAATGGAAACAAACCTTCTACGCTGCTCGAAAAGGAGATTTAAGGTTTGACCGTCGCAGCCGTATCACGATGCCTGACGCTTTTGGAAGTGCTGGCCGGAGAAGCAGGATCAGTTGAGCTATCCGACCTTGCTGGACGCCTCGACATGCCGGCCAGTGCGGTCCATCGGCTGTTGACGACGCTGATTAGCCACGGTTGGGTAATCCAAGATGCCGCGAGCCAAAACTATGCTCTTTCTCTTCGATTAAGCGCATTGGCATTCCGTAACCTTGATGCGCGGAATGTGCCTGACGTCGTCCAATCCGTTTTGAATAGGTTGGCCGCGGAAACCCAGGAATATTGCCGCCTCGCAATCCTCGAAGGTCAGGATTTGGTATGGGTGGCACGCGCACAAGGTGCAACAGCCGGCCTCCGGTATGATCCGGATATGGGACAAGAAATCGTTCTTCACGCAACGGCGAATGGAAAGGCGTGGCTTTCTACCCTACCTGAAGAACGCGCCCTGGAGATTGTCTATTCTCGCGGTTTTACCGCCAAACGAAAGCTTGGTCCCAATTCTGCTCGATCAATCGATGAACTCAGAGTCCGACTAAACGAAACTCGGAAGCGTGGCTTCGCAACCTCTGTCGAAGAGGGTGAGGCTGGTACCGCAGCAGTTGCGGTTCCCTTTCGAACGAGTTCTGACGCTGAAGCGCCGGTCGCTGGAACGATCTCCGTTGCGGGACCTCTTATGCGCATAACCGAAGATCGTTGGCCGGACCTAGTTCGGGCCCTAAAGAAAGCTGCGGAAGAACTGAGTGATATCTGGCCTCTGCGAGTTCGTCAGCGAACCATGACGCCCCTGATCGTTGCCACCGGCGCAGTGCGGTAGCTGCATCTCTAGTTACTTTGAAACATGATCACGGCCAGCTGGGTCTGCAAGGATCGCCGGCTTCTGGCAAGACCTCGTCAAGAACCATCACGGATGGCAGTTCTGCGTCTCCCGCGCGCTTCCAGGACAGCTTGTCCACTGGCAGCCCGCCAGCAACGCGCCCTGAGGGGAGCACAGGCGCGTTTTCCGTCTGCCCTGTCGGACTTCACCTTCAACTTCCTTATGTATAGCCGTCCCTCCGTTCTGCACCCCGACACCCGCCAAACTCAATTTTCTCACTAGATTTAAAAGGTGGTTTCGTTTTAGAATTCATTTCCAATAATTTGTAGAGAGGGTTTGTGATGAGCGTAACGCGATGGGAGGACGACGCCACTCTGTGGCACGGTCCGGATTACGGCTCGGAGGCTTTGAAATACCACCCCGACGTCAACTCGGCGGCTGTTGCAGGTCGGATCATTACCTGCGTCGAGATCGTTGATTGGAGCGGCACAGGCACGAAGGACATGCTGATTTCTGCATGGGACGCCTGCTATGACGGTCGCGTCTTCCTGCGCCGCCAGATCGGCACCAGCCCCGACGGCACACCTATTCTGGGTGAAGAAGAGCTGATCGAAGGCGTCCGCGGCTACGTGACGGCCGTCAAGGACGGAGATGTTTTCCATCTTGTCTCAGCGTCGCGGCTGCGCAAGCAGATTTACGTGTTTCCTAACGTTGGAAAACGAGGCGCGCCTGAATTCGGCGACCCCGTCCGTCTTGACCTCGACGCCGACTGGGTCAAGGGCAACGAATATTTCCATATGGCTCGGTTCCACGACATCGACGGCGACGGGGTCCCGGAACTGATCGTCGGTAGCGACTACTGGAACGATTATTGGCCAAACGGTCTGGAATGGAACGACCAAGGTTATCGCGGTTATGACGACGCCGGCCGTTGGCTCGGCGGTCCGCTGCGTGGCTTCCTCTACGCATTCAAAAACAAAGGTACGCTCGCAGCTCCCGTGCTGGAAAAAGGTCATGCCCTCATCGCCGGCGAAACGCCACTTGAGGTGTATGGGCAGCTGGCGCCTGCATTCGGCAAGTTCGGGACCAGGCAGCAACACGTCATCGCAGGCGAGTTCTGGAACATCCTGCATATCGCCCGACGGCGCGAAAACGGTACCTTCGAGCCAACCAGCCTTATCCGCGGCGTCGACGACAAGGTTCTGGAACTCGAACAGTGCATCCATCTCCCCTGCGTCATCGATTGGGATGGCGACGGTCGCGAGGATATCATTTACGGCGCCGAGGATGGCTATATCAGCTTCCTAAAGAACGTCGGAGATGGCGAAGACGGACTTCCACGCTTCGAGCAGCGCGGCCGCATCGAGACCACGAAGCCATTGATTCACGCGGGTATCCTGCCCAGTCCCGCAGCCTATGACTTCAGCGGTGACGGCCACTACGATCTTGTCGTCGGCAACAGCACCGGCGAATTGCTCTTCTACCAGAGCCGAAAAAAAGACGGGATCATTTATCTCGACAAGGAAGTCATGCTGAAGGGTGGCGACACGCCGATCCGGCTTGCAGCCGGATTGACGGGCTCTATCCAAGGACCATCGGAAAAGATGTTCGGCTATTCCTGCCCGACCCTTGCCGATTGGACCGGCAATGGCAGCAGGGACATTTTGGTCAGCGACGTCACGGGCCGTCACCGGCTATTCCGCAACACCGGCGAAAAGGTTCTGCCGCCACGTTTCGGCGAGGAAGAGTTCCTAACCTTCAAGGGTAAGCCGTTGAAGACGGTCTGGCGGGTTCGGCCGGCAGTCGTCGACTGGTTCAAGGACAACGACCTCCATTATGTCGCACTGGATGAGGATGGCGTCCTCAGTGACTGGAGGAAGGGGTCAGATACAGAACTCGTCGACAAACGTTTTCTGCGTTGGGAAGACGGCGAAGCCATGCGCTTTACGGTCGATGTCGGCGGCGGTCGCGGACGTGTAAAGCTGTGCTTCTGCGATTGGGAAGGCACAGGTCGCACGGACCTTATCTTTGGCACCCATGCCCGCGCCTGTGTGCCACCGGATCCTGAGACCGGCGCCCCACGTAATACAACGAAGCAGGCTGGCCTGTTCTACTCCCGCAATGTCGGAACACCGGAAGAGCCGCGTTTTGCGCTGCCAATCCCCATCAAACACCGCAACGAGACCATTCAGATGGCGATGCACGTCGCCTCCCCGGAAGTCGTCGATTGGGCCGGCCGCGGAAATCTGGATATCGTTGTCGGGATCGAGGACGGCAGCATCGTCTGGCTCAAACGCGAGGAATTGTGGTGGTAAGTGGCGTCAGCATTCGAGGTACAACCAGGTTGATTGGCATTATCGGCGACCCGATCGCTCAAGCCAAGTCGCCAGCTGCGGTCAATCCGCTCTTTGCGGCACGCGGAGCAGATATCGTATCTGTCCCGCTCCATGTACCTGCAAAGGACCTGACCACGATCTGGGCCGGTCTGAGGGCGATGCCGAACCTCGTGGGGTTCGGCATCACCCTACCTCACAAACAAACGGCGATCGAGCTTTGCGACAGTCTCGATCCAGTGGCTGCCCGGGTCGGCGCCGTCAATTTCGTCCGGCGCGAGCGCGACGGCAGCTTTCGAGGCTACCAGTTCGATGGCAAAGGCTTTGTACGTGGCCTTCAATCGAAGGGGATCGCGATTGTGGGTCGCGACGCGCTCATTGCCGGAGCTGGTGGTGCTTCGGTCGCTATAGCGTTTGCGCTCGTCGAGGCCGGTGCCAACAGCATTACGGTGTCAAATCGAACGTTCGACAAAGCCGAAGCGCTGGCGGAAACGGTGAATGCCGACTTTGGAAAAAGGGTTGCCAAGGCAGGCAAAGCCGAGCCGCAACCAGGCCAGCTCGTCATCAATGCCACGTCACTCGGCCTTCAGGACACTGACGCTCTTCCGCTCAATCCAGATCTCCTGCAGCCTGGGATGACATTTGCCGAAGTCATCGCCCAGCCAGAGACCACCAGACTTCTCGCACTGGCCGCAGCAAAGGGTGTCGAAACCCATTCCGGCATGCACATGATCACCGGACAGGCCGACCTCACCGTCGACCATATCTGTGAGCTTTGGGCTTAGCTGCTTTCCAATTCAGAAAAATCACTCAATTTTCTTGAAGCCCAGGGGCATCGGACTCCTTCCAAACGCGCTTTGCGACGAGATGCGATTGGCTAGGATTCCCTTGATGTTGCAGTTTCAGACCTTTCTCCGGCCACCGAAGTCGGCCCACCTGACCTGTCAGAGACAGAGTGACGACTGCATCTTGCAAGTCTTGCCCGACAAATCCGAGATTTGTCGGATAGATGTCCGGCATCCACACTTGATCGAGCAATTCACCTCGTGGCGAAACCACCGTTATGCACCCGGTCACCAAGGTCGGGACGCAGATGTTACCGGAAGCTGTGACCTTCAGGCTGTCGAACCGCTGGAACCCGCCAAGCCCGATGATGAGCTCACCGCCGCTCTGGCTCGGAAACGGCCTTTTCCGGATGACCCCCGCCTCAACGATGGCGTAGCTCCACAGTCGCGCTGTTTCCATATCGGCGACGTAAAGTGTTTTAAGATCGGGTGATAGCCCAATTCCATTCGGCGCGAGAAGTGGAAACACCACCCTTTTTATCGAACTGCCATCGGCTTTTCCGTAATAGACCGCCCCATGATCGCGCTGGAACTCTCGAACCCTGCCCGTGTCAGTGAAATAAAAGCCGCCCTGATCATCGAAAACGATATCGTTCGGGCCGCTAAGTTTTCGGCCGTCGCACTGATCATACAAGGTCGTGACCTCGCCCGTCGCCACGTCGACTTTCTGGATCAAGCCGCCGCTGTAGTCCGGTGCCAGGCCGACGGGACGTAACCAATCGCCCTCCTGCGCCCAGGAAAACCCTCCATTGTTGCAAACGTAGAGTGCTTCATCCGGCCCTAAAGCCATCCCGTTGGGACCGCCACCGGTCACCGCCAGTACGTCCTGTCGTCTGCCTTCCCTGATCCTCAAGATCCTGCCGCGGCCAATCTCAACGACGGCAATCGAACCATCAGGGAGTTCTACGGGGCCTTCCGGGAAGTGAAGCCCAGCGGCAATGATCTCGATGGCGGGTTTCGTCATGCAATCGGCCAATGGTGGAAGACGATGTCCGCGAAAGAATCTCAGGCGAACGGATGGGAATCAACAAAACCGGGGTGCGGCGCCAGGCCGTTGTCGCAATAGAGTATGGCACGGCTGACCTTGCAGCACGAGATGAGAGCTTACTCGCGCCACCCGACAACTGTTAAGTGGCGAACTAGATATCAGGATCGACCTTTTCAGGAGCGCCCCCGTTTGCCGCCGAGCGGTACCCGGCTTCGATGACGGCCAGTGCGCGTTCCGCTTCGAGCAGGCCTGCAACGGGAGGCCGGCCGTTTGCGAGATCCTCCCAGCTGCGGCGAAGGAAAACCGGGTAATACTCGTCCGTATTGTATTCGATTGTCGTCGAGCTAGCCTTCTCGTTTTCACGCGACTTTGCATAGAACTGGTCAGCGTAACCGCGAATGTAGGATTGACGATGCGAGATCGAGAACGCGAAATCTCGCTGATCGTCGGCTGTGGAGGGATACAAATAGCCAGTTTCGATGACGCCGATCTGTCCTGAACCATTGCGGCAGGTGAACACAGCCTGTTCGTCGACAGTCACATCGGGTCGGTAAATCTGGACCTGGCCTGAGACATGAGTGATCGGGGATTGCGTCAGGTTTGCAATCATGTCGATGAAGTGAACGCCAACGTTCAGCATCGAACCACCTCCAGCAAGCGCCTTGTCAAGCATCCAACCGCATCCGTTTCGCTCATAACGAGCCACCGACCCTACGATAAACCTGAAGGAGAGATGCTGAAATCCTTCCGGCGTGAACCCTGCAGCTGGCGAAAGACGATCACCCAGGTCGCTCACCCGCATAATGAGAGGCACACTTACAAAGACGCCGTGTTTCTTAGAGAGTATGCGAATACGACGAACTTCCTCGAGATTAAGTCCGCATGGCTTCTCGATGAGAAAGGGCTTGCCTTTGGCGATCAGCCGCTCGGCGAGTTCAGCCATGTCGGAATGACGGCTAAATACGAGCGCGAAGTCGAAGTCCTGCCTCATGAGTTCATCGTTCGAACCATAGAGCTTGCAGTTGAGCAGATCGGAAAAACGAGCCCCGGCAAATGACGTGCTGTCGGATATGCCGATTACCTCGATACCCGGATCCTTGAGTGCAGGGATGTAAAGCGGAAAATGCCAGTGGCTGACGTCGAATACTGCGATCTTCATCTCGACTCCGTTCATTGCGGGTTTATCAAGGCGAGAAGCCATGCTTAAACGAATCCAGGACAGCGACCCGATGGCAACCGACGACCCCACGGACTAGCGTCTAACGGCCCTTCGGGCGGCTTCTTGTGAAACGCCTCTCGCAATGCTATTGGAATAGCGTTCCGATAAACCGAATATCGTGGTATCATGCGACTTGTCAAATCCCTCCTAGACCGTTGTTTTGACCTCATCACCCTGCTGAGTGAGAACGCCACTGGACTGTCATTAGGCGAGATCAGTCGCCGGTTGGACGTCCCGAAGAGCGCAGCGCATCGCCTCCTCAACAGTCTGTGCGACTTAGGCTGGGCCGAACAGGATCCCGAGAACGGGTTCTATAGACTGACGCTGCGCCTTGCCGTGATGGGCCAGCGCCTGCTGGCCGGGACAAGAATCCCCGACATCTGCCAGCCGATATTGGACCGGTTAGCGAGCAATACAAAGGGGCTCGGCAGGATTGCGATCCTTGATCGTGATGGTTTGACGTGGATATCCCATTCACAAGGCATGCGGTCCGGCCTGATCTACCAGCCAGAGTTGGTCGCGAAAGTCCCATTGCACACGACCGCCAACGGAAAAGCGTGGTTAGCGACCTTGGATCGGGAGGAGGCGTTGGCAAGGGCGGTAGCAAGTGGACTGGGACGAACAGATCTGGGTGGGCCGCGGGTTATTACCTCGAAGCAGACGTTTTCCGCTGCCTTGGATGAAACCGAGGAACGCGGATGGGCCACCGCGATAGAGGAAGCTGAACCCGGCGTCGCCGCTGTCGCCGCTGTCATTCGCGTTGGAGGTCAGGTTGTTGGAACGGTGAGCATCGCCGGAGCCATCCACCACTTTTCTGCGCTCGTACTCCCGCAGTTAGCGGAACAGGTTAAGGCCACTGCCGAGGAACTTTCCCAACTTTGGCCTTATCGCATTGCCTCACTTACCCCCCAGACCAATACTTCGAGAAGTTCGCAAGTTATTGGGAATATTATTTAAATGACTTTTTAAGTCAACGGCGCGTCTTGCGCATTGCCGGCCTATGTTGACACTCCCCGTTGTTAGTGGAATAACGTTCCGATAGCGATCTCGCAGATCGCCTTGGGATAAGTGGCCGCCTCGGTGGCCGGTAGGAGGAAACAGTTGGCTAGTGTTGAGCTGAAGGCCGTCCGCAAAGCTTACGGGGCCGTACCCGTGCTTCATGGTGTGTCTGTCGATATCCACGAGGGGGAATTTGTGACCTTGGTCGGGCCCTCGGGTTGCGGAAAATCAACGCTGTTGCGGATGATCGCCGGCCTGGAGAGTATTTCTGGCGGCGAGATCCAGATCGGTGGACGCACCGTCAATGACATTCCTCCGAAGGCCCGAGACATTGCAATGGTCTTCCAGAACTACGCCCTTTATCCGCATATGACCGTTGCGGAAAACATGGGCTTCTCGTTGAAGTTGAAAAAGGCTTCGCGCGAGGAGCGGACGACGCGCGTCCAACGAGCAGCTGAAATCCTCAGCCTCACCAAACTCCTCGATCGTTACCCTCGCGAACTTTCGGGCGGGCAGCGTCAGCGCGTGGCGATGGGGCGCGCAATTGTTCGAGATCCGCAGGTATTCCTGTTTGACGAGCCGCTCTCGAACCTTGATGCAAAGTTGCGCGTGCAAATGCGTGCTGAGATCAAGGAACTGCATCAGCGGCTCAAGACCACCACGGTTTACGTGACCCATGACCAGGTCGAGGCCATGACTATGGCCGACAAAATCGTTGTCATGCACGATGGCCATGTTGAGCAAGTCGGTGCGCCGCTCGACCTGTATGATTACCCCACCAACGTCTTCGTCGCCGGTTTTATCGGATCGCCGTCGATGAACTTCCTCAAAGGCAACGTCGAGCACGACCGGTTCGTTCTTGAGGGCGGGCACACGCTTCCTCTACCTGCGGGGGTATCCGATACGTCGGGGACTTTGATTTACGGCATTCGCCCTGAGCATCTCATTCTTAGTGACGAAGGAATGCCCCTCACCGTCACGGTCGTGGAACCCACAGGGTCCGAGACGCAGATCATAGCCCGGCATGGCTCTCAGACCATTGTCTGCATCTTCCGTGATCGAGTTCTGCCGAAGGTCGGCGAGACCATCACCGTAGCCCCTGATCTTTCACGCGTTCATCTCTTCAGCGAGAGCACCGGTCGTCGCCTGTCCTGAGCACGCAACGCCCTCCACTCTGCCTGAGACGCCCACACGGGATTGGTAATCGAATGCCGACACCTCTGCTCCAAGTCAGCACCAATCAAAGCGGGACGGCCCTTGCAAGCGACGCCGTAGACGCCACTGACGGCGCAAATCGCTTTCGTTGGACACCCTTTCTTTGGTTCACCCCAGCTGTTTTGATCCTGTTTCTTGTGACCCTCTATCCTACGATCTTTGTGATCTGGTTGAGTTTCCAAAAAACGAAATATTACGAGCTCGTAGGCTTTGCGGCTCTCGCCAATTACATTGAAGTTCTGAGCTCGTCCGAGTTCTGGGACACGACGGTAATTTCCCTGACCTACGTTGGTGGGTCTCTGGTGGGTGCCATCGTACTTGGAATGGCCTCGGCGCTGGTTTTGAACCGGGCGGGTGTGACAGGTTCCGCACTGCGCGTTTTCATCCTTTTTCCCTGGACGCTCTCCATGTCGGTCGTCGGCAGCATCTGGCTCTGGCTCCTCAACCCATCGTTTGGGCCGATTCCCTACGTGATCCAGAAGCTGGGTATTGATCCTGGATTGATGTTGGGCGACCCAGGAATGGCCTTGCCCCTTATCATTATCGTTACAGCCTGGTGGTCGTTTCCATACGTGATGGTGATGGCGACAGCCGCCATGCAGTCCATTCCGAAAGAACTCTACGAAGCCGTAGAGATTGATGGAGGCGGAGCATTCGTGAAATTCCGTTACGTCACGCTCACTGAAATCCTGCCTACCCTGGGCAGTACCGCACTGACACTGTCCATCATGTACCTGACCTTGATGACCTTGATCATTGTCATGACCGGCGGCGGGCCACTGGGGTCGACGACCACGCTTAGCTTCGAAGCGTTTCGTGGAACCGTGCAGGCGGTCAACATCGGACCCACCGCAGTCGTCTCGATCGTCGTCCTTCTCATCAACGTCGCCCTTGGTGCTCTCTACAGCCGGCTCACCGGCCGCGTTACCGGATAGGATCGCAATATGAGTAACGCTCTTTCGAACCGCCCAAGCGGACAGATCCCAGCGATCTTGGGATCGCTCGTGATCTCAATAATCGTTCTCGGGCCAGTGCTTTGGGCTTTTGCCACCTCCTTCAAGACGGAAGTGGAAGCGGTTGCTGTTCCCCCGACGATCTTACCAAGTTCGGCTACTCTGGAGAACTACATCAAGGTCTTCCAGGACGCGGCATTCTTGACCGACCTTTGGAACTCGATTGCTTACTCCGTCGGCGCCGTCATCATTGCCCTCATCGTAGGCATTCCAGCGGGCTACGCTGCTGCTCGCTTTTCTTTCAAAGGCAAGCGCACTTTGATGCTGATGGTTCTTGCGACCTCGATGGTGCCGGGCGTCGCCCTGCTGGTTCCCACGTATTATTTACTTGAAGCGGTTGGTCTGCTCAATAGCGGTATCGTGGTGACGATCATCCTTTCCGCGAGAATCATCCCGCAGACCGTCTGGTTCATCGCAAATTTCGTCGAGGCCGTTCCGGTTGAGATCGAGGACTCGGCGATGATCGATGGCGCGTCTCGCTTCCAAATTATCTGGAGCCTGATTTTGCCGCTGATACGTTCAGGCATAGCGGCCGTTGCCACGATCGGCATTGTAACCACTTGGAACGACTACATTACCGTCGCGGTATTCGCGCCCGAGGTAGCAAAGCGGACCCTGCAGGTCGCTCTCGTCAATCAGGTTTTTGACGCCATCGGCATCTCGTGGTCCTACATGATGGCCTTTGTCATGATCGCATCGATGCCGGTCATTCTCATGTTCGGCTTCGTTCAAAAGTGGTTCATCTCCGGGCTTACGGCAGGCGCCGTCAAAGGCTGATGACCTAGCATCCACACAGCACCATGTTCAACGGGAGGAAGACGCATGCAAACCACGTCAAAACGCAAACTTATCAAAGCAGTCGCGGCGCTTGGAATAAGTACCGCCACCTTTGCTTTCCTTGCTCCGCAAGCCTTTGCTCAGAGCAAGGAAATCATCTACCAGACGTTTCTGGATCCAAACAATTCGAAGGATCCCCGGTCGGCTGCTCAAACCAAGATGATCGATGCTTTTCAGGCGAAAAACCCTGACATCAAGGTCAAGTTCCTTGTCGATCCAACCGGCCAAACAGCATCCCGCGCAATCAAGTCCGGCAGCCAGACACCAGACGTGATCCGCGTCGTCGGCTTTGCTGTTTCCGAGTTCGCTGCCACTGGAAATCTGCTCGAACTCGACGACTTGGTGAAGAAGGACGGCATTCCGGATGAGGATTGGCTCCTGCCGCTGTCGAGCACGAAGGTCGCCGGGAAGCTTTATGCTCTTCCCCAGGATTTCCGAATTCCCATCCTCTTCTATCGCAAGAGCATGTTGGAAAAGGCCGGGGTCAAGCCGCCGACGACCTGGGATGAAGTGTGCGCAACAGGCGCCAAATTCGGCCAGTCGGATACGATCCCGTTCGCCGTTCCGCTCGGGGCCACAGGCGGACTTGGCGGTGCCCAGAGCCTCGGAGAATTCTTCCTAAGTACAATGCTGCCCGGGAATGGCGGTGAATACTTCACCCCTGACGGCAAGATCGCCTTTTCAAAAGAGTCGTTCATCAAGGCGGCGCAAACGATCAAGGACTTCTACACGAAGTGCAAGGTGACTCCGCTGCGCAGCGCGCAGATGGGTTTCAATGAAGTGCACGATGCAATCCGGTCTGGTAGTGCAGCGATGGCGGTGTTCGGCCTTTATCGCTACAAAACGGTGCAGCAGCAAGGCGGCGGCGATGACCTCGCCTGGGCTCCGGCGCCGGGGTATACGGCAAACGACAAACAGACGGTCTACAGTTACAACATCGCGATCAATAAGAAGACAGCCAATCAGGATGCCGCTTGGACATTCGTGAAGTTCATGGTGTCGCCGGAGGCGCAAGCCTTCGCAGCCGAGGGCGGTGAGGTGGTATCGCGTAAATCGACATACACTGCTCCATACTTCCAGACCGACGCGGGTAAGGATCAAAAGCAGTGGGCTGATCTGGTAGGCCAGCGTGGCCAAACCGTGGCCTATACCCCCATCCTCTCCACGTATCACACCATCCTGGGCGAAGCTTTCCAGAGAATGATCCTGAAAGACGGATCACCGGCGGAGGCCTACGATGAGCTGATCGAACGGTATGGAGCGGCACTCGCGAAGGCGCAGTAAGCCTGCATCCTCGAAAAAGAGGCTGGGTGGACGGTGGCTAGTCACCTCCATCCAGCTCACTGTCGGGACACGACCATCGACAAACGTCGTCAAAATGTCGACGCGAAAATCAGTGGTTCAGGCCGCCTGAGTTCTCGCATTGCAGCGGCTGGAAAAGCCGGGGGCATCATTGTGCCCTGTGATCGTAGATCGTGCGCGAACCCCGTTCGGACCGGGCCGCGGTCAAACTAACAGAGAGACATCGGTTATGAGGTATCGTTACCTTGGGAGAACTGGAGTTCAGGTCAGCGAATACATGCTGGGGACCATGAGCTACGGATCAGATGGGAATACCGACGAAAAAGAGTGCATGGACATCGTGCACTGTGCCTTGGACCGCGGCATCAATTTCATCGACACTGCTGACACTTATTCCCATGGAGAGGCCGAAGAGATCGTCGGCAAAGCGATTGCAGGCCGTCGGGACAAAGTCGTGCTCGCAACCAAGTTTCGTCTGGCGGCCGGTGAAGGACGCAACGAACAGGGCGGGTCCCGCTACTGGATTATGAAGCAGGTCGAACACAGTCTGCGACGGCTTAACACCGACCATATCGATCTCTATCAAATACATCGGCCCGACCTTCAGACCGATCTCGACGAGACACTGGGCGCTCTCAGCGACCTCGTGGCCCAAGGCAAAGTTCGGTACATCGGGTCCTCGACCCTGCCGAGCTGGTACCTCGCAGAGACTCAATCGGTTAGTCGATTGAATAAGACGGCACGGTTCATCAATGAAAGCTCGCCGTACTCGATCTTTCAACGCGCCGTAGAGAGAGAAACCCTTCCTGCCGTTCAACATTACCGAATGGGATTTACCGCCTGGAGCCCACTGAACGGCGGCTGGTTAACCGGCAAGTACAAAGCCGATGGCTCAGCGCCGTCAGGATCCAGGGCCGAGCGCGTAAAAGGGCAATGGGGGCAGCACTACCCCATCCTACAGTCCCGCTTCGATATGCAGCGCGAAGGCAACAGGCGCAAGCTGGAACTCCTTCCAGAACTTGAACGCATCGCGATGGAGGCGGGTTTGTCCCTTATGCACATGGCTCAGGCGTTTCCGCTCGCGCATGCCGCGGTGACTTCCGTGATCCTGGGGCCACGCACGCTCGAGCAGTTCAAAAGCATGGAGGCCGGGTTCGAAGCAGTTCTTAAAGTGCCGACACTCGACCAGATTGACGAACTTGTTCCGCCGGGAGCGCTGATCGAAGAAGCTGACCGGGGCTATGTTTCTCCATGGCTCGCGCCGGAAGCTCGTCGCTACGCGGGGAAGGTCGGCTAGCAGAGCCGACTAAGACGGAGCTTGGTTGTCAGGTCAGAACTCCGTCAGTTCCCAAACAAACAACACGATCCTGATACTGCGGCTGCGGCCCAGCCGCGCAGGAACATTGGTATTCAAACATTACGAGGGGGCCGATGACGAACATTGTCTTCAACCACGCCACAGTGCGCGAGAGAGCAGATATGTTGACCTTTCTTCGACTCTGCT
This sequence comes from Neorhizobium sp. T25_13, assembly GCF_002968675.1. Taxonomy (NCBI): domain Bacteria; kingdom Pseudomonadati; phylum Pseudomonadota; class Alphaproteobacteria; order Hyphomicrobiales; family Rhizobiaceae; genus Neorhizobium; species Neorhizobium sp. T25_13. Next base: position 250,702 of record NZ_PVBI01000007.1, read on the forward strand.
CAGAGCGAGGACTGGAGACCGTATCTATTTGGGGAGACGAAATTGCCAAGGTCGGCGAGACGGACGCTCTCTCTGTTCTGCAAGATCTCGGGATGACGGTCTCAGGATATAACCGCGCTGGGCCGTTGGCAGCGGACTGCCTTGACCGGGCCGAGGCGGAGCTTGAGCGTGCAGCCAGATTTGAGGCTGATCATGTTTTCCTGTTTACGGGAGGTTTGCGAGACAATGAAAAGGACTTGAATTCTGCAAGACAACGGATCGAGGATCTGGTTGGCAAAGTACTCGAGCGCGCACGCAAGATTGGAGTGAAGCTCGCCATTGAGCCACTTCATCCTATGCTCACAGGTGACCGCACCGTCATCTCCAGCCTCTCCCATGCAAATTCTTTGTGCGAATCATTAGGACCGGGGATCGGAGTGGTTGTCGATGTCTATCATTGTTGGTGGGACGAGCGACTGGGAGCCGAAATCGAGCGTGCGGGCAAGGCAGGCCGGCTCTTTGGATTTCATGTCAACGACTGGCTGATCCCTACGCGGCATCTCCTGACCGATCGAGGCATGATGGGAGATGGGATCATCGACCTGCGCGGCATCCACACGATGATGCGCGATGCCGGCTATCATGGCGCGGTGGAGGTAGAGATCTTCTCCACCGACTGGTGGTCTCGCGACCCGGCGGAGGTGATGGACATCGCGATCGATCGCTGCCGTAGCCTGTTCAACAAGGAATAAAACTATGCGAGCGAATATTCCCAACCTTGATGGCAACTCACGTATCTACGCTGTGTTTGGAGACCCAATCCACCAGGTACAGACGCCGCGCCTGATCAACCCGATCTTTGCCGCCGCCGAAGTCAATATCTACGCGGTGCCATTCCTGGTAACCGCCGAACACTTCGCGGCGGCATGGGATATCTTCGCCGCCATTCCCAACCTCTGCGGTATCAGCACGACGATCCCTCACAAAGTCGCGGCTGCCAAAAAGTGTTCAACTCTAACGCCGACGGCAAAAGCAGTTGGTGCGGTCAACTGTGTCCAGCGTGGAGAGGACGGCCAGATGAACGGCGCGCTTTTTGATGGTGTGGGCTTCGTTGAAGGACTCGGAGAGTCAAAATCGCGACTGCGCGGCGCCCGCGTGCTGATTGTCGGAGCAGGCGGCGCCGGGCGCGCGATCGCTTTCGCGCTAGCCGAAGAAGGCGTTAGGAAGATTGATCTGATGGATCTCTCCGCTGAATCCGTCGCCTTTACCGCGAATATGGTCAATTCCCTCCGCGGTGAAGAATGCGCGGTTTCGGTCGATGGATCGGCTAGGTGGGACTACGATATCGTCGTCAATGCATCTCCGATCGGCGTCAAGGGAGACGGCATATTTCCTCTGCCAACTGACGCGATACAGCCCGAAATGCTCATCGCTGATATCGCCAGCTTAAGCGGCGAGACGGCACTATTGCGCGCCGCCAAGGCAGCCGGTGCAACGGTGTCTGATGGGAATGACATGCTGCTCGCGCAGATCCGCCTGATGGCAGGTTTTGCGGCAGGCTTGCCGGCAGGAACTGCACTTTAACGAACGAAGATAGCGAAAGATTGCGTCATGAAGATCAAAGGCCAAGGGATCGTTCCCGTTATGATAACCCCTTTCACCCCGGAAAATCGGATCGATTGGGAAGGTCTCGAGCGACTTGTGGAGTGGTACATCACCAATGGTGCAGATACGCTCTTCGCCGTCTGCCAATCGAGCGAAATGCAGAAGTTGTCGTTGGAAGAGCGAGTTGAGCTCTCCAAAAAGGTGGTCACGCTGGCAGCCGGGCGTGTGCCGGTAATCTCATCGGGACACATAAGCGATGGCCGTGATGACCAGCGTGCCGAACTGGTGGCGATGGCCGAAACAGGGATCGATGCACTTGTCCTGGTCACCAACAGGCTCGATGCTGGAAATGCCGGAACCGAAGCGTTTCGTTCCGGCCTCGACGCCATCTTGAGTTGGCTCCCGAGCGACCTGGACCTCGGTCTGTACGAATGCCCGGCTCCCTATCGCCGTCTCTTGAGCGATGACGAGTTTAAGCTTTGCCGCGACACCGGCCGCTTCGTAACCCTGAAGGATGTCTCCTGCGACCTTGAAACCGTGAAGCGACGCGTAGCGCTCTCCGGCGATTCCGGCTTTGCGATCGTCAACGCGAATGCGGCCATTGCCGCAGCCGCAATACGGGCAGGTTCGAAAGGATTCTCTGGCGTCTTTACCAACATCCACCCAGACCTGTACGCCTGGCTTTACAAACACCCTTCCGAGGACAGCGATCTGCGTCGCGAACTTGAAATTTTTCTTGCCCTGGCGGCGATGGCTGAACCGATGGGGTATCCGGGAGTCGCCAAGGTCTGGCATCAGCGCCTCGGCACCTTCGAGAGCGTGTATTCCCGTGTCACCGATTATGACATTGCCGAGCGTCACTGGGCAGTCATGGATCTCCTGGACCATATTCAACAGGGAACGGCGAACTTTCGCGAGCGGATCAAGCAGGTATCTTAGCCAAAAACGGTCACCACCAGCATGTTGCGATTTGAGAGAGGTAAAAAATGGGGAACCACGTCCCCCGAGAATGGTGACTATTCGCCTTGTACATCACCGGTCACCGCGGTCCAGTTCGGTTCTGAAATCATCGTCGTTCAACCAAGCCGCTCCAATTGTGTTCCGGGATGCAGATTTTTGGGTGCCGATTGACGGCAATGACGAAGCCTCCGAGATCATAAACGCCTCCTTCGTGACACCGAGGCCCCGATCCGTTCCAGCCCCGCAGGAAACGCGATCCAGGTCAACCACAGCTGCCGTTCGATCCGATGCCTGAGCGCGTCGAGCCTGCGCTGCGGAATTGAACACCCATGCCCCAGGGAAGCGAGTGGAGTTGGGAGCTGAAATTGGATGGCTATCGCCTCGCCATTCATATCGAGCCGCAGAGTATCCGGATCCTCACCCGTGGCGGACATGACTGGACGCATCATTTTCCGGCAATCGCGGACGCCGCCCGAGCGCTCGGGCCGGCGACGATGGTGAGGCCGTCGTGCTCGACGAAGAGGGGCGGCCGGATTTTGGGCTGCTGCAGCAATCGCTGGGCGCATCCGGCAATAAGCTGGCAACCGTGCCTCCGACGCTGTCCTCTACGGTTTTGATCTTGTTTATCTGGACGGCCGCGATCTGCGCGGTGTCGCGTATTTCAATGTTTTCCTCGGACGTCACTTGAACTGGGCCATCGTGGTTTCGAACGAGCGCTTCGCCTGTTCGGCAAGCGGAAGTTTGCGATAGGTCTCGCTGATGATCTCGACACCCCAAGGACCTTCGTAGCCGGCGTTCTGGACTGCCTTGATGAATTCTTTCGGCTTGAGCACGCCTTCGCCCGGCAGGCGACGATGATAGATGGTGTCTTCCCACAGGAGGCCCTTCACATCGGCGTCGGCGTCGTCCAGCTCGATCGAGCCGATGAAGCGGGACGGAATCTTCTCGATGTCCTTGTAGGGAATGCCGCCGCGGGCCATGTGCCAGATGTCGATGAGCAAGCCGCCGTTGGGCTGATCGGCACCTTCCACGATCGCACGGGCCACTTCCAGCGTCCGGACGTTGGAGAAGGGCATGATCTCCATGACGACCCTGACGCCGTATTCGGCGGCGTCACGGCAGACCCCAGCGAACGCCTCGCGCATGCGGTCGACGTCAGGCGTCATTTCCGCCTCGGTCGGTGCATACAGATCGCTTCCGAGGCCGGGAGCTATTTTGAGATTGCGGACGCCGAGACCCTGGGCCACCTCGAGCATCTCCGTCCGCATGACGTCCGACTTCGCCCGGCGCTCGCCGTCTAAATACCATCCGGAGAGAAATTCGTACTCGAGGTATTTGATGTCGTTGTCATCGACGATCCGCTTCATTTCCTTCAGGCCTATCTGAGCGGCCGTGGCTTGGACATCGGCGTGGATAAGGCCCATGCCCTTGTAGCCGACCTTGGCGGCAGCCTCGACGCGATCCTTGAAGGGGATCGGGCTGATCTCGGTCGGACCGAACGGATAGACGTCGCCTCCAAGTGTGAAGAACGCCGCCAACAACTCGATTCCGTTTTTCCCAGTCATTTCCGTTACTCTCCTGGCGACATCGCGCCGCCTGCGTTTTAGATGACCCTTTGTACACTGAAGCTCTGGCACTACAATCGTACGCCAAAGACCAACATCGTAGCGCAAAAGTATACAATGAGGGGACTCAGATGGAGCGGATGCTGCCCCCGTCAACGCCCCAAACCGCCGAAGTGACGAAGCTGGCCAGGTCGGACGCAAGGAATACGACCACGTTGGCGACCTCTTCGGGCGTCCCGAGACGTTCAAGCGGAAGCTGCCGCAGCTTCATCTCATGTTCGACAGCCGCCTGCGGCTCCATCTTGTGGAACGCGCCCATCGTTTCGGCGAAGCCACCAGGCTTCGTCCAGAACGGCGTCCAAATCGGACCCGGCGCGACGGCGTTGACCCGCACATTCTTGCCTTCGGCGCGCGCGAGACCCTTTGTGAGGGCAAGAACTGCAGCTTTCGACGTCGAATAGTCGATCGGTACCGGTTCAGGCTGACGGGCGAGATCGGAACCGTTGTTGACGATGACGCCCTTTCGCTCGCGGAGGATCGGAAGCAGCTTCCGGGTCGCGCGAACGTAGCTCATGAAATTGAGGGAGAAGGTCTTCTCCCATTCTTCGTCGGTCAGTTGGTCAAAGGTACGGATCGCGCCTGAGCCGACATTGTTCACCAGCACGTCTACCGCGCCGCCCGTCGCCTTGAGCAACTCGTCGAGGCCCGCCGATACGCCGGCCCCCGTGGACAGGTCCGCTTTCGCGGTGTGGGCCATGCCGCCCGCTGCGGCGACTTCGACCTTAACCTCGGCCAAGGCCTTCTCGTCGATGTCTACGAGGCCCAACGTTGCACCTTCCCGTGCGAACGCCACCGCGGTCGCACGACCGATGCCGTTGGCGGCACCTGTGATGAAAACAATTTTACCCTTCAGTCCAGTTTCCATTTCTCTCTCCCATAGGATCGTTTTCAAATATGGCGGGCGCGTCAGATCGAAGCGCCTTCCTCCCCCGTTCGGAAATCAAAGCTCGTGGTCAGTCCCCCGTCGGCGACGAGATCAGCGCCAAGGATCGCCGTCGAGCCACTCGACAAAAGGAACATCGCGGCCTGGGCGACTTCGCGCGCCTCCAGGATGCGGCCGCCGGGCTGGCGCGCTGATCGCGTCGCCAGGAACCTGTCGCTGTCGGTGGCGGATTCAAGGTGACGCTTGAAGAGGCCAGCCAACATGGGTCCGGGGCTGAGAACATTGACGCGGACGCCACTTCGGGAGTGGTCGACCGCGACCGTGCGGGCCAGCTGCCGCACCGCTGCTTTCGTGGCGTTGTAGATGCCAAGCTGCTGTTCTGCCAACGTGGCGTTGACGCTGGCCACAGCCACGATTGCCCCATCATGGGCCTCGATCATCAGCGGCAGCAGGGATTTGATCGCCAGGGCAGTGCCCACGACGTTCACGTTGAGCGCCCGGGAGATAACCGCAGGCGTGGCGTCCAAGATCGTGCCGACGTCTAGGATGGCTGCAGACGTCACGAGACCGATGCGTTTCGCGCCCGAAGACCTCAGACGGGCGACGACCTTGTCCCAGGTCGCCTCGCCGGCGACATCTCCCGCGACATGGTGATATCCCGCAAGAGCGGCGAGATCGTCCTGAGCAGCCGAGAGATCGACGCCGACGGTCGCCACACCCGCTTTGACGAGCAGACTGCAAAGTTCATGCCCGAGGCCGGACGACGCTCCCGTCACCACTACAGTGTCAGGAAGTTCGAAGGTGAGTTGCGGCATCGTCATTTCTCCTTGGGGGTGTCTTTTTTCGTGGCGAGCACGAAGTCCCAGTCGACAGACCAGAAGGGGCCATCGAAGCCGAGCTCGTATGCCCGTGCGGGATCGGTCACCTTCTCGAAGTCCGCTATCAACGAGTCCTTCACGCCGAAGACCGAGTCCTCGGCCAAGTATTGGCAATCGGGTGTGAAGATGTGGGTGATGACGGGATCGTAGCCTGGCGCGCTTACGATGAAATGAATGTGCGCGGCCCGATTGGGATGCCTGCCCAGATGCCCAAGCAGCTTGCCGACCGGACCGTCATCGGGGATGGGGTAGTAGCGGGGTTTCACGGCTCGGTACCAATACGAGCCGTCGCTCTCAGAGGTGAAGACGCCGCGAAGATTCCAGTCGGGCTGAACGTCCTTTTGCTGCACGTCATAGAACCCGTCGTCGTTTGTTTGCCAGACGTCGACGAGCGCGCCGGCGATCGGCTTGCCATCAGTGTCGACGACATGCCCCCGCACGACCATCGGCTCTCCCTTGCCGTCCAGGCAAATGTTAGTCCCGTTTGCGTAGCGCGGAGCGGCTGGTACATAGAACGGTCCGAGGATCGTGTTCTCCGTGGCACCGCTGGGGCGACGGTGGTTGATGGAATCGACCAACATCGAGACGCCGAGAGTGTCAGACAGCAGGATGAACTCCTGACGCCAATCCGAACACATCTGCCCGACCTCGGTGAGGAACTTGATGCCCTGAAGCCATTCCTCGTGCGAGGGCTCGATTTCCTTGATCGCAGCATGGAGGTGCTTCACCAGGATGGACATGACCTCGCGCAGGCGCGGATCGACGTCCGGCCCCATTCTTGCGTTCACGACGTCGACCGAGGTCTCCTCCTCAAAATACGGATGTTTGGGCTTCGACCCTTCGGCTTTGCTCATCTCAGACATTCTCTATCCTCCTCGGCCAAATTGCTCGCCATCAAATGGCCGGAGCGTCGCCCGCAAAGGCGCGGGCGATCAGCGCGCGGATGCCGTCGCGCTCCAATGGTTGGGGGTTCCAGTACGGGTTGGCCAAGGCGCGCTCGGTAGCCACCTCGACACCGTGTTCCGGCATGCCGATCTCTCGCAGGGACCTCGGCGCTCCGATCCGTCCGGCGAGTTCGAAAAGCGCCACAGCGGGGTCCTGATGACCAAACACGTCCCGGAGCTTTTCGATCACTTCGGAAATGGCGGGCGCGTTGTAGGCTAGCGCGTGCGGCAGGACCACCGTGTGGGTTTCCGCATGTGGCAAATCGAACGAGCCGCCCAGCGTGTGGCAGAGCTTGTGATGAAGGGCCATGCCGACCGAACCCAGGCAGATGCCGCAGAGCCACGCGCCGTAGAGAGCGTCGCTGCGCGCGGCGCGGTCGGACGGGTCGTCATGTATCAGCGGCAGCGAACGCGCCAGGGCCCGGATCGCCTCCAGCGCCATCAGGGAGACGACGGGGTTCCGTTCCTTGGCGTAGAGCGCCTCGATCGCATGGGCGATGGCGTTCATGCCGCTGGCGCCAGACATGCCGACCGGGAGCGTGAGCGTGAGGTCAACGTCGTAGATGACGACCTCAGGAAGAATCTTCTGGCTGCTCTGCGTGACCTTCTGCCCGTCCTTGGTCTCGCCCAAGATCGGCGTCATTTCCGATCCCGCGTATGTGGTCGGGGCGACGATCTGAGGCAGGTCGGTCCGCAGCGCGATCGCCTTGGCCAACCCTGTGGTCGATCCGCCACCGACTGCGATCAGGCCATCGACGTTCTTGTCGGCCACAACCCTCATCGCGTCCTCGGTGACGTCCACGGGTGTGTGCATAGTCGCTTGGGAATAGACACCGACCGAACGCGCGCCCAGAAGCGCGGAAAGTTTCTTCGCATCTTCGGCCTGTGGCGGCGTCGCCAGGATCAGAACACGCTTCAGCCCAAGGCGGTCGACTTCCGCTGGAAGCTGGGCCAGCGTTCCCGACCCGAAAATCACTCTGGCCGGCTGGCCGTTATAGACGAAAGACTGCATATCGGTTCCTTGAATTCCCAGCCTCGATTGGACCGGACGTCCAGCGCTCTTAGCGATTGTCGACGCGCTTCAAGAACGGGTTGATGTCCACTTGGCGCCAGACGTTGGCATGGGCGAACGGGTCGTTTTTGTTGAACGCGATCACGTCCTCGATCTGGTCGGCCTCAAAGACGAATAGCGACCCGATCATGGTCTCGCCGTCATTTGCGACAAGCGGTCCCGAAATTACGGTCTTTACCGTGCCTGAGGAGAGGTACGCTTTATGGGCGTCGTAGTTCGCCTGGCGGCGCGGCAGGCCATCCGCGTGGTCGAGGCAATGAACCGCAAAGAGCATGAACTTTCCTTTCATCGTTCTCCCTCGAAGATCAACTTCGAAGAGTGGTGGCGGTTCGAAAACCGCAACTGGATCTGCTTCGATCACTTCCCGTTGGCCGGATAGCAATCCTTCACGTTGTCCTTGGTATTGACTTCGTGCCCCCGCTCTTGAGGGCCAAACAACCGACTGTGATTTCGCCCGGCATCGGGTCGAAATCGACGCTCTTTAAAGCGCCGCCGCCGTAGATCTTCCGAAGCCCCCGCACATTCAGGGTCAGCGTCGGCTTGAGGTCTTGGGATTGGATCATCGTGGTCATCGGCTCCTCCACCTTCACACCTTAGTCGGCGTTTGCATGCACGCCGGCGCATTTGAGCGGGGAGTAGTCGACCTGGTGTCGGGCGATCCGGACGTCCTTTAGGGAATCCCTGATCCGCAGATGCGCGGGATGGGAGGCGTACCCTTCCAGGGAAGCTTCGTCCTTGAATTCGGAATAGAGTACGACATCGCAGGCATAATCCACACGTGAAAAATCGATGCCGACCTCAAGGAAAAGGAGGCCGGGGATTTCCCCACGGAGGCTCTCGAACTTTGTCTTGAGGTCGAAAGCGGCGGCTTGCTTCTCCTCGGCGCTGTCTCCACGGACGTCCCACATGACGATATGCTTGATCATCGATCTTCTTCTTGAGTTTGGAGTTACGAACTGCCGGAAAGAGCGGCTCGGTTGATGTCTTTGGAAATCCCGTTTTCATTTACGGGGCGCTGAACACTCGCTTAGGCGGGCCCTTCGCGGCAGATCCGGCAAACCCGATTGAAGCTCATGGAATTCCTCCCAACGGCCGTTCCTCCGCCGCAGATCGAAATTAGCTTCCCCAACTTTGGGAAAAAGGCCGGGAGCAGGGAAACACTTTCTCACGCTGCGCAAAAGCAAAACCGACTTTGCAGGCCGCCGCCTGTAGGAGAACCTGAAATGCCCGGTGGGGGGCAACTCATGGATTTGGCGCTGAGGACGACCTCCGACCACGAAGTCAATGCCCGCTAGGGAAACCAAATGGTCAGGTGCGCGTGCCTACTGCATCCGGGCGGGGATCTTCCCACCGAGAGGCATTGGAACGTTGCGGCTCACGCTAGTGACAGTCGGCTCTATCCGGGGGAAGGTTCTGAGCTGAATGGTAGACGTACTTTCACGGGTGGCTGAGCTGCCGGCCTCGAGCGACACGCTCAGCCAAAAAGAATGCGAGGCTGCACGCCCGTCGTAGGGGTGCTGCCTCGCTAAAGCGCCTGGGAGGACGCGAACTAGAGAGGTCTCAAGGCGAAGTCGAAGTTGGTTTCCCATTTCATCGTTCCGCCGGAGATCGGCATGAAATCGACTTGAGAAGGCAACGCCGATGACGGCGCTACGCGCCATGCCTTGGCGCCACACAAACCCGAGATCGGGGACCCCGGGTTTCGCATTAGTTGGACTCAGACGGCGACGTCCACTTCGGCGCCGGAAAGAGAGGACGACTTGAACAAGGCCTCGAGCAGCTGGTTCACATTGTGGGCCTGCGTTGCCGAAACGACTGAGGCCGAGCCAGACCTGAGCGACCCGACGAAAGCTGCCGCCTCCCGATCGAAGTAGATCGGGTTGCCGATCTCCGCGATCTCCGGCGAGTACACGGTCTTTTTGGTGGCCCAGATTTCCGGAAAGCTCGTCTCGCGCCATTCTGTCCAGCCCTGCTGGAACCCGTTCCTGCCGCTGTCATATATCTTGTAGGACGAGGGTAGCGGACAAGAGTGCATGATACCCTCCGTTCCGTAGGCCGAAAGATCCCAGCTTTCGGTCCAAGACAGAGGATCCCACGACATGAAGTCGACAGTCACGAGCTTGTCACCGTAGTTCAAAATCGCGCCGCCGGCGTCCTCGCGGGAGTCGCTCCCGAATGCTGACTCGAATTTCGTGATCCGCGCATTCACGCTTTGGGGCACTCCGAAGTGAAGCAGAATGCGATCGATCAGGTGGCAGGCAATAACGAACATTGCGCCACCAATATCCCCGGGCTGGTTCATGTGCGGCGTGGCGGCTTCATTGTGCGAGCAGCCCGCATGCGCCCTCACCTGCAGCACCTTGCCGAGCCGGCGGCTCGAAAGAACCTCCTGCATCTTGTCCACCGAAGGAGCAAAACGCCAGCAGTAGCCAACCTGGAACAGTCCGCCCGTCCGCTCAACTACCTCGACGATCCGGGCGGTATCGGCCGACCCCCGTCCCGCCGGCTTCTCGCACAACACGGCCTTGCCGGCCTCAAGCGCCTCGACGGCCAAGTTGGCCATGCTGTGGCTCTTTGAATGCACGAGGACCGCGTGGACGTTGGGATCGGCCAGGATCGCTTCCTTTGCTCTGGCTTCCAGCCCGAGCGCGTCAACGAAGGGGGCGAGCAACGGACTGTCGTCGTACGCTCCCATCAGCCGAGCACCGGCCATGCGCTGAAATGCCTTCACGCGTCCCGAGGTGTGCGGGTGCGTGATACCCAGGCAAGCGATACCAAACTCGGCGTTTTCGCCGATCGCGTAGGTCATTTCCTTCTCCCAAACCTTGGTGAAACGCGCTCGACGAGGTGACGAGCGATGTCATCAACCTCGTCAGCATTGTCTCGACCGCATGGTGTTTTCCCTACGGTCGGCCATTCGATCGGGGAACGCTACACCGTCTTCCCCAGAGAGGCTTCGAGCTCGGCGAGCTCCTGCCCGCCTGCCATCAGGCTTTGAAGCTCCTCGGAGGAAATATGGCCGCGATCGGCCGTGCCGAGGGTCTTGCCGCGATTGAGGACGGTAAAGCGGTCACCGACAGCAAGGGCATGTCGGACGTTGTGGGTGATGAACACAACCCCTACCCCCTTCTTTCGCACACGGTCGATGGTCGACAGGACATTGGCCGTCTGACGCACGCCCAGGGCGGATGTCGGTTCATCCAATATGAGAACCTTGGCGCCGAAATAGACCGCGCGAGCGATTGCCACCGTCTGTCGCTCGCCGCCCGAGAGCGTCCCGACGGATTGTCCAGGCTCACGCAGGTTGATGCCCATTTCGCGCATCTGTTCGAACGTGATTGCATCGGCCTTCTTGAAGTCGATCCGCTTGAACGGGCCAATGCCGGCTTCGGGTTCACGGCCAAGCCAGAAGTTGCGGCTCACGCTCATCAGCGGGATCATTGCCAGGTCCTGGTAGACCGTTGCGATTCCCGCGGCCAGCGCCGCCCGGGGGCTGGTGAAGCGGACCGGCTCGCCCTGGATTTTCATCTCGCCGTGCGTGGGGGCATGTACACCGGACATCGTCTTGATGAATGTCGACTTGCCCGCGCCATTGTCGCCGAGCAGGCAGTGACACTCGCCTGCCTTGACATCGAAGGACACGCCCGAGAGGGCAATAATGTGACCGAAGTGCTTCTGGATATCGGTCATTTCAAGAATTGGTGCGGACATCATCGCTCTCCGGTGATCGCGCGGCGGATGTAAGTGTTGGCGATAACGGCGGCGAGGAGGATCGATCCGAGGAATACCCGGAACAGCGAACTCTCGACATTCGTGAAGAACAGACCCTGCTGCACGACGCCGAAGATGACGGCTCCTAGCGCGGCGCCAACGACGGAGCCATACCCGCCGGTCAATAAGGCGCCCCCAATGACCACACAAATGATTGCCTCGAACTCCTTCATCATGCCCCGGTCGGAGGCAGCCGAGCCGAACTCCACCGCCTGGGAAATTCCCAAGAGCGTGGCGCACAACGCCGCAACGATGAACATCGCCACCTTCACGCGAGCGACCGGTACGCCGATATAACGCGCAGCCTGCGGGTCGCCGCCGGCGGCGTAGATCCAGTTGCCGAACCTGGTTCTTGTGAGCACCCACTGACCGACGATCACCATAACGATTGCCCAAATGATCAACATCGGGATGCCGTCAACGATCGGCTGTCCCATTCGGGTGCCGCGGGTATAGGTCGCAATCCACCCCTGCTGGCCGAGCCATGAGAACAGCCCTCCAAGCGCCTTGCCGCCAAAGAGCCAGGCGATGGGATCGCCAGCGGCGATATCGGCAATCCCCGACACCACCGGCTGCCTATTGAAGGTGATAGCGCTCCAGATCGTCACACCGCGCAAGATGAACATGAAGGCAAGCGTGACGATGAATGATGGCAGGCCGGTGCGGATGACCAGCAGGCCATTGATCGCCCCGATCAGACCGCAAGCAAGTACCGTGACGCCGATGGCCGCCCAAGCAGGCAAGCCGACGTAGATAACCAGCAGACCGAAGACCATGCCGGAGAAGCCGACCATCGAACCGAGCGAGAGATCGAACTCGCCGGTAATCATCAGCAGCGAGACACCGACAGCGAGGACGACGAACTGAGCCGACACGGTGCTCCAGTTCATGATCCCGTCCAGGGCAAACATTTGCGTGTTGCCGGCAAGGATGAGGAAGAATGCGAACACCGCAACGGTGCCGCCCATGGCCCCGAGCTCCGGGCGGACGAGCGCCCGTCGGAGAGTTGACGTCTGTTTAACGCGCTCGTCAGCGCTGATTGTCGTGCTCATTGCGATCACCTGAAACTGTCGTGAGGGCCGAACGGATGCGGGAAGCGCCGCTTCCGTTCGGGAGGTCGTCCGCTTACCGGTATTTGCCGGCAAGCGACTGGACGAGAGCCAGATTATCCTTCGTCACGAAGCCGGGTCCGGACAACACCGAGTTCGCCTGCAGAACCCCGTAGCGAAGGTCGTTGGTGAGGGTGATCACCGGCAGATAGCCCTGAAGGAACGGCTGCTGGTCGATGGCAAAGTTGATGACGCCATCCTTGATCGCCTGCGAGATCTCCGGCGTGAGATCGAATGTCGCGAAGAAGATCGTGCCGGCCAAACCGGTATCCTTGAGCGCCTTGATGGTCGGCAGGGCGGTCATCGGCCCAAGGGTCAGAACGGCGCCCGTATCCGCATGATTGGAAAGATACGCCTTTACCCGGTTGGCGATTTCGGTCGCGTCGGTGCCCGAGTCGATCATCTGGCCGCCGAGTGGCACACCCAGGCCGGCCGCGAAGCCCTCGCAACGCTGCTGCCCTGCGACGTTGGGGAAGAGACTGTTGACGCAGAGGAACGACTTGATGCCCGCAGCCTTCGCGCGCTCACCGGCTCCCTTGCCGGCGTCGAGTTCGGGCTGTCCGACATGAAGCAGGGCGCCGAGCTTTTTGGATTCTTCTGCCGTACCGGTGTTCATCGTAACAACAGGGATGCCCTTGGCAACCGCGTCTTCGATGGCGCCGCCGACCGTCTCGACATCGGGAATAGTGACGATGATCCCGTCAGGCTTCTCGGCGGTGGTCTGCTGGATGATGCGCACCATGTCGGCCAGGTCGCCGGTCGGCGGGTTGCGGAAGGTCACGGTCGCGCCGACTTCTTTTGCCGCCAGGCTGGCACCGTTCTTCACGGTGTTCCAGAACGTCTCGCTGTCGGGCGAATGATGGATGAGAACGTATTTCTCCCCATCCGCCAGGGCAGTTCCGACGAAGCCAAGAGTGGCCGAGACAGCCAAACCGGCAAGCAACGCGGCCTTAAATACACGATTGTTCATATTTTCCTCCTCATGTTGACCGAGATCGGTCGGCTTGGCGGCTGGCCCGGTGCGATTGCACCCCCGTCTTCTTCCCTCCAACCCCGAGCCCATGTTATGCATTTTTGGCTACCCGGGATGAACCAGGGGCAGAACAAAACAGTATTGCAGTAGCTGCAAAAATCTTACGGTGATTGTACCGGCGGCCGTGACATTGGCGGAACTTTCGAGGCGACTGGATCGCGCCCTAAGCGTGTCGCCAGTTCACCAAACGGCATCGTAAAGTTAACAAGCCCCGGCCAAGGATGGGAAAATTTGCGGGAGTTAAGCGGCTTGAAGGCGCATAATGTTGCGCCAAATCTGCATAGCCACGTTTCGTAGCTCTCGATGGTGAACTGAAGCAATATCCTAGCAGCGAACGCGGAAAAGGTTGGCGATCGGATCATGGACCGGACGAAAACGCTAGAGCTGTCGCAGTGACTTGAAGCGCTTCAAACGGGGACGGGTCTACAGCACGGCCATTGCCAAGCTGTTGTCCCGCGGATGGCGAGCCTATTTATCCGACGAACCTAAGCCGTCCATTTGGCCTCGTAGTCGCTGTTCTTAAACTCCCTGACCAAAAAGTCGATGAATAGGCGGGTCTTGGCAGGAAGGTGGTGACGGGTCGGATAGGCGACATTCATGGTCAGACGCGGCAGATCCCAGTCGTCCATCACTCGCACCAGCCTACCGGACTCTAAATCATCATTTATGATGTAGGTCGGCTGAGCCAGAATCCCGAGGCCGTCCAAAGCGGCCTTACGTATGATCTGGCCTTCGTTCGAGTTGAGTAGGCCGTTGACCGGCTTTGTGATGGTCTCGCCATTCTTCTTGAAGGTGAGATGGTTCCAATTGTCGGCCAACGTGTAGAGGAGCAAGTCGTGCTCAGCGAGTTGATCGGGATTGAGTGGCGCGCCACGCTTTGCCAAGTACTCGGGCGACGCTGCAAGCAGTCGCCTGGTTTCAGCGAGGCGGCGGATGGTGACCGACGAATCTGCCTCCACGCGACGCGTACGAATCGCCAGGTCGACCCCGTTTTCGATCAAATCGTAATACCGGTTGGAAACCAGTACCTCGACCCTCACCTTAGGATAGGCTCGAGTAAACGCTGGGATGAGCGGGCTGAGGTGCAATAGGCAGAACGACATCGAAGCGCTTATCCGCAGCAACCCGCTTGGGCTTAACGCGCCTTCGCTGACGCTCGCTTCCGCATCGAGCATCCCCGCCACCAATTCCTTGCCGCGTTGATAGTACAGTTCCCCCTCGCTGGTCAGACTTAGATGTCGAGTGGTCCGTTGCACCAGCCGAGCGTTGAGACGCTCCTCGAGAGATTGCAGGCTTCTGCTCGCGGCCGAGACTGACATGTCCAACGCGTCCGCGGCCCTCGTGATACTCCCATACTCCGCGATCTGTATGAAGACTTCGATCTCTGTGAGACGATCCATGGCCCGACATTCTTGCGTTGACCGCGAAGACCATTGCCGATGTTCGACTTTTCTTGCGCGTGCGCTATAGCTTAATGTAACCTTGTTGGAACAGAAGGGTTTCAGTTTCTCCAGTGTGTGGAGTGAAAGTTTACAATGACCCAGATCGACCAGTTAAATGGAGTTATTGCATTTCTACATTCCGCAGAAGCCCTCAGCTTCACGGCGGCTGCCGCCAAATTGGGCATCACGAAGTCTGCGGTCGGCAAAAGCGTGACGAAGCTTGAAGAGCGCTTGGGTATCAAACTGCTGCACCGGAGCACACGGCGGTTGAGTCTAACTCCCGATGGTGAAGCCTATTATGCGAGCGTGCGACATGCGCTTGGGGAAATAGCTGCGGCGGAGACAACGCTGCTCTCAAAAAGCCAAGTGATCTCAGGACGATTGCGGATCGACGCTCCGGCTGCGTTCGGACGGCAGATTCTCATGCCTTTGCTACTGGATTTTTCCAGAGCCTTCACGGGTCTGACGCTGTCGCTCTCGTTTAACGACAAGATCGTCGATCCCGTCGAAGAGGGTGTCGACCTCACAATCCGGTTCGGTGAGACTCGCGACTGCACCGGGCTGATATCCAAGAAACTTACTGAGCAACCTTCCGTCGTTGTAGCGTCGTCCTCATACTTAGCAGCACGGGGAACACCTCAAAGCGTTGCCGATCTTCAACAACATGATTGCATCTGCGGCTTCGGAGGCAATTCAGCAAGTTGGCGCATCAAGGGTTCCGGCGGCACTGCGGTTCGATATTTGCCCCCTGTCAGTCACCAGTTCGGTGATGGAGAGGCGATCGTGCAGGCGGCGTTGGCTGGCCTGGGGCTCTGCCAAATGCCCCGTTCGCTCGTGCGGGGGCATTTGGAGAAGGGAACTTTGACGTCAGTTCTGGAGCAGGTCGCAGATGTTCCAGTATCCGTCTACGCCGTTTGGCCTGTGACGCGCCATCTACTGCCGCGCGTTCGAACCGTCGTGGATTTCCTGGCGGAGAAAGGGCGACAAGGAGCCCTTGACTGAACAGGGTCTTGGGAAATGAGCCGCTGGGCATCGCGCAGCGTCCGACCAGCGATGGGGCTCCGTCAACGGCAATCTCAGCGACCTTGTTTGGGAATTGCCGTAGCTTGTTCATGTCACGGCTTATCAACTCCCAATGCGGTCGGCAATACTCCTGCTTGATCCCGTCAGCACCGTGATCATGAACGCCAACAGTGGCAACATAGACGCAGGGATGGTCGCGGGCGTCTTTGTGAAACGCGACGGGCCGCTTGTTGCACATTGACATCAACTTGCTGAGTGCGAGGTTGGACGCTTTTGCTAAGCGGCTAGCCGCGGCTTTCAGCCAGATTCGTACCGCGCAATCTCCCATCTGAATCTTTTGCGCGCGCCGGGAAAGTGTTTTCCGGTTTGGGCTCTTATTTGCTTGTTTAGCATTTGTATTATCCAAACACCGGGATGGAGAGCGGAGCGCATTAGCGGTCTCGATATTTATCACCAAAAGTTTCCAGGCGGTTCTGTAGGCATTCGCCAACGCGCCGCACAAAAATCTGGCGCGAAGACCGAGAAAATCGAGAGGAGTTGGCGGTGAAGGCTATACGCTACTACGGGAAACATGATGTCCGAGTGGAGGAGGCTGCCGAGCCCGCGTCACCCCAGTTTGGCCAGGTCATCGTAGAGCCGACGTTTTGTGGCATCTGCGGGACCGATCTGCACGAGTTCGAATCCGGTCCGATCTTCACTCCCAAGACGCCCAACGCCTATAGCGGGGCCATCCTCCCTCAAATCCTGGGCCACGAATTCGCGGCGCGAGTCGTCTCGATCGGCCCTGGTGTGGAGACGCTGAAGCCCGGAGACCGCGTGTCGATCCAGCCGCAGATCGGCCCAAGGCTCGACTATTTCGGGACCCGCAACCTGTCGTTCCTAGGGCCGCAGGCTTCCGTCGTCGGCCTGAGCTGGCCTTGGGGCGGCATGGCGAAGCGCGCCATCGTCCACGAATACAACGCGATCCGCATGCCTGACGACGTGACGGACCAGCAAGGCGCGCTCGTCGAGCCGGCAGCGGTAGCCGTCCATGCCATTGACCGATCAGGGCTGACGCCTGGGGGTACCCTTCTTATAACGGGCGCGGGTCCGATCGGCGCGCTGGTGGTCCTCGCGGCTGTCGCCGCAGGTGTGACACGGATTTTCGTAAGCGAGCCGAATGCCAACCGTCGGGCGCGCATCGCGGCGCTTTCGAACGACGTCACGGTGCTCGATCCTAGTTCCCCAGACTTCATGTCCACGATCAGGGACGGAACCGAAGAGGGCGTCGGAGTAGACGCCGCGATTGAGTGCGCGGGCCACCCCCGCGCCTTGCAGACATGCCTTCAGGCCGTCCGCGCTCAAGGCACCGTCGTCCAGGTCGGACTGATGGGCGGCCCCGCCGAGATCAGCCCCTTCGACCTCACGATGCGGGACATCACACTGCGAGGATCGCTGAATTACCCGCTGACCATCTGGCCGCGAATCTTCGAGATGATGAGGTCCGGCCTCTATCCAGCTGAGAAGATCGTCGATGACGAAATCGCCATGGATGACGTCGTCGACAAGGGCTTCCGGGAACTCCTGGACCCGAACGGGGGCAAAATGAAGATCCTCGTGTCGATGCAGTCCGCCTGAGAGGGCAACGGACTTCTGTCCAAAACGAAAGCCCGAAATTCCGCTGCTACCCATGCGCTCGTCAGGTTTAGAACCTCGGACGGAACTGTCCGGAAAACCTCTCGGAAATCAAACGTAGAGAAAACGGTGCAGTTTTGATTCCTAACAACGATCTGGCCGCCTTGAACCGACTCGAACCGTCGACCCGCTCGTCACTTTCTTAAGCTACTGAATGACCGATTGGCTGATGCGAGCCAGCGTCGGCCTTCGTCAACCGATCTCGTGGGCGTCGTTGCCGAAGGCGCTTTTGCTTAAAGATGCTGGAGTGCAGGCTAACGCCAAAATGGATCGGCGACCGAAGGGTCCACACTCCCCCGGCCGCCGGCTCGTCAACGCTTTTCGCGAAGATCGAGTAGCGCGAAATCGGGGAGATGCTACTACTAGTCAATGCGGACTAAGGTCTTGCTTCAAATGATGACCGCTCCAGCAGTGGCCTACGGATGAGAGAAACAAATTCGATCGTCCGCTGCCGTTCAGAGGATGGCTCCAGTGCTGCTGCCGGAGTGAGGAGTCTGAAACCCAATCGGCTCTAGACACAGCTATTTGCTTCGCAAGGCTTCCCAGCGCTCTGCGACTTCGGTCCGATACCGCGCAGCTCCACGAATCCTTTGGATGCGCCCGCCTTCGCCTGGTTGATCGGGTAGTGGCTCAGGAATTCTGCCAGCGCGATTGCTGCGTCGATGCAGGCGATGGCGGGGCCGGCCGGATTCTCTGGGCATTTCTTGGAAATTTGGGACCTATCTCGCCGAACGGCTCAGACGAAATTGAACTTTTCGAAGGAGGGACAGGCGGAGTTATCCGGTCTGTTCGGCCGGCTTTTGACCAATCTCCAGACGACGGCCGCATTGTTCGTGAAGCGGGATGACCAGACAGCGCGCATGCTCGTTGACGAGAGGTCAGGTTTAGAAGGGCTGAACATGAAGCGGCCCAATCGCATTTCGCGCGGCTGCGGAAGGGCAAAATCGAGACCGCGGAAACGAGTTCTCTGCATCTCGACTGATCCGCGATCTCAAGCAGATCTGGTTGCTGCAGCAGCCTACTTGGTTCTGAAGGAGCAGGGCGAACTGCTCCATAGCCGGACGCCGAAGCCCGATTATTCCTCTGTCTTGGGGAACAGGCCTGAGCGGAGAACATTTTCTGGCCACCTTGGCTCCGGGCCTGAGCAGGGCATTGATCGACATGGGCGAACGTCCCCATGGAACATGCCTACCTCCCAGCCGTTAAGCATTTTCGATAAGAAAATGACAGGAGACGGAGGCGTGCCGGACAGAGGCAACAGCTGGTATGAGGAAGCCGTTATCTACTGCGTCGATGTCGAGAAGTTCGCCGACGGAAATGGTGATGGTATCGGTGACTTCATAGGGCTCACCGAGAAGGTGACTTATCTCTCCGAACTTGGCATCACCTGCATCTGGCTCCTGCCGTTCTACCGCAGCCCCGACCGCGACAACGGTTACGACGTCAGCGATTTCTATAGCATCAACCCCAAGGTCGGATCGCTCGATGATTTCCTGGCCTTTCTGCACAACGCTGGAGAACACGGCATCCGCGTCATCATCGATCTGGTCGTCAATCACACCTCCGATCAGCATCCTTGGTTCCAGGCGGCCCGGCGAGACGATAAGACACGCTATCGCGATTATTACGTCTGGAGCGGCGACCCTCCGCCCGTCGCAGCAGGCGCCAAGTCAATCTTTCCCGGCGAGGTGGATAGTCTCTGGACCTATGACGAGGTAGCGCGAGCCTACTATTTTCACAATTTCTACGAATTTCAGCCGGAGCTGAACGCCGCCAATCCCCAGGTGCGCGAAGAAATCCTCCGCATTGTGGATTATTGGATTGCCTTCGGCGTCAGCGGGTTTCGGCTGGATGCAGCTCCGCTCATCATTGCGGATAAGGGGCTTGAACACGCCAATCCCCGCGATCCGCACGGCATTCTTAGGCAAATCGGGGCGTACGTTCAGGACCGCCGGCCGGGTGGGGTTCTTCTCGGAGAGGTCAATCTTCCGCCGCAGGCATCCGACTCCTTCTTTGGTGAGGGTGAGCAGCTCCAGCTTCTGCTCAACTTCATGCTTGCCTGCTATCTGTTCGCAGGGTTTGCCAGAGAAGAAGCCGCCCCTATCAACCAAGGGCTGAGCCTTCTTCCGGAGCCGCCACCCGGTTGCGATTGGGTCAATTTCCTTCGCAATCTCGATGAACTCGATTTTTCTCGCGTCCCCTCTGATCTGAAGCAGTCGGTATTCGAAGCCTTCGCCTCGAAAGAAGAAATGCAGGTCTTCGGACGTGGCATCCGGCGCCGTGTCGCCCCGATGCTGAATGGCGAGCAGCGCCGGATCGAACTGGCCTTGAGCATCATTTTCTCGCTGAAGGGACCGCCTCTTATCGTTTATGGAGATGAGATCGGTATCGGCGAGGATCTTTCTCAAACCGGACGGAATTCGGTTCGGGTACCGATGCAGTGGTCGGGTGGGAAAAATGGAGGATTCTCAACCGCGAATTCCGGAAAGCTTTGTCAGCCGGTGCTGACAGACGGACCGTTTTGCTACCGGAAAGTGAATGTAGCCGATCAGCAGAACGACCCCAATTCTCTGTTGAACAGGGTTCGACGGTTCATCAGGCTTCGTCGAAACCAGCCGATTTTCGCGAAGGGACGGTCGGTGAGGCTCGGCGCAACCGATCCAGCAGTTCTCGTTCACGGCTTTGAGGATGCGGGCGACCTGCTGTTGCTCGTGCACAATCTGGCTGGCCGAACGAGCAGGGTCGAAATCAATTTCGGCGGCATGCAGCCCAGACATTTTCGTGATCTGATTGGTTACTTTGAATTCGACATCGCCAAGAATCCGCGCCTGGAACTTGAGCCCTATGCTTATCGCTGGCTTATTTCGGAGGGTAACGGATCATGACGATCATTGGCTATCACGCTTCCCATGAGCAGTTTTCGCCAAGCGAACTCGTCACCTATGTCCAGGCTGCGGAAGCCGCAGGTTTCAAAGCGGTGATGTCCTCCGATCACCTTACACCATGGAGCGAGCGGCAAGGTCAATCGGGATTCGCATGGGCGTGGCTGGGTGCAGCGCTGCAGGCAACGCAATCCATTCCATTCGGCATCATCACCGTTCCCTTGGGCTGGCGCTATCATCCCGCGATTACGGCGCAAGCGGCCGCCACGGTTGCGGAGATGTTTCCCGGAAGGTTGCCATGGATGGCTGTCGGCAGCGGCCAGGCAATGAACGAGCACGTCACCGGCGAGCGCTGGCCTTCAAAACGGGAGCGCAATGAACGGCTGGAATCTGCAGTCGGGATCATACGCGATCTGTGGTCGGGCAAGCTTGTCAACCGAGATGGTCCGATCAAGGTGGACGAGGCGCGAATTCACACTCTTCCCGGGGAGCTGCCTCGCCTCGTGGCGGGCGCTTTGTCGCCCGAGACCGCGGAATGGGCGGGACGCTGGGCAGATGCGCTGATCACGATCAACCAGCCGCGGGAAAGCCTCAGCGACATCATCGATGCCTTCCGGAGAGGGGGCGGGATAGGAAAGCCGCTCTACCTGCAGGTCCATGTATCCTATGCCGATTCCGAGGATGAGGCCCGGGCGAACGCCTTCGATCAATGGCGAAGCAATGCTGTGTCTGCAGCCGTGTCGCAAACGCTTCGGTTGCCGGAGGAGTTCGACGGTGCCTGTGCGAATGTGCGGCCCGAGGACATGGACAAGCATGCACGCATCTCGGCCGATCTGCGGCAGCATGTCGAGTGGCTGGAGGCCGATATCGCCATGGGTTTCGAACAGATCTATATCCACAATGTCGGGCGCAATCAGCGTGAATTCATCGATATTTTCGGGAAGAGCGTCTTGAACCAGTTCAGCGGGACACGCGATACTGGCAGATGAGTGGTCGCCCGCGAGCGGGGTCCTTCAGTAAGGCAGAACGTCCTGCGGGATCAGTTGCCGCTTCCTGTCCGGATTCGAACATGAGGGTTGCGCTGCGTGGATCGGACTTTGCGCTCTCGCCCGCTTCCTTGACTAAGACAGGGACGGCGGTGATTGGAAATAGGCGCATCATGATATCTTTAGGAGCAGCGTATGAACTGCTAGAAGAGCGCGCGGCATGGCGAACCGCCGCGTGGTCCACTGCACCCGCGATGGACGGAGGATGCCCTAGTCAGGCCTCTACAGCGTCCCGCCGTCTAAACGCAATCGTTACCGCCATGCCCTTGCCGGGTCCAGAATCTACTTCTATCTCGGCATTCGCGTTGTGCTTAACCGACTGAACAATCATGGCGCTGAGCTTGCCTCGTCTCGGCCAATCGGCTTTATCCGAAAGTCCAACACCATCGTCAGCGACGAGAACCTTACAGCCTTCATCATCGACGGTGCAGCGCACCTTGATCTCACCGCCGTCACGACCACTGAAAGCGTGTTTCAGGGCATTTGTCATGAGCTCATTGACAACAAGGCCTACCGGCATGGCGACATTGACCGAGACCGGCCACGTATCGACCTTCATGTCCAGGCGAATACCCTCGACCGCATGGACCGCCATCACCGATGAAGCTATCTGGCTGACATAAGTTCCGAGATCGACGGTTTCGGTGTCGTTGCCGGCATAGAGTGACCGGTACAGGATCGACAGCGCCTCGATCCGCCCCGCCAGCCCATGAAAGCGTTCACTCTCTTCGAGACGCTGTGCGTTTCGCGCCTCCATCCGGATCAACGCCGTGATCATCTGCAGGTTGTTCTTGACACGATGCTGAAGTTCTTTCAGCAAAACATCCTTTTCCGCCAGCGCCTCGGTCATGGCGGCTTGGTCCTCGGAGCGTTCGCGCGCCGACATCGCCAACAGCCGAAAGAGAGGCTGGCCGGCGTCATCGACTATCGTATTCGACCAGGCGTCGACGACCCTATTTTCCGCGGCGCCCGGGAGGCTGAAAGCACCGAGGTATTCTTCGGTTTCAAGCAAAGCCTCAGCGAGTTCCGGTCCATTTGCAAGGGGGGCAGCCGGGGGAAGGACAGACCAGGTTTTCCCTTGCAGCTGTTCAGCCGAAATTCCGGTCAGGCGTTCGAATTCGATGTTTCCATAGATGAGGGTTTCATTGTGACCAAGTTCCGCGACCGCGACCGCGAAAGGGACGTGATCGAGAAACTGCCGAAACCGGTTGTCGTCGAGCGCTTCCGCGAGATGCGGGAGATCGGAAGGGGTCGGAGACGGCGGGTTCGGATCGTCGGGCTTTGTCATGGAGTATCCGCAGTGTCGGGCAGCGGGAGTCCATAACACGCCATCAAAAGAAAGGGCTAGGGGATTTATCGCACAACGATCGGCGGCTTACGACACTAGCCGCGCCAATGCCGCAATGATTGCTCGATGGGCATAGGGCTTCGGAAAGAAAAGCGACTGGTCCGGCATCTGGTCCCGTTCTACCCGCCGCTTTCCGGATGTTATGATGATCCCGATCGGCGGCCACCGATCCTTGACAATCCAGGCAAGAGTCAACCCGTCCAACTCGCCATGCAGATCGATGTCGGTGAAGATCGCGCCGATCGATGCCTCGGTAGAAAGAATACCAAGGGCATCGTCAGCATTTGCTGCCTCCAGGGTGTGGAAGCCGGCGTCGCGCAAATCGTCCGCTATCGCCATGCGTATCAATGGCTCATCTTCGATCACCAGTATGGTCGTCCGCGGCATTATTTGCACCGATCTGATCTGTGTCACGCAAGCAAACTCTCTGGCGGAGCAACATGTTCCTGTTCGACTGCAACAGCGTTTAGCTCAACGGGACGTGCGAGGTAACCGTCATTGCGTGATCGCCGGCGGAAAGCAATTCAGCTTTGATTGCCGCAGGGGCGCTCACCGTGTTGTGACTTTAACTTCTTCAAAGGCCGAGCCCGGAGTGATTGCCGAAGGGTTCGCATCCATTTGCCCCATCTACCAAATGAGGGAAAGCCGGCTGGGTTGTGACTCCGTTTCGATACCTTCTGTCACGACACAAATGTCCGCTTTGTTGCGTGCCCATAAGCCGTCAACGATGAGGACCGCCCCGTCAGAGCGTCAAACACAGGCAGGTCTTCAGGACGACCCGGGCGATGGTGAGTCCATGGCTCGGGTTGCGGATAGGGTCACGGCGGACTAGACCGTCAAGGTGACCAAGTTCGCCCTGGATGCGAACCCGGCTCGACCAGAAATGAAGGCAAATCGGGCAGTTCTGACTTATCTGCCTAACCCCTACCTGAGGGCTGCTTGAGCCGATCGATCCCGTCGCCAGCGTGTATAACTGCTATCGAGATCGAATGGGCTCTTCAATCGAAACGGCATCCCTCTCTGTTCCATTATAGGCGGTCGTGAATGTTTTCCGATCGCGGGGAGCCACATCCGGGGTAAGCACCAATCCGTCCTTATATGAAGAAGCGTTCCGTCCCCGGAACTCTCCGCTCGAAGCCCCGTTCTCCAAGCAACGCGCAGGAAGGGTTCGAAATGGCTAGCACCTCCGATAAGACAATCGTCACCGCCTCCTCAAACGAAGTCGATGAAAGTATGGGAACGCAGGCGGGAACATCTCCTGCCTACGAGCAGCGCAAGGAACTCGAAGAGCTTCAGGCCGAGCTTCGGACACTGCAGAGGGCAGTGCGTCACCGTCCAATCATCTCACCGTCACCAGCCGTTGCCGGTGTCCCACGTACACTGCGTGAGGAAGTGGAGTATCAGATTCGCCTTCAGCCGATAGCGTCGGTAGCCTTGGCGGCAATCGTCGGATTTGTTTACGGGATTGTAAGATGACGGGACCCTCGGCGGAAGCCGCTCGCCTTGCTGAAGAATTTGTTTGGCTTGGTGGCAAGCGCCGGGGCAAGCTCGATGACAACATCGTCGATACCAGGCTGTGGGATGTCGAACCGGACGAGGCAGCAGCCTTCTGGCGTGACAAGATCGACAGTTTGCCGGAAAGCGAACGTAGAGAGGTCGAGACGAACCTCCCGAACATGAACCCAGGGTAACGGCGAGCCCCGTTGTCGGCAGCATTGTCGACCTCCCACCTGGCCTTTCCGGTCAGTTGCCGGAGTCCGGAAAAGCCGCCGAGTCTTCAGGTGCGACCATTAGTTAACAGTTACGGAGGAATTGAACGGATGACGCGAAGGATTTTGTCTGCGGCATTGGTCGCCGCGTTGGGAATGTGCACACCTGGCGCGGCACATGCTGATCAGATGGCGATGACATCGACGGCAACCGTGAAAAACGACCTCAAGTATCTGATGTACACGCCGAACGGATATGAGACGTCCAACGACTCCTACCCGCTCGTCGTATGGCTTCACGGAGGTGACCAAGGTGGAGGCGATATCGAGAAGGTCAAATCGAGCGGCATGCCGAAACTGATCGAAGACGGCAAGCAGTTCCCGTTCCTGGTCTTCTCGCCTCAAAACCCGAGCGAGGAACTCGCTCTACCCCATCGAAAAGGTAGAAGCGGCACTTGAGGAGGTCATCTCAAAGTACCGGGTTGACCGCTCCCGTATCTACGTCGTCGGCTACAGTCGGGGCGGCTTTGGGGCTTGGGCCATGGCAGAACAGTTTCCGAACAAGTTTGCCGCAGTGGTTCCGATTGCAGGTGGTGGCAATCGTCACTATCTCAGCAGGACCAATGAGAAGGCTGCCTTCTGGGTCTTCCACGGGACAGACGACGACGTCATCCTCCTATCAGATTCCGTCATCATGTACGAACGCCTCAAGGCGCTGAAACGTGACGCTCGACTTAGTGTCCTGGAAGGCGTGGACCATTCGAATATCGAAACGGCAGCTTTAAGCGATCCGGAACTATGGGACTGGCTGTTGAAGCAACGTCTTGATGCCGCCCCCAAGTAACCGTTTCACGGCCCGCTGGGTTGCGGCCGAACGGTCGCGCCGTATGCAACGCGCAGATAGGTCTAACCCTTGGTGATTCACGGCTGGGAACCAGACCCTTATGCTGTAGCGCTTACAGGCGCGGGGCTTCTCATCGCATTGGTGGCGTGGCTGCCGCTGGCTCTCCGCCGACTTCCGCTCTCGCTTCCAATCGTCTGCCTGGCCATTGGTGGCCTGATCTATACCTCCCCGTATGTGACGTTGGACCCATCTCCAGGCGCATACCCCTACGCCACCGAACGTTTGACGGAGTTCGTGGTTCTTGTTGCGTTGATGGGCGCAGGCCTGAAGATTGACCGCCGGTTCTCATTCAGAGGGTGGGGAACCACTTGGCGGCTGTTATTGATCACGATGCCGATGAGCATCATCGCGATAGCAGTCATCGGGACGACAATCCTTGGTCTAAGCGTTCTGGCCGCGCTGCTGCTGGCAGCAAGCCTTGCGCCCACCGATCCTGTTCTTGCGGCCGACATCCAGGTTGCAGGCCCACAGGAAGGGGGCGAAGACACTGTTCGCTTCGCGTTGACGTCAGAGGCTGGCCTGAACGATGGCTTCGCGTTTCCTTTCGTGCATCTGGCCATTGTTTTAAGTCTTGCGGCCACAACAGGAGAGCCCTGGTTCGCTCGCTGGCTGACTTTGAATGTGTTCTGGGAGACGATTGCTGGCGTTGGCTGTGGATGGCTTGTCGGCCGTGTGTTTGGTTGGGCAACCTTCAAGATGCCCGGCGATACGCTGGCAAAGACAGGCGACGGATTGGTGGCCATAGCAGCCACCTTCGTGTCGTATGGTGTGTCCGAGCTGCTGCACTGCTATGGCTTCTTCGCCGTCTTCGTTACCGCGTTGACACTGCGCAACTCCCATCGCAACCACGACTTCCAGCGCGACATGCACGACATCACCGAGCAGATCGAACGCATCGCGATGATGCTCCTGCTGCTCGCTTTTGGCGGCGCTATCGTCAACGGCTTGCTGTCCAGTATCGGCTGGGTAGAGATTGTCGCCGTCGTGCTCATATTGCTGGTCGTTCGACCCGTAACCGGCTTGCTGGCGCTTATCGGGGTCCGCGCGACGCTACCTGAGAAAATCACCATCGCCTTCTTCGGCATTCGGGGCGTTGGTTCATTCTATTATCTCGCCTATGGCCTCAATCACGGGCGGTTCGAGGACGGCGACCGGTTGTGGGTCATCCTCTCGCTCGTCGTCTTTGTCTCAATCCTAATGCACGGGCTCACTGTCACGCCAGCGATGCGTTGGCTGGATCGGCGGCACGGCCGGGAGGCTGACTGAGCTCATGTCTATCTACAGGCATTGCTCGGACAGCGGAGGCACCTTCAACCCCGAGCCAGGTTCCGAGGCGAGCGCATGCGAAAACGCTGACGATATTCGGCGGGGGTGAGACCAATAATGCGGGTGAAGATTTTCCGGAAGGAGCTGGGATCGCTGTAGTGGACCTTCCACGCAATGGCGTCCACCGGCTCGCGAGAAGACTGGAGAAGGTCACGAGCCGATTCTATACGCAAACGCTGAATATACTCGCCTGCTGTATGACCAGTTGCCTTCTTGAATCTTCGCATGAAGGTTCGCGGATCGAGCCCAGCATGGCCTGCCAAGCCAGCGAGGCTCAGTTCCTTGCCGCCGCTGGCCTGAAGCCAGTGCTGAACCTTCAAGATTGCATTGTCACCATGGTTGAGCCGAGGAGAAAAGGCGCTGTAGTAGCTTTGTTCTCTGCCGGGCGGATCAACAAGGAAAGCTCTCGCGGTTTCGAGCATGATCATCGATCCGAGAAACCGCTCGATCAGTATTAGGCTAAGATCGACCCAGGCCATTACGCCGCCAGCTGTTAGTATGTCTCCATCGTCGATGATTAGACGGTCGGTGTTCAGGTTGACGTCGGGAAAACGCGCGACGAAGTTCTCCTCGTAGGTCCAGTGGGTCGTCACCGTTCGGCCGGCGAGAAGCCCTGTCTCCCCTAGCAAGAATGCGCCTTTGCAGATTGAGCACAGGCCCACTCCTCGCGAATGCTCGGAGCGAAGCCAAGCTGCGTAGTACCGCGCCTCCGTCTCCGGCAAGGGATCCCCCAGGCCCGGAGGGACTACGATTACAGTCGGATGGCCCGCTTGTCCGGCAGGGTCGAAAGAGAACACTCTCGCGGGCGCATCATCTCCGTTTGCACGTGTCCAATGGCTCACACCGAGGGCAGGCTCGCTGACACCATGTTGCTGACTGGCGATGCCTGCGGCGGCAGTCAGCAAATCAGTCATGCCCAGCACAGCCGCAGTTTGAGCGC
Organism: Neorhizobium sp. T25_13; assembly: GCF_002968675.1. Lineage (NCBI taxonomy): Bacteria > Pseudomonadati > Pseudomonadota > Alphaproteobacteria > Hyphomicrobiales > Rhizobiaceae > Neorhizobium > Neorhizobium sp. T25_13. The sequence continues at coordinate 278,855 of NZ_PVBI01000007.1, forward strand.
CCTCGTAGGCGAGAATTGCGATTTCCGTAAAATCTACTGGTTCGTCCATATCGCCCGCTTCTTTGAAAGGACGTCCTATGAGCAAGAGAGCAATCATCGTTGTTGACCTGCAGAATGACTATCTGGCGGCGGGAAGGTTTCCTTTGGTAGGAATAGATGCAGCACTGGAAAACGCAGCACGCGTCGTCGACGCCGCTCGCCGGTCCGGTGATCTCGTCATCAATGTTCGCCACGAGAGCGCAGCCGACGGCCCTTTCTTTGCCGTGGGCACGGAGGGAGCGGAGCGCGACCTGGAGTTCAGAGGCGAAGTCGTGTCCGCCGACAAGGTCCACGCCGCGTACATGTCCGCGCTGGCCTTTGGTTACGGGCGGGTAGTGTCAACCGAAGAATATCTGGCGAACTAATCGATACTGAGTTGACGGCGATCGAGAACTTGTCGTCAAACCCTACTTCGATGAAACGCCGCGATAGTCGCCTCGCACGACTCCCTGAACCGTCTGCTCGACCCTTCAGGCCCACTTGTCTGGACGCTGACGCGAGCGCCTTCAAGCAGAAGGGATAACGTGTCCGCCAGCAGCTCTGGGTTCGACGAACCGGCTGCCTCGCACACTGCCGCGAGTCGGTTGCGCTGGGAAGTCTTAAATTCCTGAACAACCGCGTGGGCTGGATGATCGCTATCACGCAGCTCGACGGCAGCGTTCGCCAGATCGCAACCGCCGGGTTCCTGTTCCAGACGGTCCACCTGGAATTCGACCCATCGCTTCAACTGCGCGGCAGCGTCTCCTGAGAACTCTCTCTCCAGCTCGTCCCAGATGGCCCCCGCCCGTTGCGTCACCTGGCGCAGAGTTGCGCAAAGAAGCTCGTCCTTTGAACCAAATTTTCGGTAAAGCGTCATCTTGTTCGTCTGGGCAGCCTCCGCAATGGCGTCGACGCCAATCCCTCGAATCCCGAATTTTCGAAAAAGGTCCGCCGCTGAAGACACTATGCGCTCACGGGGAGGAATGGCCGTCGGAGAGGAAGGATCAGCGGCATTATCTGGAGATTTCGAACTTGACATGGGTGTGACCGGTCGGTAACGTTCTGGTGTTACTTACTGGTAACACCCCACCATAGCTCAGTCAAGGATCGGGAGAGGATTGAAAATGGCACGACATGACGATCTGACGCTCAACCAAATCCTCTCCGACCCGATGATCCTCTTACTGGCTCGCGCGGACGGATGGTCGACGGCCGAGTTTCGAGAGGAGATGATTTGGGCATCGCAAGAGCTGAAGCGTGAGCCCGGCGACCTCGATGCCACGGTAACCCGAGCTTCGCTGAGAAACGACCGTCCCATTGGGGCAGCGTGCTGCGCGATTTAGCTTCCTTTCGCGCGGCTCTGAACTCATGTCCGGATTTGCCAACGTTCAGATGGAGGTTGTGGCCCTGGACCACGACACATGACGGTAATTCTCAATTAGCGGACGCACGAATTCAGCCTGTGGAGATACCGATGAAAACGATCTTGAGAACCGGAGAAAAACATCGAGACTCAGGATTTGAAGCTCTATAGCTATTCCATCTCGTCTGTCGCCCGGCCAACAGGATCCCGTGAACCTAGCCCATGAGTATGGGGCGGACCAGCGAATTATGATTGCTGACGAACTCGAAGAAGGCTCTAACCCGCGGCGTTTTCCGGATGTCTGGATGAGCCAGAAGGTACCAGCCCCGGTTCAATTCCTCTACCGGAGGAAGCACCTGCACGAGGTCATCATGCATTTCCGCAATTGTGGTGGGCAGCGGCGCTACGCCCAATCCCGACTTGACCGCGTGAAGTACCCCCAAAACGCTGTTGTTCCGCGCGCCGACTCTTGCAGTTGGAGCCACTGACGCAAACCATTTCGCAGCCCGATGGTTGGCAAGCGCCCCGTCGAATCCGACAATGGCGTGTCGCCCAATGTCTGCTGCGGTATTCGGCGCGCCGTGATGCTCGACGTAGGTCCGGCTCGCATAGACCGCCCAGATCGAGTCGGCGATTTTCCTGCCTACAAGATTTTCATCTGAAGGTTCGCCCGAGCGCAAGGCGACATCGGCCTCTCCTTTTGAAAGATCGAGATAGCCATCGCTCATCACGAACTCCACGCGAATTTCCGGATATTGCAGTTGAAACTGCTCCAGTAGTTGCGATCCGTTGATGCGTGACACCAGCGGCTCGGGACAGGTCAACCGGACAACGCCGCTCAATTCGCTGACATAAAGCCGTGTCTGCCGCTCGATCGCGAGCGCCGCCTGCTCCAACTCTTGCGCCTTCGGCAGAAGCAGCTGCCCGAACTCCGTGAGCTGGTAGCCGCTGGCGTGCCTGTGGACGAGAGGCTGCCCTATCTGGCGTTCGAGTTCGACCATTCGGCGCTGCACCGTTGACTGGTTGACTCCGGTTGCCTTGGCGGCAGCCGTCGTGCTGCCATGACGGGCCACGGCAAGAAAGTATTTGAGATCGTTCCAGTCGAACATGTTTCGTTATGCGCTTTTGCGGCGAGCCTTTGCAAGTCTGCGGCTCCCGGTATCCTGGGATCAGGCGTAGATTTGTCTCACACTCAGGGAGACACGCGATGCACAAGGTTATGGACGTTGACAAAGCAATTGCCGGAACACAGCTGGGGGTGACCACCTCCGCCGGGATCACCGGTGTGGCGAAACTCACGGTCCTCCACAAGCAGTTGACGGATGCACTCCCGACCGGGGGCATTCAGGAAATTCGGGTGATCATCGCCAGGCTCGAGCCCGGCGACAGCACCCCGTACCACTCCCATCGTTTTCCAGTCACCGTCTACATGCTCGAGGGGGTCTTTACCCTCGAGCTGGACGGCCACGACCCGATCCCTATCGGAGCAGGTGAAGTTTTCGTCGAACCCTCGGGCGTGAGAATGACGGGCCGGAATCTCAGTTCCGACAGTCCGGCGGTTATGGTTCTGTTCTACATCAGCGACCCCGAAACGCCGTTTGCCGATCCGGTCTGATTGCCGAGCTTGAAGTCGCGAGGGCAAACCCCGTCCCCACGTTAGATTGTTCGCTCCCCACGAATATGCCCTCGCGACCCCCGCCGGCTTCGATCAGGGCAGCCATCAAGTTGCTATTCGCGATCTGCCGCTGAAACTTGCCGGTCCAGATTTCCTTGAGACCAAATACTGCGCGCCTCTAAGACCCGCCCCCCATGCTTCCACCAAGCTTTCCACCGAAGTCGAAGCTCCGGCACAAGGGATTGCAAGGATTACCTGTTGCCTATCCAAATGATATTTCTCCCCGTCCCGAAACGAGCGCGGAGGTTCTAGTTCTTCGGATTTTTCCACCTTGCTTTGGATTGTTCCGCTCTATGCTTTGGCGCTCGGCCTTGTCTTAGCCACCGAGTAGGCGCTGCACCAAGGCACCGATTTGGGAATACGTCTCGCCGCTCGCGAGCTATCGACTCGCAATAATTGCACGACCGCAACAGCCCTGCTCTATTTCGCAATGGATGCAGACAACAGTTTTGCCGGTATCGAGTTGTCGTCCGCATCCGTAACAAGGAGAAGTTCCAGCCTGTCCTTTTCAAGCCGTGCGCTGATGCCCTCCACCTTGTATGGCCGGTCAAGCAGGTGAAGGGAGAGCAGATGCCCGTCGTTGTCTGCGATACCAATCGTAGCCCCGACGCAGCGCCCATCGTGATAGGCGTCGTCAGTATCTTCCGCCACGGCGCAGAACACCATTTCTCCACCGGGAAGAACTGCGGCGTCGGTGAAGCAGAGCGGAATTCCCTCGATAAGACCAAGATCCAGCCGATCGATAGCGACTGGCGCGACGGCATCGGCTTGCGAACTTTGTAAGGCACCGAGAACTTGCCGCAGCGGATAGCGGATGATCGCGTTGTCGGCATGTCGCTTGTTGCCGCGCTGGAATAGGCGCAACTCGTTGCCAACGATAACCGCACCTTCAATATTGAGTTCATCGAACGCTTGGAGAAGCGGACCGACAATCGGGGACATGTCCAATTCATGGGGTGAACCGCAGACCGCACCATGCGCGTCGAGTGTCAGCAGCGCACCGCGACCGCGGTTGGGCCTGGATGCCGATCCCATAACCAGGAGCGCGCCATGCGTAAGGTGGTCGAAAGCCGGAACAAAGGTGATCGCCTCAAGGTCCGGCTTCTGCCGTTTTCGCTCAGCCTTGCCGCTGGGCAGCTCACCGGTAAACAGTCGGATCAGATGGCCAGGTTCGGACGTATCCTTTGAAAACACGCCGAGGTGAAGTTCGTCATCAGCAACCACATACATGGTCGAGCAGACGCAGACGAGCCCGCTTGCAGCGCTGATATAGGAGGGCCGCGCGGTCGGCACTTTCGGGGAGACGTCGAGCGCTCGTATCTCTGTAGCGTTGATCATTGCGCTTTCTTATCAGTCCCAGCCGTCTCACTCCACCGCTACGCGACAATGATCTCCCTACCTTCGCCTTCCAAACCTGAGCCAAGGCAAAAGCAGAGGTCGGCTCGTGGAATATTCCGCAGCCGGCTGAAAAGCAGTCGCGCGCGATACGGCGGTAAATTTTTTGGCCCCAGGGCAAGGCTTGTCCAAAACATCAGGTCCCAAAATTCGGAAGATCTTGACATCGGTGCCACCGCCGAGAATGCAGCGAGTGTAAAATGGTTACCTCGATGGGCTCGGCGGCGCCCGCAAGGTGGCTAGGCGATTTCTGTCGGTAAAACCTTGGCCACGATGGCACCGTCCCGTCTACACTGGGCCGCCGGAACTTTGGATGCGCGTGATGGTTTGATCTGCAGGAGGAGATCAGAATGCACCGCAGCCCGCCCCACCGGCACGAATTCCTGTTCTACATCTTGCAGACCGTTGCGCTCGGCTGCCTTATCGCTGGCGCCGTCTGGCTTGCTTTAAATTGAGGCCAGTCAGATGCGGAAAAATGCGATGATCGGCCTCCTTGGCGTGGTCGTGATAATCTTGCTCGCGGCATTTATGATGCGCGGCCCAAGCCAGCCAAACTCGGGTGCCCCGGCCTCGAACCCTCCACCTGCTGTCGCGCCGCCCGCAAACAACTAGACACCTCCGGCTCTAACTCCTCGGTTGAACAACGTTGTCTCTCGCAAGATAGAGGATGACCGCACTGGGCGCGCGGAGCGCCTCTGCGTCGCAAACGCTCTAAGATGGAACTGTCGCCGACATGGATTGTTCGCGCCTAACATTGTTTTTGGAGCGCGTAGTGCTGAACCACATCTTTCGATCGTTGCGGCGCAGCTGCGGGCCTGCCGGCTTCTTCATCGGCCTCGCCTTGGCCGGGTTTTTCGATGGGATCCTCCTCCACCAAATCCTGCAGTGGCATAGCCTCTTCAGCTCACTCGATGGCCAGGTTTATCAAGACATCCGGTTTCGGATGCTGACGGACGGGGCTTTCCACGCCGCAATGTACGGCATCGGACTTGTTGGGCTGTGGTTACTCTGGCGCGGTCGCTATGAATTCGCCTCGGACGGATCCGGAAAGCGGTTCGCTTCAGCGTTGCTGTTCGGATTCGGCGTCTGGCATCTGACCGATGCCGTCCTGAACCATTGGCTCCTGGGTCTGCATCACATCAAGGAGGACAGCCGAAAATGGCTGTTGTGGGACTTGGCGTTCTTTGTCCTCGGTCTGGTGTGCGCGGGCCTCGGCATAACCTTCGACCGATTTGGTGGCCGCCGCCGCCTGAGCAACACGGTAGCCTCGAGCGTCGGGATCATCGCTTTCGCGGCGGGCGCTGTCGCTGCGTCCCCGTGGTCAAATCCGCGACCGGTGACGGTCGTATTCAAGCAGGGCATCAGCCCGGCCGCGGTTCTCGCCGCCGTGGAAAATGCCAATGGTCAGATTTTGTGGAGCAACGCTGATGGCGACGTGTGGGCGATCGCCTTAAAAAGCAGTTTCGACGGATGGTCCTTCTACCGTTACGGCGCCCTCTACGTCAGTGGTTCGGTGTTCGGCATGGGATGCTTCAGCGCCACTCCCGCGCCCTCCACTTAGCAAGCCATCCGTCGAAGAAGGGCAAAAGGCGACGGTGCGGATTTAGATAGCTGCTTAAGCAAGCGAAATCACCTCAGCGCGAAATCAGCGGCCCCACAGGAACCAAGCGGCACTTTTGCAGTTCATTTCCTGACGCGCAGGCTGGTTATTCGCCGAGACGCAGAACGGCGTTCGCGAAGCAGCGGTGCGGCACCGAGTGCCACGCCGGCCCAGCATCGAGGGTCAGAAGCGTCAATGCCCCGACCGGGAGCCAAAATGATTGAAAGGGACTTGCTTTGGAAAAAACCGGAAACGAGCGGAGAAACTCCGACCAGGTACCCGCCACAACCCCGTTGTCCGCCGAAAATATATGTCGGAAATGCAGCGGCAAAGGCCAGGTCGGTGGGGCGCGATGTTCCGACTGCAATGGAACGGGCAAGGTCAACACACCTGTTGGAGGGGCAGGCTAGGCTCTGATGAAACAAACAGAGCGCACGCTTGACGATATCCTTGGGTCAACCGGAAAACGCTCCCCCGACATCCCTGGCAGTACTGCGTCAATCCTCGCGGGGTTGATGGGACTGTCGATGGCAAAAATGGCCATCCTTGTCTCCAATCATCCCATAAACGATCCCTGTTTGCGCGCGGCCGTGGAAAAAATCGATCGACTGTCGTGCGATCTCTTGCAAGCAGCAGAACAAGACCGCAGCAACTTCTTGAACTACATGGAGGTTTTGCGGGACCGCTGCGCCGTGGAAGGCAAGCAAGCTGATGTTTCCGCTGTCCGCAAAGCGGAATCCGGCGCAACTGCCCAACCTCTCGATGCAGCCCGTCTGATCGTCGAGGCGCTAGAACACCTGAACGAGATATCCTCCTTGGTGGATCACTCGGTCGCGAGCGATCTCCACGCCGGAGCCGCAATCCTCAATGCCTCCTTTACCGGTATAATCATGGCCGTGAAAATCAACCTGGAGCCCGACCGCATGGCCGATATGCGCCAACATACGGCGGGGAAGCGGGCAGAGCTTGCTGCGCGCCGCGACACCGCATTCGCTGGCCTTAAAAGAGCAGCCGCGCTACAGGGCTTCCAATACTAAGGCAAAAATGAACCGCCGGATCGGCCGACTGAGACCGCCGATCTCATAGGGCGGTTGCCGGGCAGCGTGTCCGTGGCCCTTACCTCAGCAAAATCATGTCGCGGATTTGGTCCCCCCGTCGGGTCGACCATTTCCTCCCAGCGACGACGCTTCCTCTACGATCCTGTCGCGAGCCACGTCATGAACCTCGGTGGCGATGGAGACTGCCTTGTGAACGGCGTCCGAGGCCAAGTCTTCAGCTCTATCCAGTACCCTCGACGCCCCGGACGACAGCCCGTCCTTTACAGTGTCGGCCGCCGCGCCGACCGCTTCATCCTCCTCGCTGGTGTGTGGCAGGGCCGCTCCAATTGCGGCGCCGACCGCGAAGGCGAGCGCGCCGCCGACCAACGGCTGGTCCTTGAAATGCCTGAGGATTGCCTCGTTGAACTGAGCGCCGGTATCCAGCGAGTTGCGTCCTGCGCCCGAAATCGCGTCGCGCATCTTTCCGGCGGAGCCTGCCACGGCCTGCCATGTTTCCGAGGCCCATCCGGATGCCTGGTCGAAGAGCTTACCCGCCTCGTCACGCAGATCGTTAATCTGCCGCCCGGAGGCATCTGCAAAGCCCCGAAACGTTTTCCCACTGTCGTCCATGAAGTGCCCGGCTCGGCGCCCACCTTCGTCCGTCAGCGCCTTGAAGCGCCTTCCGGTACTGTCTGCGAAGTGGCTGTACCGATCGCCGCCGTTGCTCTCGACAGGGCCGATCCGTCGGATCCCGCCTTCGACGACAGCCAACGGATAATCGGGGCCGCTATCGCTGCTCGGGCCGGCCGTGTTTTTTTGACCCGCCATCAGCCATGCAAGGCTAACTCCCATCAACGCGACCGGAATTGGGTTGCTTTTCAGCGCATTCGAGAGATTGCCGACATATTCGCCACCGCCGCTGGACTTCGCATAGGCTAAAACCTCGTCCACCAACTGGCCCGGTGACATGCGCTGCTGAATGGCATCAATCCGTTTCTCGATGCGCTGACGATCTTCCTCTATCTCGCGCTCGATATCGGCCGCGTTTGGTTTTCCCGAAGTGTTGGCCATTATGTTCTCTCCTTGATGATCTGTGCATCGCGCTTCAGCGATGCAGACGTCCGGTCGAGATTGAGATTGTTGCCCCTGAACGCGGCCAGGCCGCGAGACATCAGGCCCCAGGCAACCAGCGCCACGACGATTCCGACGACGACGGAAGAGATCGCGTCTGCACTCGGTTCCGACATGCCACGAGTGACGAGGAACGCCGTCAACCCCCTGACCAGCGCCGCGAGCAAAACACCGATCGCCGCGATGGCGAACACCAATCCGGCTGCAAACGCTTCCACTCCGGTGACCGCAGAGGACATTTTTTCCGCAGCCTCGGTTTTGGCCAGGTTAATCTCCTTGCGGAACAGGCCAGTTATATCTTCCACCAATCCGCTGATGAGTTGGGGGAGCGACGAATTTTCCGATGAACTAGCCATTGAAATTTCCTTCCGATCTTTGCTCATCTGATGGAGTCCGGTTCGACGCGTTGCCCCCGCCTGTTTCTCCGGAGGCCGCAAAGGACGGAGTTCTCTCCGTCGGGCTGTCGCCGCGGCGAGCCGAAGCAGTCAGAAAGCGGCTTGCGGCCAATCCGGCGATAGCCGCCATGCCAAGGAAGGCGAAAGGCTGTTTGCGCCCGAAGTCTTCTGCCATGCCGGCGACTTCGCTCATCTTTCGGTCTTGGATATCGTTCGCGAACCGCTGGATACTCGAGCCAATGCCTCTGGTCATCCGGCCGATATCCGCCTGATCACCTGCCTGGAGTTCACCTCCGACCTTTTCAAGGGCAGCGGCGACCCCAGCAAGTTGCTTCGCAAGGAAATTCTTCTGGTCGGCAGCAGCGTCCTTTGCCTTGTCGCTGACGCTTGAAATTTGATCCTGCGCAACTTCCTTGATTGTTTGCACGTCTTCCGAAAGCGTCTGCCGCAAGTCGTCGGCTGCACCCGAGGGCTCAACTGCGGCAGCGTTGCCAGCCAATCGATCTCCCTTAGCCGCGGCGTAACTCGAGGACGAAGCGGCCTGGCCGCCCTGGCCCGTACCAGTCTCAGTCATAGGATCCTCCCGAATTGAAATCGGCTTCACCGCGAACCATCGCAGTCATCGGAGCTCCAACCGGGAATGGGTAATATTGTTCCTGGGGGTGGGGGCGAGGAAGGAACGCGCAGGCAGTTTGCTACGGGCGCACGTCGATCTGACGGCAGCAAGACCGGAACTTCGCTGGCATTTCCCGCTGGATCAAACCTCACCTACACCGGATACGGCTGCTCAGGCTCTGAGGGAAACACCAACGCTCCTTTCTTGGGAGCAGCATGAAGCAGAGGGAAAGGAGCAAGCATCTGAGATGTGAATGGAAGAATGCGCATGGCATGCGGAACTTTGGCGGGCTTAATTGGTTTGCCGGCTCTCTGGGGGAGCCTGCCATGATTGGGCAGTGTCCCTTCCCCAGGCACGTCATCGGTGTTGATCGACAGATGTGTCGCCTGCGGTCTGCGGCGCCGCCGCCCCGAGTTGATACCATGAAGATCGACCCCGCCGACATTTTCAACCCAGGCGACTTTGCCAGCGCACGGCGTCTCAACCGTGTCCTGTCATGGATGCCGCGTTACCACGCGGGCAGACGGCTGAACGCCAGGCTGATTGACAGCGTTATCGGGATTGGCCAGCGTCTCCTGCCGAGAAGTCGATGGCCGGACATATCGATCGAGACTATCGAGCTGCCGGTCGGTAACCATCAGACGATGATCCGCATTCTCCGACCTCGACCGGTAGTCAAAGCTCTTCTCCTACACTTTCACGGTGGAGCGTGGGTCTTGGGCAATTCCCGGCTCGACGATGGCTGGAACATGCGGATGGCGAGATCGTGCGGCGTCACCGTCGCCAGCGGCGATTTTCATCTTGCGGTGGATGACGATCTTGAGCAGACGATACAGGACGCCGTCGCCATCACCGGGTGGGCGCTGGATCATGTTGCGGACTTCCAAACGGATCAGCTGATCATCGAAGGCGAATCTTCTGGTGCACACCTTGCCGCGTGTGCGCTGACCCGCCTCGCCAGACATCGCTCGCTCGAAGAGGTAGCCGGATTTGTCTCGTTGTGCGGAGCCTTCGACCTGGGCGGATCGAAAAGCCTCAGGACAGCGAAGGGCAGTCTGATCATCGAGCCCAAATCGGCTGAGAGGAACCTCGACAGATTGACCGCCAATTTAGCGTCCGACGCGGACCTTTCGCCAGTTTTCGCGGATCTGTCAGAAATGCCCCCTGCCCTATTCATTGCGGGAGCGCTTGATCCCATAGTGGAGGATACCACCCGGATGCATGACCGCTGGCAACGCCAGGCCGGCAGGTCGGACCTCCTTGTCGTGCCCGAAGGCCCTCATGGCTTCGAACGGCTACCGACTCGGCTGGCTGCTAAAACCCGGCAATTCATGGCGGACTGGATCAACCGGACATTGTCTTAAACCCAGCCGGTAATATTCCAGTTGAAATAGTGTCATGGCCTTACCGGTTCACTAGGCTGATCTGAAATGATTACCGGCCTTCAAGCCTGGAGAATTCTCACGGTTGAGATTTTCAAACGAGTAGAAGCCTACGCGGAAAACTGCAAATGAAACAAGGTTAGTCGAGCGCGTGATCTTCGACCTCGACTGCCAGTCGCTTGTCGTGGGTATCAAGCGACGGCCCGTTGTTACTGCCCAGGACTTAAACAACTCCGTCAAGTTCGAGCCTCAGATCATAATGGAGCCGTGCGGCGTCGTGCCTCCGGATAACGCACCGCCGGCGGTCCGACGGCTTGACCTGCGCCTCGCTTCTCGGCTCGCTGGTCTTCTTGAAATCGCGCTGGGCATGGTATTTTGAGAGATTGTCGCCCATGCTCAGCGGCTCGACACACGGAGCGCACCGGCGTCTCCAAGTCTGCGCTCGACGGCGGTGACTTGGCGGGATGCGATATCCACCGAGACCTCGATCTCGCCTTCGAGAGGCGCGTCGCGACGGGCGCCCTCTTCATGGGAGACATCGCCGCCCGACGGCGCCGAGCCGGCGGAATTGCGGTCGGTTGCCGACTGAATAAAGATGTCCGGCCTTGCTATGCCGTGCTGCTGAACCAGATGTTCGACGGCAAGATCGGCTGCTTCACGTGTTTCGAAAGTAGCCCGGATTGTCGTAGTGCTGTCGTCCGCCATTGGGTGTCTCCAGATATTGATTTCCACAGGATGTGAACGCCTTCGGTGGCGGCTGGTTTCGATCGCAGTGAGAAGACGCCGTCGAATCCGGTTGATAACGCACGCAACCCTGCTATGTTCTCTTTTTGTTTCGGCGCAAATTCCGAGGGCCGATCTATCGTGATCGTTAAAGCCGCCATGGACGAGATGAGCTCAACCCCGGTCCGGAAAATTATACATGTGGACATGGATGCCTTTTATGCCTCGGTCGAGCAGCGCGATAATCCGGACCTACGTAACAAGCCGATTGCCGTCGGTGGCTCGGCCGCCCGCGGTGTAGTGGCAGCGGCAAGCTATGAGGCACGCAAGTTCAGCGTTCACTCGGCAATGCCATCTGTGACTGCCAAGCGCAAATGTCCGGAGCTGATTTTCGTGCCTCCGCGCTTCGACGTCTATAAGGCTGTGTCGCAGCAGGTCCGCGAAATCTTTGCCGAGTACACGCCCCTCATCGAGCCGCTTTCGCTCGACGAGGCTTATCTCGACGTTACCGAAAACCTCAAGGGCATGGAGATCGCCACCGAGATTGCGTTGGAGATCCGCGCCAGGATCAAGCTGGTCACCGGCCTCAACGCCTCGGCCGGGATTTCCTACAACAAGTTCCTCGCCAAGATGGCGAGCGACCTCAACAAGCCCAATGGACAGGCAGTCATCACGCCGAGGAACGGGCCGGCCTTCGTTGAAGCCCTCCCGGTCAATAAATTCCATGGTGTCGGACCGGCAACGGCCGAAAAGATGCATCGGCTCGGAATCGAAACGGGCGCGGATCTGAAAGAGAAGACGCTCGAGTTCCTGGTGGAGCATTTCGGCAAGTCGGGACCGTATTTCCATGGCATCGCCCGCGGTATCGACAATCGCCAGGTCAAGCCGGATCGGGTGCGCAAATCCGTCGGCGCGGAAGACACATTCTCGCAGGACCTCCACGCCTTTGAGCCTGCCCGCGAAGGGCTTCAGCCGCTGATCGAAAAAGTGTGGGGTTACTGCGAGGCCAATGACATTGGCGCCAAGACGGTGACGCTAAAGGTCAAATATGCCGACTTTACCCAAGTCACCCGCAGCAAGACGGTCCCTGCACCCCTGTCGGCGATCACTGATCTTCAGGATCTGATCGGCCTGCTTCTCACGCCGATTTTCCCACTGAGAAAAGGGATACGTCTGCTCGGCGTCACCCTGTCCTCGCTGGAGCGGCAAGCACCGTCTGCGGAACCGCAGCTAAGGCTGGCGCTTTAGACCGCCAGTCTTGTCTAACCAGGAGGTTGGGCGTTGGACCCGAAAGCGCGCGCCAGCTGAAGCCGACGCTGGATGTGAGGATCGGGAGAGAAGCTGGTCCAGGCATGCCTCGACGCTAGGAGTGATATGTATCGCCTTCAAGAATGCCGGAGTGGAATTCATCTCCGAAGACGACGGGGGGATGGCGTGCGGTTTGCGAAACCGCAAACGAAATTGCGCTGAGGACCCGCACAGATAGCGGGCGGCAAGTTGTTATGGCACTCCCGCTCGCTGGCGACGGCGTCACCTGAGCTCACGAAAGGTGATCGAGTAGCGCAGCCGATCGACAGGCGGGATGGAATGCTCCCATTCATTCCTGCTTGGCCCTGACAGCAGATAGGCCGAGCCGGGTTCCGCTGATATAGAAAAACGTTCCCATTTGCTACCAGCTCGCCGTCTCAGCCTGAACGTACAGCTAGATAGAAGCGACAGGCCGACAACACGGGCGAAGGCCGCTTTGTCCCTGTGCCAGCCGATCGGCGCGCCAGGCTCATATTCCGTCACCAATACCTGCTGCAAACTGTCAGGCCGAATGCCGGCGAAATGGGCGGCGATGTCGCGGACTGGCAGCAGATCGTCGGGTATCGCTTCAGTCTGACGAAGGCGCTGCGTATCGAAATCAAACTTCCAACCGAAGGAGGCAACGCGCCGCTTGCCTTCGTAGCCATGGAAATCGAAGGGCTTCAGCGGCATTTCCTTGATAAGGCGCACCAGGCCGGCCTGCATCCCCGCAGGAACCACATCTGGCAAGTAACGGAAGCCGGCGGGAAAAAAGGGCGCCTGCTCCTTAAACAAATCGGCCTGCATGGGCATCACCGCGCTTCTTCGGGTTTACGTTAGACACGTGCCGACCGAGCCTGAGCCACGACGATGATCTCGTCTGTCACGCCGGTGTCGTCTTGGAAGTCATCGGTTTGGTTGCGCACGGATGGATGGGCTGGTGCGGTCGGATCGTTTCATCGCCTCCAAACCGAGGGAAATGTACTCGGTTCCCGGAGCTCTGCTCGCACAGTTCGCGGATTGACCTAATGAAGCACGGACCGCACGTTCGACCTGTTCGAATATAAGTGCAGGAGCATGACGCCCTGCCTCAGCAAAAGCTCGGCGGCCGCTAGGTTTTCTCCTTCCGGATCATTAGCGCATCCTACGATCGAACCCGCCAAACATCTCGAATTGGCGGCGAAGCAAGTGTCGCCCTGTTCTTCGGCTTGACCAGCAGCTTGCCTCAGCGCGTCGGTGACGGTGTCAAGCAGTTGGAACCGCTCGACGGGATCCATTTCTACAAGGGTTTTGGCAATTTCTTCCATGCTGTCTCCTTCGCGCACGCCGTCGCTCAGCCACTGGCGGCGACGGAACGGCATCATACTTGAAACTCACCTGGATAGTCTCAAAGTATATGGGGTGCCGAGAGCAAGCGAGCAAATCATGGCCGCCATGTATTCCGTGCATGCATTAGGCTCACCTAAGGCCAGTGGCGAGTTGGCGGGCGTTGGGAGGAAGGCCACCGCCGCCAACCGAACATACGAGAGGCGTTGCCATACTGGTCGTCGACCGGCGAGCCTTGAACGCTAGCGAACACTATCTATTTTAACAACGACCCTTGGTCCGGGCCCCTCTGGCGAAGTCTTCGGCGCTTTCGTGATGTCGGACCGTTTCCGACATGTTTGCCGAACCAGTGATAGGTTTTTGATGATCTCGGATATCGCAGCCTGGCTGTTCGCTCTTTTTGTCATCGACCCTCTTCAGGCTGAGATAAGCGCACACCTGGAACGCGCCAATGCTCCCGTAGCCGCAATCCAGCAATCTCGCCAGTGCGTCGAGTCACATGGACCGCGGCTTTTGCAACGCGCCGGCGAAGAACCCGGTTGGGCGGTCGCTACGGCCGTGAGCTTTGCAGTCGGCTGGATCTCGCCGGTACAGCTTCTCGACGAAGGCGACCCGAACTGCTCTACCATCATAAAAGTTTTTCAGATCGAGAATGACCAGGTCAATGGAGCTTGATCATGGGGCCAGAGGTAGGCACGGCAGCTAAGCCGCGTGGCATCGCCTCAGCTGCGCTTGCAAAGCTTACCGAGACGGCACGCGACCGCGGGGGACTTACGGTCGGCGATGCACTTGCCTCGGTGGGCGAGGCAAGCTTTGGTTTCGCAATGCTGATGCTGGCACTTCCCGCCCTGATCCCCATCCCAGGGCCCTTCGGCATGGTTTTCGGATCTGCTCTGGCGATCGTCGCCCTGCAGTTTGCCGTCGGGGTCGGCTCGCTCTGGCTCCCATCCATTCTGCGGAACTGTAAAGTTTCCGCATCAGCATTCGCAGCTCTTCAGCGACATGCCGATCCGATCGTAAGGAGGATCGAGCGCATCATTCGACCAGGACGCTTGAAGGCGTTCACCGGGCCTGCGCTGCCCTATGTCCTGGCGCTTCCTGTCTTTGCGCTTGCGATCGCGATCGCCCTTCCCATTCCGTTTGGCAACATTCTTCCCGTGATTGCGGTCTGCGTCATAGCCATAGGTCTGATCGAGAGGGACGGCTTGATCGTGCTGCTCGGAACGTTGTTGACGCTATTTGCCCTAGTCGTAACGGCCGCACTTCTCCACGGCGCTGCAATCTTCATGTCCACGCTTTGACGCCCGGAGCCGCCGTGGGTCTCGCCATTCGCTGGATGGCCGTTTGTCTTGGTGGTAGTCCGCTGCATCGACGGGTCGCGCAAGGATATCCGCTACCTGTCTAAACTTTGAGGTGAAGGGCGCGCAAAGCCGTCAGACGCAAGTGATTGGGCCATGGAACTAAGCGGCTTAGCCGTTGTTCGGCCATTTCCACCGACCCGAAGTAAAGGGAAATCCTTTGAGCGAATTGCGCCAGGAGTTTGAGCTTCGAAGAGATTTTCTGCCGACGGGCCAGGAGGACGAGTGGATTTCACTTCGTCGAACGATATCAACGGTCGGTGGTTCGGCGACACCGCAAAATTCGGAATCGTCGAGGCCGCTGGTCATCGACCTTGATGGCACCTTGGTCCGATCCGACCTCCTGATCGAGACCGCGTTCTCTGAACTCAGGCTCCGCCCCTTTTCCGTCGTTGACCTTGTCCTCTCGATGTGCCGGGGAAAGGCATGCCTCAAGCACCGCCTTTCCGCACCCGCGGATTTTGATCCGGCCATCCTGCCCTTTGATCCCGAGGTTCTGAACTTGATCCAGACGGCGCGGGAAGAGGGACGTCAGGTCTATCTCGCGTCCGCGACCCACGAACGACTTGTCTCCCGCGTTTCCGATCATTTAGGTGTCTTCACCGGTTGGTTTGCAACGGACGAGATGACGAATTGCGCTGCCAAGGTAAAGGCGGAAAAGCTCGTAGCGGCCTTTGGGGATGGCGGCTTCGACTATGTTGGCAACGACGCCGCAGATCTACCTGTATGGCGTCATGCCGGAAAGTCATATGCAGTTCGGACGTCCGCCAGGGTGGCCCGGCAACTGTCACGTCAATGCGACAACGTCGAACATCTTGCGCACGACAAGCCGACCTGGCGCACTTGGGCGCGGTTGCTGCGGGTGCATCAATATGTCAAGAACGGGCTCGTCTTTATCCCGTTGCTGACAAATCAGCTCTTCGACGTCCACAGTCTCGCCAATGCCGCTCTGGCTTTGGTCGCCTTTTCGCTTTGCGCGTCGAGCGTCTATGTGCTGAATGACCTGGTCGACCTGCAGGACGACCGCGGACATCGCAGCAAATGCAGCAGGCCGCTGGGTTGCGGCGATATCCCGCTCTCACACGCGCTCATGGCAATCCCCGTTCTCCTGCTGCTATCGTTTATGGTTGCCGTCACGATTTCACCCGCCTTTATGTTGGTTCTCGCCGGGTACTTTTCGTTGACCACCGCCTATTCATTCTTTCTGAAGCGGAAGATAATCCTCGACGTCGTCACCCTTGCCGCTCTTTACACCGCACGCGTGGTGGGAGGCTCGGCGGCGATTTCCGTTTGGCCTTCTCCTTGGCTGCTCGCCTTCATGATGAGCTGGTTCCTCTCGCTTGCACTCGTCAAGCGATATACGGAGCTCATTTCACGCCGAGCCGCGAACCTACCCGACTCCAAGAGCCGCGATTACAAGAATGGAGACGTCGGCATGATCGGCGCATTGGCGGCCGGGGCCGGGATGAACGCGCTGACATTGTATGCTCTCTACGCTGCAAGCGACAGCGTGCAGGATCTCTACACCCGGCCAGGGATTTTATGGCTGGCGGGGCCAATCCTGGCTTGCTGGATTGCCCGCATCCTGTTGCTGGCCCATAGGGGGCAGATGCATGACGATCCGGTCGTATTTGCGATCAAAGACAAGGTGAGCCTCGCGACTCTGGGCGTTGCCGGCGCCTTTGTAGTCGCCGCGCTTTGAGGTGAGCGAGATGCGTTCCTATCATATGCGTGGAGGGACTACGACCCGCATCGCAGTTCGCTATGTCGCGTTCGCGATCCTCTCGACTTTGGCAAATTTTGCGGTTCAGGCGGCTGTCGTGAAAATCTACCCGTCGCAAAGCCTTGTGCCGTCAATGTTCGCGGGCACCGCCGCTGGGTTCGGGCTCAAATACTTCCTCGATAAAAGGTGGATCTTCTTTGACCGATACGAGTCGCATGGTGACGAATTGCTCAAGATCGTCCTTTACGGCCTGTTCAGCGTCGTGACGACGATCATATTCTGGGGGTTCGAAATCGTCTTCTGGACAGTCTGGAGAACGGATCTTGCGAAGTATGCGGGCGGGGCGATCGGTCTGGCGATCGGCTACGTCTCAAAATTCGCGCTCGACCGAAAATTCGTGTTCAGGTTGGAGGGGGTGTGACAGACTGATGGAGGGATGGGGACGTTATCCGCGCCACGATAGTGAAGTGCTTGATTGCAGGCTGCCGGAAGCGCTGCCTGGAACGGTGTCATCGCGCGCGGGTCTGATTGCTCGCGGCAACGGCCGCTCGTATGGCGATGCCGCGATCGGTGAGCATCTCACTTTGACCTGCGGTGCACTGAGCCGAATGAGAAGCTTCGACGAGAAGAAGGCGTCGCTGACCGTCGAAGGTGGCGTCATGTTGTCGGACATTCTCAGGTCGTTCATCCCCCGAGGCTATTTCCCCCCGGTGGTCCCAGGTACGAAGTTCGTCACGGTTGGCGGAATGATCGCATCCGATGTGCACGGGAAGAACCATCATCGCGACGGCGGGTTCGGCGAACACGTTAGCGAAATCAAGCTGGTTGTTGCCGGTGGTGAGATCCTTACCTGCAGCAGAACGCAGAATTCGGAGCTTTTTCTCGCGACGCTCGGCGGTATGGGCCTGACGGGCGTCATCGCTGAAGCCACCTTTACGCTGAGGCCCATCACTACCGGCTGGATTGTTCAAAAGACGGTCGTGACAGAAAACCTCGGCGATACGCTGAAAGCCTTGAAGCAAACAGACGACGCCACCTATTCCGTTGCCTGGATTGATTGCCTTTCGCGGGGGGCTTCGCTTGGCCGCTCGCTGATCTTTGTCGGCGAGCACGCCAACCCGAGCGACATCGCTCAAATGCCGAAAGCAGCGCTGTTGCCTCCCTCCAAGGCCGCCCGTTTTTCGCTGCCGGTCGACCTGCCTGCTTGGGCGCTCAACAGGGCGAGTGTTTCCGCATTCAACGACCTTTACTATCGGATGGGTGCCCGCAAAGCATCCCGAGCCTCGTTGGTCCACTGGGACAGTTACTTCTTTCCGCTTGACGGTCTGCTCGCATGGAATCGCCTCTACGGTAAGCGCGGCTTCCTGCAGCATCAATGCGTAGTGCCTGACGAAAATGCGCTTGCGGTTCTGAGCGGTATGCTCGATCGTTTCGCTCGTTCTGGGAAAGCCTCATTCCTGGCCGTTCTGAAAAGGCTGAGGGGTGGCGCAGGCCTTCTGTCATTTCCGGCGCCAGGGTATACTCTCGCACTCGATCTGCCGGTCGCGCCCGACGTGTTCCAGTTGTTAGCCGAAATTGACAAGCTGGTTGTCGCGGCGGGAGGGCGGCTCTATCTCGCCAAGGATGCGAGGCAATCCCGTCATACTTTCGAAGCCGGTTACCCCCGACTGCAGGCGTTCAAAGAGGTGCGACGAACAACGGGGGCCGACCGTCACTTTAGTTCCCAGCTGGGAAAAAGGCTTGGCATATGAAGGCCATCGGCAAGACACTGCTCCTGATTGGCGCGACGTCGGATATTGGTCGTGCGACTGCCCTGGTCTATGCCGAGGCGGGCTGGGACATCGATTTGGTCGGACGCAGGCGTGAGCTTGTCCAACGTGAAGCCGATGACATCGTCACGCGCACCGGCGCCGCCGTCACCGCCCATGAACTGGATATTCTTGATACCGACCGCTTCGAAGAGTTTCTGACCACCGTGTCGCCATTACCTGACACGGCCGTTTGCGTCGTCGGCGAACTCGGCGAGCAGGCCCGCGCCGAAAGGGAACTCGAACACGCAGCCATGGTGATGCGGACAAACTTCGAAGGACCGGCTTTGATGCTCGGCCTCCTGGCTAGCCGCTTTGCCGCGCGCGGGTCCGGCACCATCGTCGGCATAAGTTCGGTCGCCGGCGACCGCGGGAGAGGATCCAACTACGTGTATGGCGCCGCGAAAGCTGGCCTGACGGCGTTCTTGTCCGGTCTCAGGAACAGACTATCCGCAGCCGGGGTACGCGTCCTCACCATCAAACCCGGTTTTGTCCGAACGCGGATGACTGATGGAATGAAGCTTCCACCAGTGCTTACGGCCGAGCCTGCAGAGGTCGCTCAAAGGATCTTTGCCGTGGCCGATGGCAGCAAGGGAGGGGACGTCGTCTATGTCCGGCGCATTTGGTATCCGCTCATGGCGATAATCCGAAGCATACCGGAACCGATCTTCAAGAGGTTGCGGCTGTGATCGAAACCTGGGGAATAGAAGATAGAGATTGCCCTGGCCGCTTCGTCGTCCGTATGTTCCATCTTGTTGATCCGCTTTTTCCGCACGCCGATGCGGATCAAGACCTGTCCTCGGGAAGGACGGGGTCTAGATGAGGCGCCGCCTTTTTTCCACACAGGTTGCGCTCCTGGTGGTCGCGGCAATTTGTGCCGCGATGCTTGCCATTCCTGGACGGACCATCAACACCGCTTTCATCAACGACCTTTTGATATTCATTGATGGAGCGCATCGTATCGCTGTCGGGCAGGTGCCAAACCGTGATTTTCATACGGCGCTCGGACCGTTGGTCTTCTATATCCCTGCCTTGGGATACCTCCTGTCCGGAAATTTCGGCGCCGCGATACCGATGGGAATGGCACTCCTGGTCTTCGCGTTCATGCCTGCGATGATCCGTATCCTTCTTTCGCGCCTAAGCTCTCCCTCAGCCATCACCTTGGGCATATTCCTGATTCTTATTCTCGCGGTCCCGATCAACCTCGGAAGTCCGGTCCGGCTTCTTTCTTTCGCGATGTTCTACAATCGCATCGGCTGGGTCGCTCTCGGGCTCATCCTGGTGATGTACCTGAAGCCGAGATCCAACGCCGCACGCAACGACGTTGCAGACAGTCTCGCGACGGCCTTTCTTCTACTTGTCCAATTCTACACCAAGGCGACCTACGGGCTCTGCGGCCTAGCCTTTCTGATCTTCCTGTTGTTGGACCGGCAGCAGCGCTCCTGGATCCTGCTCAGTCTGTTCCTGACTGCACTGGCAATGATCGTTATCGAGTTCTTCTGGCGCGGCACGCTTCAGCACATAGAGGATCTGCGGGCCGCCGCACGGGTCAGCGGTGACCATGACGTCCGCAGCATACTGAAAAATGTCCGTGAGAATTTCTCGGATCTGGTGGTTTTCACGGTCTTTGCGCTGATCGCCTTCTGGCGCATCCGCAGCCTTCGAGACCTGCTCTACAGTGGCTTCTGCGTGGGTGCAGGATTGGCAATCATCAACCAGAACGCCCACAGCTGGGGTATCATCACCCTCTATTGCGGAGCGGCCGTCCTGGTGGAAAAGGCACGGCGCTTTCAATCTTTCGACCCAAGCGCGCAAATCGAGAGGCCTGCTCGTCTTGTCGCTGCGCTGCCGCTGCTTCTAATCTTCTTTCTGTTGCCGCCCATCGTCCACCACGCTGAGGCGATCGCTCTCCACACGGCACTTGCGGCGGAGAACGTGGGCAAGCCCCTTGGCCCTCCGCTCTTTGAGGACGTCCGGGAAGTCGACCCGCCCGGTGGCGAGCCTGATTTCATTCAGCGCTACCTCGATAGTATCGAAAGTGGAGCGGCTCTATTACAGGCCCTGCCGATTCCGCTCGAGCGAGTATTCGTGCTCGATTTCGCCAATCCTTTCTCCGCGGGGCTCGGGATACGTCCTCCCACAGGTGACACTGCGTGGTTCCACTGGAACCGCAACATCAACGAGAAGACCTATATCCCACCGGAAGCACTGTTCGCCGACGTGAAGATTTTGATGGTGCCGAAGGCCGGCATCAACAGCCTGCCGTTACAGGAGCTGTATGGCCCATTCATCTCGAAAAATTTCGAGATGGTGCAGAAAACGCCGGAATGGACGATTTACCAGCGACCACAGGCCGCGTTGGAAAGCGAGGCGCGGTGACGCAGGCAGTGAGGTCGATGCCGGAGCAGGAAGACGCATCGCCACGGGCCGGCCGCCAATACATCTGGTGGACCACCGTCGCGTCGTTTGCGCTGGTGCTTTCAGCTCTTCTCGCCCTGCCCAACCAGACGATCACCAGCAAATACGTCAACGATCTCTTTGTCTTTCTCGACGGTGCGCATCGCATCTGGTCGGGACAAATTCCGAACGTGGATTTCCATACCTCACTTGGAGCACTCACCTTCTATATTCCTGCTGCCGGCTATGGCCTTTCGGGAAGCATGGGCGGCGCGATGCCAGTGGGCATGGCCATAGTCATCCTCCTGTTTGCGGCCGTTGCCGCGGCGATTCTCGGCAGCCGGATGCACAAGGCGCTCGGCCTGCCCTTGGCGGCATTTCTGCTTTTGCTCGTCGCGGCTCCTGCCAATCCCGGAGAGCGGATCGGCGATCTCACATTTGCGATGTTCTACAATAGGCTGGGCTGGGCCTCGCTCGGTCTTCTTTTGGTGATGTACCTGCCCCGCCTATCCAGCGCTCGGAGCAAGGTCGTGGATGCCGCCTGTGCAAGCCTCCTAGTGTTGCTCATGCTCTACACAAAGATCACCTATGGCCTTGTAGAGCTCGCATTTTTGGTCTTCCTGGCAACTGATCGACGTCGAATCGGGTGGGCCCCGCTGGCGCTTGGGATGATCGGGAGCAGCGTCCTTGCAATCGAACTTCTCTGGGGCGGGGGCCTCAACTACCTCGCGGATATGCGCCTTGCAGGCGAGAATAGCGGCGGGCTCCCGACGCTCGGCGCTCTGGGGCACGTCTTGCTGAACAATCTCGCCGACCTTACTGTCTACGCACTTGTTGCCGGCATCTTTCTTGCTCTCGCACCAAGCTACCGCCATCTTCTTTTTACAGCTTTTAGCGGCGTAACCGGCGTGCTGCTCATTGAACAGAACTTCCAACACGCGGGCATCCTGACGCTGGGGCCAAGCGCAGCTGTGATCACTCAAACTCTTCTGAGGACCGAGCTTTCCCGCCTGTACCGGAAGGCTCGTCTCGTCTTGCCGCTACTGCTGGCATTTCTGCTTGTGCCGGCAGCGATAAGCAATGCCGTTGCTGTTGCCCTTCATGCCCGTTACGCTATTGCGGGATGGGGCGAGCCTATGCCGCTGCCGGCATTTTCGAGAATTCGCCTTGTCGAAACATGGAGTGCTGGTCAGTACGACTATTTTGTGCAGTATAATCGCACTCTGTCCGAGGCCTCGGACGTGCTGTCCCAGTTAGGCGCTCGCCAAGCGACTGTCGCCGTGCTGGACTTCGTCAACCCCTTCTCGGCGGGGCTGACGCTCCGGCCACCCGTTGGCGACAGCGCCTGGTATCACTGGGGACGAACCCTCGGTCCCGACTACCATCCACCCGCGGAGGAGATGTTTGCAGACGTCGACCTGATCCTCGATCCCAAATGGCCAATCGAGATCTGGACGGCGAATGGCATGCGCGACATTTTCGCTCACTATATCGCCCGCCATTTCGACGAGGTACGGGAGACAACGAATTGGCGAATCTACCGCAGAAAATGAGCATAAGGAGCGCACCTCAGGATCAGGTGCTTGCGTCGTGCCGATCCGCTATAGAGCCGCCGGCGGATACTCCCGCACTGCGATAGCCTTTAACATTTCGCCAAAGCCGCTGCCGGCTATAATCTCGCCCACGGCTGACATTCTCGGCGCGAGACAGGCCGTGTCGGCGACGAAAATTCCGAGAATGGAATTCCGGTTCCCATGGCCGTACCTCACACGCCTGCAGGTGGAATGACACCCTTGGTGAACAGGAAGCAGCCATAGAAGCGGGTTTCCCCAGTCGAGATCACGCAATAGGCCTTCTTGGCCAGATCGTAGAAATCGAAGCGCGCGATGCCGTACATGGGTGAAGGCCTGCCTTCCACTTGGTCGATCTCCGCCTGGACCTCGCTTTGCACCGTCGGAATTTCGCCCGGCGCGCCCATGACCTCCATACGCCCGGCAGAATTCTGGAGCGGCGTGTCGAGCGGCAGCACCGAGAGAATGGCACGGATCGCCTGCGGTGCCGGGAGATTGGCCATACTGAGCTGGCGGCCGACCACCGTCTGCCTGGCGACGCTGTCGCTCGGGAAGTTGGTGTCGGAGACGACCAGCGTGTCCCCGTGCCCCATGGAGCGGAGCGCGTGCAGCACGTCGGCGTTCAACGCCGGATGAATGTTCTTAAGCATGATGTCCTCCTCATTGGCATTTACTTGACGGCGCCTGCAGTCGGCCTCTTGGCGATATAGCGCTCCAGAAAGATGCCGACGAGGACCAGAGGCATGATTGCGCTCATTCGGAACCTTCTGGGCTGGACCGTTCAGGAGCTGTTCGTTCCGCCATCACCAGGCCGCCCGGTATATCGAGAGGGCGTCCGCCTCGCCGACCTCGCGGGGGTTGTTGACAAGAAGCCGGGTCTGTTTCATGGCGTCCCGCGCCATTCCGGCCAGGTGCTCTTCTCCGATACCCACGTCTCGCAGCCGCGGCTGAAGCCCGAGCTTAAGCGACAACCCGGCAAGCCGTTCGATGAAAGCGGTGCATCGTCGCTGGTGTCCCTGTTCCGAACCGAGTTCCGGAAAGACGTCGGCTGCGATCTCCGCGTATATCGACGCAGCGTCCGGCGCGTTGAACCGCAGGACGTGCGGGAGCACGAGCGCGTTTGAAAGGCCGTGGGGAATGTGGAAGGTTCCGCCAATCGGATAGGCCAACGCATGAACCGCCGCCACAGGAGAGTTCGCGAAGGCCTGTCCAGCCAGCATCGAGCCGAGAAGCATCGCGCCGCGGGCAGCACGGTTCCTTCCATCAAAGACTGCCTTCTCGATATTCGCGCCCAGAAGCTGGAGCGCCTGGCGCGCAAGCATCTTTGAAAGAGGGTTGTTATTCGCGCTCTTCGACGCATATGCCTCGATCGCATGGACCATGGCGTCGATGCCCGTGGCGGCCGTTATGTGAGCGGGAAGGCCTAAGGTCAGATCGGGATCGAGGATCGCGATGTCGGGCAAGATGATGGTCGACGACACGCCACGCTTCTCGTCGCCGCCGACCGTGATAATGGAAACCGGGGTGACCTCCGATCCTGTTCCGGCCGTGGTGGGAACAAGAACCAGGGGCAGCCGCGGCCCCTTCGCATTCCCCACGCCCCACGCCTCGTCGAGGGGCTCACCTGAACCGCAAAGCAATGCGACGACTTTGGCCACGTCAAGTGAAGAACCGCCACCGAAGCCGATGACCCCGGAGACATTGTCAGCCTTGGCGACACCTACCGCGGCCATCACGGTTGCGAGGGATGGGTCAGCTTCGACTCCATCGAACACGGTGGTCTCGATGCCGGAGACAGTGAGAGACGCAAGAGCGGGTTCACAGAGGCCGAGCTTTCGCAATCCGGGGTCCGTCACGAAGAGAATACGGCGGCCGAGCTTCTGCTGTACGAGATCACCGATCGCAGTTGCAGCACCAGGTCGAAAGACGACCTGTGCGGTCGTACTGAAGACAAACGGGTTCATGCACTTCTCCTAAGTTGATTTGCGCCACGCTGCGGGATGCCGTCGCCACGTTTGTCTTTGCAGGCTTTTTCTCCAGCCTGTACGAGTATCTCAGTACCTCTGTCGACGCGGTCCAGGATCTTTGTAGGCCGATAGCCAGTCTTTGCAGTGTTTGAGCAGAGGTGCCCCCAACATTGGTGAGGCAAGCCTGTGAAGGCAGCCAATGGTCGCATGTTCAAGCAGATTGCCTTCTCCACTTCGACGGGCGCATGGCCCACCCTCCTCCCGCCACGATCCGCCAGAAAGTGGAAGGACCCGATGAACTACTTCCAGGAGCGAGGGGAAATATCAAGGTTGCTCAGCGCGCTTCCGACGCTCGGCCCGCCGATGCTTCCGCCAGGTTTCCCACCAAAGCCGGACCTCCCTTGAAAGCGCCGGCGCGACCGGGATGGCCACTGCGACCAACATCACCCAATCCGTCTTGGACATCAAACAATTCTCCGATGAGCACTACACGCCATCGAGGATAGAGGTAAGGTGATCGGCGGGGATATTCAGGCGAGATCAGATCCGGCGTGATTTCCTAACTGACTGATTTTTCGCCATCTGAAGAAATCAGAGCAGCCGAAGCAAACGATGAACGTCCCCGCCCTGAAACAAGCGCGGGCGCACGCGGCTTGTGCGAAAAGCACAAACCGCGCAGCCATCCAAGAGAGTGCGACGATAAAAGCACGTTCAGCGTTCGAACCGCTCCAGCAGCCTCTTCAGTTGCGCATTTTGCAGCTGTAGCTTGCGCGCCAGTTGGTCCCGCAGCAGCCTGATCTCTTCATCGAGGCGGATTGCATCGTCAGAAACGGCGGGAACGGTCGGAGCGGGTGGCGGAACGGCTTCACCCCCTGCCGCTTTCTTGCCCCGGATGCTGCGCTTTCGCGTTGCACCTTCGCTAGCCTGGGAGGGTTTTGGTGCGTCGTGTGCGGCCGTACCGGCGTCATCGGACAAGGCCGGATCAGCCGCCTCCACCGGCCCAGCGCCTTCGATATCTGCCGTGCCGTGAACACCGCTTGCCGTTTCTTCGGAATGATCCGGGTCCGCCGACACCGCCTCCGATTGTTCGTAAGCGACCGGCTTTTCGTCGACCGGAGGATCCGCGGTGTTGAGCCCGTTGTCGGCGACCGTTTCAGTCGGTTTGGCGATGGCCAATATGTCCGGCTTCACGTCATCGGTCGAGCCGTGTTCTTGGCGCTGCTGACGCCGCGGTGACACAAGCCGGGCAAGAAGTTTCCATGGAGACGCCATTTTATTCGACCTCGTATTCTACCCCGCAGGCAGGCTGCGAGCAAAAGCGTGGCGGCAGGACCAGCCGCCGCCAAGATGTTCGTCTCGATATAGCCTTGAGAATGCGGCCAGCGCTTGACCGACGGCTGCCGATCAACCGAGGTTGAGCCGCTTTCGCAGATCGGCATTTTCAGCACGCAGCTTCTCGGCCAGCTGCTTGCGCAGTCTCTGGTTTTCCTCTTCCAGCTGCAGGAGATCCGCAAACTCGTCGACCGCCGCCACCGACGGAGCGCTCGCTGCCTGCACCGCCTTCGGAGCCCGTTTGACAGGCGCACGTTTGGCGCTTGTCGCACCGTCGTCAGCCTTTGCCTTGCGGCCTCTCGTCGGCTTGATCGCTGCGGTATTCGAAGCCGCTGCCGGTTGCGCCGAAACTGCGGCTGAGGCCGTTTCAGCGGCTGCCTTTTTGGCGCGAGGTTTGCGCTCCTTTTTCGGTGCGGGCGCCGCAACCGTCGGCGTGTCAGCATCAGTCATCGTATTGTTTTCGTCGGCCATTATGGTCTCCTGTAAAGCCGGTGCATTTGTCTCCTGCTCGATCGGCGGTGTCAACAACGTCGCGGCCTGTTGTTCGCCGGGTAAAGACACTCCGGCGCTGCCAACCTGAGACGTTTCCGGAAGAAATGGCATTGCCTCGTCCTGCAGATCCTGCGCAACGGACTTGAGATCCATGTCTCCCCAGATCGAGTTCGGATTGGAATTGAGTTTACGCCGACCCGATCTGTACTCGACGGCAAAGCTGCGCTGGACTTTTTTCACTTTGGGAGGCCTTGGGTGTCTGCGGTGATGTTTCGGCGACGTGTTCAGCATCGCAACAAGCCCTGCAGATAGCCGCTATCGCCCTTGCGGTCCATACCCATGGTGATATCGCGCCTCGAACGGGACCACCATCACCGCCCGTTGACCCCAAGGGTCGCCAAGCAAACAGCGCTGGCCAAAGACCGCCTGCAGCCACCTGCTTTGCCGATTGTGGATTAAGCGATTCTACCACCCATTGGGCAGGCGTTGTTGAGATGTGAGCCGAGGTCACTCGAGCAGTTGACCAAGCCGGTGTTCCACGCAGGGCGACAAGCGGTTTCGATGTATCTTCCAGCTCTCCCACTCTCTACTTACTGGTCTATTTTCACAGTGGCGCATAAACCCACTGTTACCTTGAATGCGCACCGTCAAGTAAATGCTCTGCCGAGGGTTTGATGCTGGGTCTAGGGGCGTTCGCGGACGCAAAGAGCGTATTGGCTGCCATATCCAGATCCCAGGCGGTGATCGAGTTCGGCTTGAAGGGGAACATCCTTTCCGCGAGCGATAACTTTTTCAAGGCGCTCGGCGATCGGCTCGATGAAATGGTAGGCAAGCACCACAGCATGTTCTGCGATGCCGCGACGGTTGCCTCCGCAGAGTATAAGTCCTTCTGGACAAGATTGGCTGGTGGATCATTCGACGCTGGGACATACCAACGGATCGCCAAGGGCGGACGCGAGATCTGGATCCAGGCATCCTACAACCCGGTTCTGCGCAACGGCCGCCCCTACAAGGTGGTCAATCGCACGTCGATATCCCGGAGATTTTTCAGTAGTGAAGGGCGCCAGATGCGCGTCTCATGATGATGGGCGCTTGTCAGGCGATTTCGTTCCACGGAGCCCGCGCCGGCGCTTGGCAATAGTAACCCGTTGGATTTAGCGCGAATTCCACAATTGACGACTGACTATATAGCCCTAGCTCTGTGATATCATCGCGGCTAGGATCACATGTCAGCACTTATTTCCGTACTCCGCCAAGCCATCCAGCGCTCCAACGATACCACGGTCGAAGGGCGGCAACGCATCTATGCTTCCGCCCGTCGTGGAATAGAACGGCTTCTTACACGCTCAGACATGCCGACCGGCCATGGTTCTCTGCCAACCCAACTGCACAAGCTCGAAGAGGCGATCAAGGAAATCGAAAGAGAATTCTCGGCAAATGACCGCGGCCACACCGGCCCCCAGCTTGATGGCAACCTGCCCGATCTTTCGACCGACCGCCGGCCGCGGCGTATCCGTGCCAAGAGCCGTACGTGAGTGTGGCGCGTTCGCAACTAGGTTGATCCGCTCTCGCGGCTCTTCGCTGTCGTTGCGCCAGCCGGGTTCGCTTCCCGGCCGCCATAACGGCCGAACTGCGACGCCCGAGTAGGGGCGCAAGCTTTCCGGCACCTGCCCGCTCTTAAAACTCCTGCCAGTTGTCGGTTGCAATTGCTGCCTGGCCGCTGCCGAACGCCTTGGCGGCCGAGTTGGTCAGCCGCCGCGCCGGCGAGATGACAGGCCTACGCTGATCGACAATATCGGCCAGGCTTACCAGCGTTCTGCCAGTCGGATGCGGTGCAACTTGTCCGGCAAGCTGGAACTGGCTGATCAGCTCGCGCAGTCGTCCGGCCTCGTTGGCGAGCGTAGCGCTGGCTGCGTTCGTTTCCTCGACCATGGCCGCATTCTGCTGTGTCACCTGGTCCATTTGGTTGACCGCCGTATTTACCTCAGCGAGCCCAATCGACTGCTCACGCGCCGAAGTCGCGATGGAATCCATATGCTGGTTCACTGTGATGATATAACCCTCAATAGTCTTCAGCGCCTGGCCCGTCTCACTGACAAGCTTGACGCCGCCCTGAACCTCTATGCTGGAATTGCGGATGAGCTCCTTGATCTCTTTTGCTGCTTGCGCCGAACGTTGAGCAAGTTCTCGCACTTCCTGGGCCACGACAGCGAAACCCTTGCCGGCATCTCCCGCGCGGGCCGCTTCGACCCCGGCATTCAAGGCAAGTAGATTTGTCTGAAACGCGATCTCGTCTATCACGCCGATGATGCTGGAGATCTGGTTTGAGGACTGCTCTATCTTTTGCATGGCAAAGACAGCGTCGGCGACCACCCTGCCGGATTCTCCCGCGCTCTTGTTGGCCTGGACGGCCACGGTCCGCGCCTCTTCTGCCCGTTTGGAGGAGTTCGTGACGTTTACAGTGATCTGATCCAGGGCGGCGGCGGTTTCTTCGAGCGACGCCGCCTGCTGTTCGGTGCGCTTGGATAGATCTTCCGAACTCTGGCTGATTTCGCGTATCCCGTTGTCGATCGAACCCGTCGATTGGGCGACGGATCCCAATGTCTCGGAGAGCTGACCAACCGCCGTGTTGAAATCGGATCGTAGGCTTTCAAATTCGCTGGCGAAAGGTTCGGAGAGTTCGAACGTAAGGTCGCCGCGAGCCAGATGCTTCAAACCATTCGCCAGCCCGGATGTCGCCTGAGCCATGGCGTCAGCCTTGGTCCGCTCAATTTCCGCAAGTTTCCGCTGTTCTTCCTCAGTCTCGCTCCGCTGTATGCGGGCTTCCTGTTCGAGACGTATATTGGCAACAGCGTTGGCCCGGAAAACTTCGACGGCGGCAGCCATCTGACCGATCTCATCGGCGCGTCCGTTATAGGGTATTGCGGTTGCTGAATCACCTTCCGCCACCTTCGTCATCGAGGCGGTAATTGTCTGGATCGGTAGGGCAATGCCCGCCACGGCAAACCAGACGGAACCGCCGATCGCTACGGCACATAGCCCGACAGCGATCAACGTCATCGTCAGTGCCCTGCTATGGACGATTTGGCTGTTGGTATAGGTTTCCTTCGCCCCCGCTTCGGCCGTTTCGACAAGAATGCTCACCTGCCCAACAATTCTGTCGCCAAGAGGCGCCAATTGCGACCAAAGTATTTGCTTGGCTTCATCGGCCTTGCCCATACGGGAGGCCATGATCACGCGCTCGCCCACCGCATTGTAACTTTTCACATCTGCGCGAATCCGCGTGAAGACGTCCGCTTGACTCCGGTTGATGGAATTCGTTTCGTAGGCTGCCAGATGCGCAAGAAAGGCCTCGCCAGCCACCTTTATTCTGGCTGCCGCACCTTCCCTGCCTACGTCATCCGCAGATAGGAGGTGATCTCGGTATACAACGCGTAACGTTGTCAGATCAGCGCTCATATTTTTGGCCAAGGCCAGGTTTGGCATCCAGTCGGTTGCCAGATCGCTGACGTAGTCGTTGACGACCTCCAGGCGGTTTACCGCATAGAAGGCAAAGCCACCGAATATGAAGCTGATCACGATCAGCATTCCCATAAGAGCAGTTTTGATATTCGGACGAGACATGAATTCTCCTATCGCTGAACCGTAGTCCAGCGTCACGAACAGAGCCGTCATGCAAAATCATTCTGCTTAGGGAGTAGGAAGGCGGAATACATCTTCTCGCCAGCGTTAAAGCTGCGACTAATATTCAGTGAAAGGCTTTTTATTCCTTTAAGTTTTGGCAGGTTCCCGCGCCGAGACGCATTCACTGCGCGAGAGGCGGTTGCACGGTCATTTGAAACCAGACTTTCGCGGCCAACGCTGTTGAGGCCGCGGTTGAGATGGTGGTTCGCCAAATATGGTGGTGTATTGCGCGGAAGGTACAGTGCAGATATGGATTCGCCCACTAGCAGCATCAGGAGCGGACATTGCAAGTTCTCGTGCGCGACAACAATGTTGATCACGCTTTGCGTTTTCTGAAGAAGAAATTGCAGCAAGAAGGCGTGTTTCGGGAAATGCGACTTCGAGAGCATTACGAAAAACCTTCCCAGAAACGAGCGCGAGAAAAGGCCGAAGGAATTCGGAGAACGCGTAAGCTCGCGCAGAAAAAGATGAACCGAGAACTGGGCATCGCCAGTCCGAAGAAGGCAAAGCTCGCCGCACGCCCGAAACCTGGGCTTTAGCTACCGCCTAACGCCGCGCCCAAATCGCCATAGGGCTCGATTGTTGGTGGCCGGATCGACTGAAAGGGTAGAATCGAAGACGGGCTTCAGGCTGCCTTTCGTCGATTGCCCGCAGACCGACCGATTGCAGACGACAATCAAAAGTCGGTTCGGGATAAATGCATTACGCTTTCCAACTACTCAAGAAGCACTGGGCGTTCCTGGAGGAGGCGACCGCCGTCGTCCCTATGAGTGGCGAAGGATCGCTGCCATGCCGTAAACAGTAGGGTTTTCTTTAATCAAAAATCCCTAATTTAACCTCAGCAGCAAGCTCCTCCCCTTCGTATGCTGCTGTCGTTTTAGAAACTTGGCCCAGGCACTCGCCCTGGGCATTTTTCTTTGCCGAGAGTAGAAGTTGACCGAGTGCGCTGTCTTGTTGCCGCACGCCACACATCCGCCAGGCTAAAGCAGATCATGCTCGCTAGCACTGACGTTAGGAATTCTCGAGGCGAATGCTGGCTCCTGGCGCGGGTGGCACCGCCCATATTGGGGCCGGCGCGAGATGGTCACAGTGCTGTTGCAGAGCCTTTTGGTGATCCTCACGGCAGGATGGATCGTTCATGGGGCTTGAACGGGAACGAAGATCGGTTCGCAAGTCCCGCTTGGCAGGCGCAACGGCAGACGGATCCGCTTTCGACAGAGTGCTCAAGCGACCAACGGCAGATGGCGCAGATGCTGACGTGGTCTAGCGGAACCTGACCAATCCTTGACCGACCCGCTGTGCGTCGACGCTATCTTTCGAAAGTACGTGTTGGTCAGGAATCGTACCGCGCCCTGCTTTCCACTGGACTCCGCTCACAAAGTATCAATGATCGTGACAGGAGCGATCAGGAGGAAAGCGATGACTGAGAGAACTTGGAACGCGCCCGTCAATGTGGCATTGCCGGGGATCGGGCGCAGGGACGTCAATGGGCCATTTGAGGCGCTGGCGCTTTTAACTGAAGGCTGGCCGGCAATGACAGGACCCCATTTCGTTCGGGCCAAGATCGCCTGCAAGGCGGCGCTCGACGAAAGACTTACGGCGGAACAGGCGCGACGCGCATTTGAAAAGGCTGCGGCGGAAGCAAACCGAAATCTGAACTAAGGACAAACGGTAGCAGACCTTGGCGCCAACTGATGTTTCCGTGGTGACCGCTTTGGCGAATGCAGACTGATCGAACTTGTGAAATTCCGACACCGCGCGCGATTTAGGCCCCGTCCAGCAGCAGGCCTTCCACAATCATGAACGCTCGCATGGCGGCACTTAGAAGCCGGCTGCTCAGTAATAGGAACCAGCCGGGAATGTGCAGCTTTCTGCCCACCGGAGCCGCGTGAACTCTAGCGCTGCACTGAGTGCAGGAACTCCGCCCTACGGGCTTACCCAGGTGTGTCAGGCGGTTGCCATAACTCGATAGGATTACCTTCTGGATCATGGATACGGGCAAAACGGCCGGCCTCTGAGTCCCACTCTGCGCGAGTTTCCACTGCGATCCCGCTCGCCGTCAGGGCAGCTTTGAGTCCATCGAGATCATCCACCCTGAAGTTGATCATCCATTGCTGTTCTGACCGCCCAAAATAGTCGGTACTTTCAGAGAACGGACCAAAAATTGTCGGGCCTGCCTGCTGCTGCCAAACGGACTTGTGCAGGTCGGCGATCTCTAGATGCTTCTCATACCATTGGGCGAGACCTCCCGGGTCAACTGCCCTGAAGAAAAGTCCACCGATTCCAATCACCTTCGGCATGAAATTTCCCTGGAACCACGGCGGGATCATGCACTTCACGAGCCCGGAGAGCAAGCGAGGGTCGAAGTATCCGGTGCCTCCGCGAGCGCGACTGCTGTTCCGGTCGCTACAAAAAACGCGAAGCACTCATCTTCACCCGCGACGATACTGACGTTTCCTCGTGTAGCCATAAATCGTCGCGGCTTTCGCACTTATCGACTTCCCGGCGTCTTTTGCATGCGCCTCGGGTTACAGGAGCCTGCCGATGTCGTTAGCGGGGGTGCCGGATGCGGAGCCTGTTCGACCCACCGCATCCGCAAGCTGTTCAATGGTCACGGGGCCATTGGCTCTCAGGATAACCTCGCCGTCGAAATTCAACAGGACGACCTGAAACGCCCCCGACATCCCCTCGGAAAGCGCTTGACGTAGTTCTGCAACCGGAAGGTCGGTTGGGCGACCATTCAACAATGCCGGTTGCCCATCTGCTGGAACACAGGCTACCCACATATTCATTTCTCGAATCGCGTCGCCGTTGATCTTGAGCAGTTCATTCTGCCAAACTCGCAGCGCGCCGGCCGTGTCCTCAAAAATCACCACGAGAAGCCGGCCGGCTGCGATCTGCTCCACAAGCTTCTCCGCCTGCTGAGGCACCTGGCCAGTGATTTCAGCGATGAGCGATTGCAAAACCATGACTGCTCCTCCCGGTTTCGTGGTGCGCGAACTGTTTGGAGAGGACGAAGTTCCATCGGTCGACGACCAACTAGCCACGTTCGTCGGATTCTCATTCGCATCGTCGCGTGCGTTATGGGATTTCGGGTGATCGGACATCTGAAAGAAACATTCGATCCTGTCGAAGTTACCTGCGGATCTCGAAACTCGTGCCTCGGCCGGCTTCAGGGGTCCATCCGTAGGTACCGAAGAAAGGCAGCGTGCCTCCAATGAGTTACATCCCGAAGACACTGCTGGTCGCGAATTCAATGGCCGCTGTAGACGGCGCGTCCGCCCCAACATCCTTGCAAAGGTGTTGGCGTAGCAATACTGCCCGGAGCCGACGTAGGGGATAGGTTTCATGGAAAGGCCCCCGAGATGGGTACGAGAGGCAAGATAAGAGCGGCATTTTCAGGAAATTCGTCCACCGTCGCTTGGCACTAGGCCAAGTCTGCATTCGCTCTGAAGCACATATTAGGGACAATGATCTGTTTAAATGCCTTTTTCTGAAAGAGTCTGGGCGCACTGCGGGGTCGAGCGCGACCGCCAAATTATAGTTCCGATACATGCTTCGTTAAAGCCTGCCTCCTATTCCCCCTCGCCCTCGGCACGGGTGTCTGAGAGAAATGGAATGAGCGTGCCCAAACAGGATATTTCATCACGTCATTTTCAACGAAAAATCTCGGAATTCTGCGAGCTGCGCATTGCGCCGATCGCACCGAAGCGGGTGCTGGAAAATATCCGCCCCTATCTCATCAACCTGATCATTTACCGGAAGCCGCCACCGATCCTGAATGGTCGCCTTGACTGGACGACGTATCGCGCTGAGGGTTGGAGCGGAGAAGCAGAAGCTCGAGGATATCAAAATCGTCCAGCGCCGATTCGCCAAAGCTCTGGTATTTCTCCCTAAGGGGGCCGCGATGGTCCGGGACCTTCATTGATCCCCCCAATAGCGAATGCATGACGATGTCTGGCAGGAGATTACAGGCGGGCCGACACTCGCAGACCTGTCGTCCGGGCGCAAGCGTGGCAGCCCGTTGAGGCCGACATAAATCTCGTTCTATCGGATAGTGCCTGTCACGATGGGATCGAATTTGTCGAGTTGGTCCCAAGCAAGCGACGCGCCAAACAGCAGCACCGCAATAATCGGGATAACCAAAAGCACGGCACCACCGGGAACACGCATGACAAAACCTCTCAGCGATTGAGCCACGGACTCATGCTCCGACTTCGTTACCGAAAAGTTAATTGCGGCTTATTTTAAAACAGGAAGACACAACCGTCTGTGCTTCTTCTCCGATTCCACTCCCTTGCTGAGGAGGGACAGCTGATGGCGGAATCCCGATGTTACAGATGAGTTGTGGACACGATGCCGATCGTCGATGAACAGACGGGACGGCCTGCGGTACAGGAAAGTGCGCGTTCAGGGAGGGACGTAGGCGTGCGCTCGGTCGGTCGAAGAGCATCATCAGGAATGGCTAACTCGCCAGTGACGATGTGGCCGGCGAGTTAGCCCTCGTTATTTTTCCCTCAGGTTTTCGTTGCCTGATCTCGCGCGTCGAGAAAGTAGCGGTTCTACCGCTCCAAGACACGTCGCGCCATGGCTGCACTTCCTTCAGCTCGTCGGTACATGACTTTCTTCTCACGGCTTAGGCTTGTTTTAGCGAGCCAGCGATAACCGACTTCGCTCTGATGCGCGCGGCCTTGCGATAGGCTCGAGGTGTGAGGCCCGTTTCCATCCGGAAGTAGCGATTGAAGTTGGACAGGTTGTTGAAGCCGGCCTCGAAACAGACGTCGGTGATCGTTGTCTCTGTCTCCGCAAGCAGTGTGCGGGCCCGCCAGACGCGGACCGAACGGCTGTAGTCGGAGAAGTTCATGCCCGTGAGACGCCGAAAGGCGCGCGAGAAGGCAGAGGGCTCGAAACCGACCTGTTCCGCCACCTCGTGCATCTGCGCGCCGGGATTCGATTGCAGGATCTGTATCGCCTGGTCGATCCGACGGTGCCTGCGGTCCGACACCTGATTATAGACTGAGAGAAAGTGTTCGCTCGCAAGCAGGCGCTTCGGCGATGCAGCCTCGATGTCCTGCAGAATTTCCAGAAAGAGCCCTAGTCCGCCCCGGTGGCCGACGGCGTGCAGTTCAAGGATCTTGGCCCCGATGGCGAAGGCCTCTGGACCCAAAACCTCAATCCCGCGCTGAGCGAGTGGCTTCAGTCGATGGAGCACGTCAAACTCGGGACAGATCGCACGGACGCCAATCAGGGCATCCGCGTCGAATTGTAGGACCAGGTCGCGGCCGGGGATCTCCGGTGCGCCGGGTGTAATCCAATTATGCGGCAGATTGGTGCCCGTGAGCATGAGGTGTCCCGGCCGAAAGGGGCCAATATAGTCACCGACGTAGGCGAAGCCACTCGCACCCGGGATGAAATGGATCTCCCATTCCGGATGATAGTTCCAGATGCAGATCGGATTGGGATAGTCGTCCCGCCGGATCAGATAGGAGGCGCCTCCTGGCAGGACGATCTGCTCGCGCGTGGCAGTGAAGGTTTCGGAGATCGACTGCGGAAAATCTGATGCAATAGGCATTCACAGACTCATGTTGTTGCGGACAGATGTCAAAATAATACTAGTTCTGCGACGAAGACAAACTAGTTCGCGCTGATAGCCTGCGCAAAAATGCCCCCTGTCGATGGTAAGGGAGTTTACCATCTGAGGGAGGAAATCATGACACTCAATGCTCTCCGTGCCGGTTGCGCGGTCATCGCCATGCTTGCCGCATCCAATGCTCTTGCCGCCGCACAATGCACCGACGACGTGCGCGTCCTGGCACAGCCGCGTGACGGTCTCACACTTCTCGAGGACTATGTGGACGAGTTCGAAGAGCTCTCGGGCGCGGGCTTCGAGATCAGCTATCTCAACGAAAATGACCGCCGCGCAAAGTCGCAGGCCGACGCCTCGACCGTTGGCAGCTTCGACGTTTACTACGTCGATGAAGCTAACCTTGCACTTTTTGCCTCGTCCGGCTGGATCGTCCCCCTCGGGGGCTTCTACCCGGCCGAATATGACTACAACGACTTCGATGCCGGCATGCGGGCTGCAGCCACCTATAATGGCAAGCAGTGGTTTGCGCCGGTGCAGGGCGGCGGCGACCTGATGGTCTACCGCACCGATCTCCTGAAAAAGGCCGGCATTGCGCCACCAAAGACGTGGGACGAATATCTCGCCGCCGTACAGAAGCTGCATGACCCGGCGAACGGCGTCTACGGAACCGCCCTGCGCGGCCAACGTGGCTCAGGCGCTAACGTGTGGCGCTGGATGCCCTTCTTTAAGGCCAATGGCGGTGAGTGGTTCAAGGACGGCAAGCCGTCCTTCAACTCGGATGCCGCCTTGAAAGCGACCAAGACCTATCTCGAGCTCTTCAAGTACTCGGCACCTGGCACGCAGACCGGTTCCTGGGACGAATCCACCGGCGCTTTCCGCTCCGGCAAGGTGGCAATCATCATCGAATCCGCCCCGCTCGGCGGCATGTCCGTCGACAAGGCGCAGAGCCAGGTCGCCGACAAGGTCGCCTTCTCCGTACCGCCCTCGCCACTGCCGGGTGGCGGCTACGCCCATGGTTTTGCCATCGCGTCCAAGGCAAACGCGACGGATAAGGAAAAGGCCTGCGCCGGTCTCTTTGTCGCCTGGGCCACGTCCAAGGAGCAGGAGGCCCGTCGCCTCGCCGCAGGGCAGCCGGGCGAACTGACGCGCACCAGCACCTATCAGAGCCCGGAATATGCCAAGACCTTCGGCCAGAATCTTGCCGACGCCATGGCTGCGACAGGCGAGAAAACCACTGTCACCTTCTGGCAGGATCCGCGCTGGCAGGAACTGGGTAACCAGTGGGGCATCATGCTGGAAGAACTGATCACCGGCAGCCGCACCGACATCAAGGCGACGCTGACCGAACTTGAAGCCTTCGCCGCCAAGCTCTGACACTTCCTGAGCCCTCTAGCGGGCGCGTTTGTTGACGCGCCCCTTTTCCCATCCGAGGATTTGCCATGCGCCGCGGCCGCTCGCTGCCCTACGTTTTTCTGGGACCCACATTGGGTATCCTGATCGTGCTCGCACTCGTGCCGACGATCTACGCGATCAACATATCGCTCCAAAATCGCACCCTTTCGGCCCCCAATGCAGACTATGTCTGGTTCGCCAATTACCTCGCGCTGTTTTCGGACGCCCGCTTCCTCAATGCGCTCTGGGTCTCCTTCAAGTGGGAGATCATCAGCGTGACTGCGACCATGGTGACGGGGCTCGCCATTGGGATTGCGATGTTCGAGGCAGCGAGCCCGCGCATGCGCAACATCCTCTGCGTGCTCTTCATCATTCCGGTCCTTCTGCCCCGCGTCTGCGCTGCTTTTGTCTGGAAATTCGCCTTTCACCCGCTCTATGGCGCGCTGACCTGGCCGGTCAGGGAACTCACCGGTATCACGCCGGACATTCTCTCGACCCCGCTTGGCGCACTTCTCGCCGTCGCCTTCGTCGATGTCTGGCAATGGGGTCTGTTCTTCACGGTCATCATCCTGAAGCTTCTCGAATCCCTGCCGCCGCAGCCGCTTGAAGCTGCACGGATCGACCGGGCGACCCGCTTCGAGATCCACCGTTTTGTCACCCTGCCGATGCTGAAGGCGCCGCTGATCAGCCTGCTGCTTGTCAAGGCAATCGAAAGCCTGCGCTCCTTTGATCTGGTTTATGTCATGACGCGCGGTGGTCCCGGCATCTCCACCGAGACGCTCGACATGTATGCCTATTCCCAAGGCTTCATCGAAGCGGGCAAGATCTCCTACGCCTCATCCATGGCCGTCATCATGATGGTGCTGACCATCGTCACCTTCACCTTCACCTGGAAGAGGCTCAATCGATGAAGCTCTCGACCCTCCTGCTCAAGCTTTTGCTCCTTTTTGCCGCCGCCTTGGTCGTGCTGCCGCTGCTATGGACCTTGCTCAACGCCTTCAAGACCAATGCAGATCTCCTGGTTTCGACGCCGAAGCTGGTCTTCCAACCGGTCTGGGACAATATGAGCTATGTCCTGAACCGCCGCTCGGTTGCACGGGCGCTCACCAATTCTCTGATCATCTGCTCGAGCGCCGTGCTGCTCGGTGCCGTCCTCGGAGTGCCGGCGGCTTATGTGATCGCCCGGTTCAAGAACCGTATCACGGCGGAAGCGCAGTTCTTCGTCCTGTCCCTCCGCTTCCTCCCCCCAGTCGCAATCGCCATCCCCATGCTGGTCATCTGGCTCGGCCTCGATCTCTACGACACCCGCCTGTCGTTGATCGTGACCTATCTCATCGTGACCGCCTCGATCACGATCTGGTTGTCAGTGCCGGCCTTCGAGCGCGTCAGCCTGCATGTCGAGGAGGCCGCCCGTGTCGACGGACTTGGCCCATACGCGACCTTCTTCCGCGTCGCGCTGCCGATCGCCCGTTTCCAGGTCTTCGGCGCCATCGCCTTCTCCTTCGTCCTGGTCTGGAACGAGTTTCTGCTTGCCATGATGCTCACGACCTCGAAGGCGAAGACCCTGCCGATC
Organism: Neorhizobium sp. T25_13; assembly: GCF_002968675.1. Classification (NCBI taxonomy): domain Bacteria; kingdom Pseudomonadati; phylum Pseudomonadota; class Alphaproteobacteria; order Hyphomicrobiales; family Rhizobiaceae; genus Neorhizobium; species Neorhizobium sp. T25_13. The sequence continues at coordinate 317,687 of NZ_PVBI01000007.1, forward strand.
ATCGCCTCCGAAATGTCGCAGCTCGGCATGAACGTGCCCTGGGGCATCCTGAACGCTGCCGTCGTCCTTTTGTCTCTGCCACCGCTGATCCTTCTCGGGGTCCTTGCCGGTGGGCTCAACGCCGCATTCTCCAAGAAAATTGATCAAGGTTGACCTTCATGAAAGCACTTGTCCTCGAACGTGTCGGCGAACTTTCCCTGCGCGACATCGAACTGCCACAGCAGATGGGACCGGACGACGTTCGCATCCGCATACACACGGTCGGAGTCTGCGGCAGCGACGTTCATTATTACACCCATGGCCGCATCGGTGACTTCATCGTCAACGAGCCCATGGTTCTCGGCCATGAGGCAGCTGGAACCGTCACGGAAATCGGTGCCAACGTCACCCATCTGAAGCCTGGAGACCGTGTCTGCATGGAGCCTGGCATCCCCGATCCCAAGTCGCGGGCCTCGCGGCTTGGTATTTACAATGTCGATCCCGCCGTCACCTTCTGGGCAACGCCGCCCGTGCATGGCGTGCTCTGCCCCGAGACTGTGCATCCGGCAAGCTTCACCTACAAGCTGCCGGACAATGTCTCGTTTGCCGAAGGCGCCATGGTCGAACCTTTCGCCGTCGGCATGCAGGCGGCTGCCCGGGCGAAAATCACCCCTGGCGACACGGCGGTGGTCACCGGTTGCGGCACGATCGGCATCATGGTGGCGCTGGCGGCGCTTGCCGGCGGCTGCTCGCGCGTCCTGATCTCGGACATTTCCGAGACGAAGCTGAAGCTTGCCGAAAGCTATGGCGGTATCACCGGCGTCAATCTCAGGCAGGTAGATCTCATTGAGACGGTCAACGACGCGACCGAAGGCTGGGGCTCAGACATCGTCTTTGAATGCTCCGGCGCACCGGCAGCGATCCGCGATCTGTTCAAGGTGGTCAGGCCAGGTGGCACCGTCGTGCTCGTTGGCCTGCCGCCGGAACCCGTCGCAGTCGACCTTGCAGCGGCCTGCTTCCGCGAATGCCGCATCGAAACGGTCTTCCGCTACGCCAACGTCTTTGACCGGGCCCTCGCCCTGATTGCCGCCGGCAAGGTGGATCTCCAGCCCCTGATATCGGGCACCTACGGCTTCGATCAGTCGATCGCTGCCTTCGAACGCGCTGCCGAAGGGCGGCCGGAAGACGTCAAGCTGCAGATCGTCGTGGACAGGGAGGGGAACTGATGGCCATCGTCGAATGCCGGGCCATCCGCAAGGTCTACGGCGCACTTGAAGTCATGCGCGATTTCGACCTGAAGGTCGACGATCATGAATTCGTTGTCTTCCTCGGTCCGTCAGGTTGCGGAAAATCCACCATGCTGCGGATGATCGCGGGGCTCGAAGAGATCTCGGGCGGCGAGCTTCTGATCGGTGGCGCGAGGATGAATGACCGTGACCCCGGGGACCGGGGCATCGCGATGGTCTTCCAGAACTACGCCCTCTATCCGCATATGAGCGTGCGCGAGAACATAACCTTTGGCCTTGAGCGTTCCGGCGTCGGCAAGGCCGCGATCGACGACCGGCTCGCTCCGGTGGTTGAGGCCCTGGGCCTGGGTGTCTACCTCGCCCGCAAGCCGGCAGAACTGTCGGGTGGCCAGCAGCAACGCGTTGCGATCGCACGCGCGATGATCAAGACGCCCGAGGTGTTTCTCTTCGACGAGCCGCTCTCCAACCTCGATGCCAAGCTGCGCGGCAGCCTCCGGGTCGAGATCGCGCGGCTCCATCGTGACCTGAAGACGACGAGCATCTATGTCACCCACGATCAGCTCGAAGCGATGACGCTCGCTGATCGGATCGTGCTGATGAAGGACGGCCGCATCGAGCAGATGGGCACACCCGAGGAGATCTACCAGGCACCGGCGACGGTCTTCGCCGCCGGGTTCATAGGCACGCCGAACATGAACTTTCTGCAATTGCAGTTGACGGAAGAATGGCTCGGCGACAACCTCGTCAAATTCGCAGCACCTGCTGGAATTCGCCAGGGAGAGGTAACCGTTGGGATCCGGCCCGGCTCATTCCGCGTGAGCGAGGAAGCCCAGGGATTTCGCGGTACGGTCGAACGCAACGAGTTTCATGGAGAAACACGCCTCATCAGTCTGAAAAATGAGCGTCACGAGATCAATATCTCAGTTCCGGCGCACATTAGGCCCGCAATCGGTGAGGTGCTTGGTGTTGAAGTGGCTTCCTCCGACATCCACGTATTCGATCCGGGCACCGGACTGAGGTTAAACTAGGATCGTTGTTGTTGGACCGATGATTGCGTCCCGTCGATGGCGGGACGCCTCTGAGCATATCGCCCTGAGCGTGCTGAGGGATATCTGAGTTATGCAGCCCTGTTCAACAGAGTTCAGAGCAGGCGATGCTCGAAGCGGTTCAGGGGCTCCAGGTGTTCAGCTGCACGTCTGATGAAGCCACCCAGGCCGGTCGCCAGCCCTTAAGCGTAGTTGACCGGCAGCCAATCGAAATTCGTGCTGTCTTTCCGCACATGCCCGATGCCCGGAAAGGCGATATGCGCACCTGCCACTAGATATTTGCCTTCCACCGCCCGCTTGAACGCAATGTCGCGTGCAGCCACGGCGGCCTTTTGGTCGATATCGAATTCGATCGCCACGCCGGGTTGGTCGAATTGCAGAATATCGCCATGGGTGATGTCGCCCCAAAATATGATCTTCTGGCCTTCGCTTTCCAGCGTGATGGCGCTGTGACCCGGCGTATGTCCCGCGTAAAGAATGGAGCCAAGACCGGGAACGGGCGCTGCATTATCCGCGAAGGTTGCGAATTTTCCGGCTTTAACATATGGCGTCACGCACTGATCCGCCTCGCCAAAATGCTGCTTGACGATGCCGGTCGCCGCCGTGGCGTTTACCGCACTCAGCCAGAATTTGGCCTCCCGCTCATTGACCCGCAATGTGGCGTTCGGGAAGGTGCGCTTGCCATTGCTCATCAACCCGCCGGAATGATCGGTGTGAATATGGGTGAGGACGACATCATCGATGTCATCCATCTTGTAACCGGACGCTTCGATGTTGGACACGAGTTTGCCGAGCGATGGCCCTAGATAGGCACCGGTGCCTGCGTCGATCAGTACCAGTCTTTCCCCGGTGTTGACGAGGAAGGCGTTGACGGAGGTTGGAACGAGTTCTGGCAGAAAGGCATCATTCAACACGCTCTGCGCATGTTGTTCGCTGGTGTTGGTGTACAGCTTGGCCAGCGGCAGAGCGACGGTGCCGTCCGACAGGGCCGTGACCTCTGCGGAGCCGATTTTAAGCCGGTAGAAACCAGGTGCCTGATCAACGGCATAGGGTGCCTTGGCGAAGGCGATTGACGGTGCGACGAAGGGTGCGGCGATCAAGCCGCTTAGAGCAGTTTTGAGAATAGAACGACGGGATGGCATTGGTTTACTCCATGGGTGATGCTTCGGAATGGCTTGCAAGTTCCTGCCCATCAGCTAAGGATGCCTTGGTCAGCAATCAAATCGATACCATTCATGCAAGTCATCGATCATTTCAATCTACGTTCCTTCGACCTCAATCTCCTCGTTGCCTTCGACGCAATGATGGAAGAGATGAGTGTGACCCGTGCGGCCCAGCGGTTGAAAATCCAGCAGCCTGCCATGAGCCACAATATATCCACCCTGCGCACGCTGTTTCAGGATGAGCTTTTCATCCGTGTAGGACAGGTGATGAAACCCACGGCACGTGCGCTCAACTTGTCTGGTCCGGTGCGGCAGGCGTTGCGGCAGGCGCAGGCGGCGGTGTTGACGGCGGACGCATTCGATCCGGCCACCGAGCAACGCACATTCCGGCTGGGGCTTTCCAGCGAGGTGGAACTACTACTGCTGCCCGATCTGACGGCGCGTCTGCGGGATATCGCGCCGGGCATCCGTATTCTGGCCCGTGGCGGTGATGCGCAGGAGGTCGACGCGATGCTCGATGCAGGCGTCGTCGATCTGTCTGTGGGGTGCAGTTATCTGCCGGACTCACGGCACCACTGCGAACCGCTGTATCAGTCCAGCGTACTGTGCTGTTTTAATCCGCAATTGCTGAAGCTCTCCAATCCGGTAGGCCTTGATGCCTATATGGCCGCACAACACGCGGTGATCTCCCAGACCGACAGCCTGCATGGCTGCGTCAAGGATGCTCTGGAGCATGCGGGTGCCGAACTGGAAGTGGTGGCGGCAGCACCCGATTTCATGTCGATTTTGGCCACGGCGCGTTCGTCTGCGGTGATCGCCACCGTATCATCGCGCATCGCGGCCCGTTATGGGCCGCTGTTGGGACTCGAGGTCAGTCCGGTGCCACTGGCGCTTTCTTTTCCACCGGTGGCTATGGTCTGGCCGCTTCAGATGGACAGCGATCTTGGCTGCGCATGGTTGCGGCAGCAAATCCGCGACGCGATGCTGAGGACGAACGGGAGCAACGTCGCGGATATCGCAGCGTGACGTGCGGGTGTATTGAAGGCCACGCCGTCAAGGGACACGAGCCTGCAGCCCGTCCAAAATTTCCACCAGGCGCTGGTGCGGCACAAGCCCGACGCCGACCGGCAGAACCACGAGGAAATGGGCTTCCATGACGGCTGGGCACATGCCTCAACCAGCTCCAAGTGCTACCCTGGAGACCGCATCAACGGCTCGATCGGGATCTTCGGCGGAACCGCTCACGCTGACGGTCCAACCGGTCGAATTCGACTAAATCGTTGGGTTTGCGGTCTCGCACCACGTAACCGCTGTCCGAAATGCGGAAAATAATGACCTACAAAGCGTGAAGCCGTTACATTTGACGGCCGTGTCACGCTCGATTGACGGCAAGGTTGTCATGTGCCTTGCCAACAGACTGCTTGGTGGCTCGAACGGGAAAAACGGTCGAGCCACCTCTTTTGTGGGCAATAGGCGACCGGTCCCTGCTCGACCACCTTGCCGCGATAGATCACCGCGACATCGTCGCAGATATAGCGGATGACGCCGAGATCGTGGCTGATAAAAAAGTAGGTGAGGCCGAGGTCGGCTCGTCGAGGATCAGGAATTCCAGATTGACCGCCACCGCCCGGCCAATGCCGATGGGCTGCCGATGCCCGCCTGAAAAATCGTACGGTATAGGGGTAGCCTTCAAGCTGAAGCCCGACGTGACCCGCAGCGTCCCAATCCGGTTCAAAGTCTTCGCCGATAAGGCTGTCGGCTCCGGGGCGACCTTCAGATAATCCAGATCCCCCGATGGTGGTCGGCCCCTACGTTGGCAACCTCCGACGCGATCCCGATGGCCGTTCGGTGCGGCGGCCGGAGATGCGCTCGCCGAATGCCGAGGAGACAAGCTTGATCCGGCGGCAAGCATCTCTGTCAGTCGGATCGGCCGGTTCAGCCAAGAACTAGCCGATTGTCCCGATCGCCTGGATCTTGCTGCAGGCTTCGATCATCGCAACCAGGAAGGTTGTTATCTCATCTTTAGTCATGACGGCGCGTTAGCCAATTGGTCGCGGCGCAACTGGTAAAATTGTCAGCGATTGGTCTTCGGACCCTCCGAAATGTTTGTCCTCTACCTCAGTTGCCACTGATATCGAGGTCGGCTTCCTCCGCAGCTCGCAGGAACGCAGCCCGCGCTTCGATGCATCAGCCTCGGACCTCATATTGCAGGACACGCTGACGTTCTCACCACCAAGCCTCCGGAGGTCGAGACCGGACACTAGCGGACCGACCCGACAGGCACGTCCCGGGCGCTCTCGATGCTGACCCAGCGGCCCGTGTCCGACGAGGACTGACGCTTGACGAAGACATATGCCGTTTCGTTCCAGGCCTTGACCTTGGAGTCCAGGTTGTCGAGCACGAAGTCACCGTCAGCAGTGCGCACGGTGAGGACGGCATGGCCCTCGCCGTCCGGCTTCCGGACAACGGTGAGCAGGAGGTCGGCCAGGGAGAACCCCTGGTTAGCGAGCTCCCTGCGCTTCAGGAGCGCGAAGTCTTCGCAGTCCCCCTCGCTGGAGGGATAGGCCCAGAGCTCTTCCCGGCCAAACATCTGCCTGTCGGTCTTGGGGACGATCCTTGCGTTGACGGAGGTGTTGACGGCCTCGATAGCAGCCCAGCCGTATTCCGACAGCTCGGGAGAGGGAGACGACGGGAGGCGGACGCTGCATTCCGCAGGATACTGCTGGCAGAAGTCGTAGTGGCCGACCGGCTGGCTGGTGAGTTCGCCAACGATCATGTTGGTCGCCGCCCTTGGTCCACCGATAGCGACACTTGAAGAGAGAACCACCGCCGCGACGGCAATGGCTGCTCCCGTCCAAGAAGAAAGGTTCATTCGTTCGCCCCCTGATTCTTAATCCAAAGTTAAGATTCGGAGGGGCCATCGGTCAATTCATGAACTTTCACCCGTGATCTGTGGTGATCGGGATTGTTCGACTGTGCGGCCAGTGGCGCGTATCGAAGGAGCCTTTCTACAACGTGCGCAGCATCGTCTCCCACCCCGCAATGAGACGTGACGTGCGGTTCCGCCGCCACAGCCCACCCACTAAGACCAAGCCTGGGACCGGAGATATCCCCGCCTAATGCAGGATCCTGCGTCGACACCGACCGGCAGTATCGATTCAATCTAAGTCGTTGCAGTAGCCCATGGTGCCTCGCGGGTTATGACATTGCTGATCACGAAGCGGCTTCGCGGCAGCGCAGGCATCCGCGACCATTCGATCTGCAGGTCCTGTTCGGGAACGTCATACGCCATCTGTTGCGTCAGCATTTCCGTTGCCTGCTTCATGAGCGCAATTGTGATCCACTCACCCGGACAGCGATGGTTGACGTAGTGGTCTCCGCCGCCCTGCGGAATGAAGTTGAACTGGCCACCATCCCATCGACAAAATCGCTCGGGCTCGAACTCCTCCGGCTTCTCCCACGTTCGTCGATCCTGATTGCTCCCATATAAATCCAAGATCACACGGCGGCCCTCAAGAATTTTGTAGCCGTTCAATTCGAACGTCCGTCGCGCACGGGCGGCGACCGCAGGGAAGAACGGATAGTATCGGCGCACTTCCTGAACGAAGAGGTTGGCGTAATCGTCGTCACCGGAGCGGAGTTTGTCCCGGATATCCGGATGCATATGCAACGCGTGCGCCACGAAGATCATGTAGACCGATACTGCGGCGATCGGCCGGATAAGGTTGAGCAGCTCGACGGCGGCAACCTGGGGCGCCAGCAGCGCGCCATCAGGATTCCGGTACCAGGCAACGGCGTGGGCAGCGGTATGTTCCGGCAAGTGGAGCCGCCCGGAACGGAATTCTTCCACAATGTTCGCAAGCCAGCGATCGGCACGTTTTCGCGACCACCGCGACCACAGATGGCGAACCCCCACCGACCCGGCGTGGTCGAAGAGTGCCACGATATTCCGCGATCGTGCATCGACTTCTGGGTCGGCCAGAGGGATGCCGACCCAGGCACAACTTGCGCGAGTCAGAAGCCGTTGGAATTCCGGATAGAGCACAACGTTGGGTGTCGATGTCCACGCCCGCATGCGCGCCTGCCATTCCGCTGCCGTCAGGCGAGTGAGTTCCCCGATTTGCGCGGGGCTCATCAGCGACATGAACATCTGCTTGCGGTGTCGATGTGATCCACCATCGAGACCCTGTACGCCGCCCTCGCCGAGCAACGTCTTCTGGATCGCCTTAGGCATGGCACCTTTACGCACAAAGAGGTCCGGATTGTAGAATAGCCGGGCCGCTTCCGGACCTGTCATGCAGATCGTCCTCTCCAGCAGGAGCCGTGTCTCGAACAGGTCGGAGCGGTGGCGCCGACATCTGTCGGAAATGAAGCGATAGGGATCGCCGATGAGGGCCAGCGTCGAGTCCAGGTTTTTCTCAAATGGGATTTGGGCCATCGCTACCTCGCTCTACCGTCTCACATACCGTTGGCTGTCTTAGCCGATCGGAGCCCCAGGCAGCGCGCGCTTGTGAGCGGTGGACCGGTACGCCGTCAGGATCCGTTGCAGCGCGTTCTCGCCGATCGCCCTGCCCTCCAGGAAGTCATCGATTTCGTCGTAGGTGACGCCATAGACCTGCTCGTCCGGCTTGAGCGGCGCGTCGGATTCAAGATCCGCCGTCGGCACCTTGAAGATGAGATCCTCCGGACCGCCGAGATGCTGCGCGACCGCCCTCACCTGCCGCTTGTTGAGACCTGAAAGCGGCAGGATGTCGGCCGCGCCGTCGCCGAACTTCGTGAAGAACCCCATCAGCGCCTCCGCCGCATGGTCAGTGCCGATGACGAGGCCCCGTGCACCGCCTGCCAGTGCGTATTGGGCGATCATTCGCTGGCGGGCCTTGATGTTCCCGAGATGGAAGTGAAGGCGCTCGCCTGAAACGAGATCGTCGGCATCGCGCCGGATCTCGGCCATCATGGCGTCGGCGGCAGGCTTGATGTCGATGGTGACCGTCCGATCCGGGCGGATGACATCAAGCGACTTCCGTGCGTCATCCTCGTCGGCCTGCTCGCCGTATGGAAGCCGTACCGCGATAAACTCGGCACTGTAGCCGCCGTCTCGCAGCCGTTGCACCGCCCGCTGCGCGAGCATTCCTGCCGTGAGCGAATCCACGCCACCACTGATGCCGAGGACGAGCGTCCGCATCGACGATGTCTGGACATGGTCTGCAAGGAAAGCCGAGCGACGATTGGCTTCGGCCGCCGCATCGAAGTCTCCAGCGACTCCGAGTTCCTTGATGATCCGGGCGTGTTCGTCGAGCATGTCTGTCCTCCGATGGAAATCAAGTAAGCCGACAACGCATACCTGGCGCTCCCGTTGCAGACTTCCAAGTGGAGGCATCTGTCATCGCTCATTTCGGCGGAGCAGCACGCAACGGATAAATGACGCCGAAGAAGAAGCATCTGAACGAAGAGGGGGTTTCGGTTAGATCGCGCCTTTGATGGAACCGTCAACGGCATATTAGTAATTCGTTGACCATAATTCCGTCTCCAGGAAGCGGCGACGATGGCGTTCCCGCTACGATCGTGCTGCGTGGACGGGTTTTTTCGTGTCTGAGGTTTCGGTGAAAGTGTTTTCGAAGGAGGCTGTGCGACGTGCTGCTGTCTTTCTGCTGTCGCATGTCGTCCGACCTTGCGTGAAGGCCGCCCGCGCAGGGCTGATTGCAGCGCTTGTGGTGCTTGCATCTGCGACATTTGCTGCCGCCGAGGGGGACCGATCCCTCAAGCTCTTCTTCACGCACACCGGCGAAAGGGCGACGATCACCTTCAAACGCGACGGCAGGTTCGACCCCAAGGGTCTGGCGCGGATCAACCGCTTGCTCCGCGACTGGCGGAAGAACGAGCCTGCCCGGATGGATCCCCGCCTGCTCGATCTCGTCTGGGAGGTCTACGACCGCGCGGGGGCGAAGGACTACATCCACATCGTCTCCGCCTACCGGTCGCCTGCCACCAACAGCATGCTGCGCGGACGCTCGCGCAACACCGGAGTGGCGAAGAACAGCCAGCACATGCTGGGCAAGGCGATGGACTTCTACATCCCCGGCGTAAACCTGGCGACGCTCCGGGCGATCGCCATGCAGGCGCAGGTCGGCGGCGTGGGCTACTACCCGACGTCCGGATCCCCGTTCGTGCACCTCGACGTCGGCAACGTCCGCGCATGGCCGCGCATGTCCCGCCAGGAACTCGCGCGCATCTTTCCTGACGGGAAGACGATGCATCTGCCCGCCAACGGCAGCCCCCTTCCCGGCTACGATCAGGCTGTCGCGGACTACAGGCGGCGTGTGGGAGCCAAGTCCATCGAGATCGCCAGCACTGCCGGGGAGGACGATGAAGATGTCGCTCCGGCACCAGCCCGCAGCAGTCTGCTGGCGGCCATGCTTCCGACCCCGCGGAGCCGTGCCGAGGAGGCGCTTGACCTGCAGACGAAATCTCAGAGGGATGCCTCCGCGGCGAAGGGATCCAATTTCGCGGATCTCGCTTCCCTGGCGGTGCCGATCCCATCTGTTCGTCCGGCGGAGGTGATGGCTTCGCCCGCGGTCGAGACCGCGGCACCCGGCCCCCTTTCAGCCCTTTCGACTGGCCGCGTGCGACCGCAGGGTGCGATCCTGGAACTGCGGGAACCCTCAGCTTCTATCGCCCTGCTTGGAATCACCCACTCGGATACCGATCCGCGAGACGAGAGTGACGCGGAAGACGCCCTCGTGAGTTGGGCGCTGTCAGCGCCCGGAACCTTCACTGGAATGACCGCGCCAGTTTTCGTGTCCCGTATCATCACCTTGGGCGCGGCAGCCGCAGGTTCGGAAGGCGGAGAGATCGGGCCGACAGCGGTAGCGGAAGAGTTCGACAGAGGGCGTTTCTGGTCAGACGGCTCGCCCCCTGCGTATATTCGCTAACCTAATATCAATTGGATTGTTCTGCCTTCCGGCTCTTGCGTCCGCTGCCTGCGCTCGGTTCATGATCGCGTTGGCGTCGATACGAATAGAAAGCTGCAGAAATGACGAAGGCGCTCGACCTGTTGCCAGGGAGCGCCTTCGTAACCTGGACGACTGCGAACGCGCGGCCGAGAGCGGCGCTGCAGGCAATCATCTATGGCGGGTAATGAGCCCTAGATGGGCACTGACTGGCATGGTTCCAAGGGCAATGATCTCTTCGCAAGAAAGGAGACAGAAGCGATCGCGCATTTGTCGGCCTGCCGACGATGCTCGTCATGCACGGCACGGTGCTGCGGCGGGCGCTCTTGAGTTTCCTCGTCGGTCCGGATCGGCTGCCTTGGGCTCGGCCGTGCTTCCATTCGAGAAGATGTCGACCCCTCGTGCGTCACCGATGGCCGCAAAGATCGGAGCTGCTGATCCGAGCTACGGCATTGTCCATGCTCCGTTCGGCCTTATCGTACGATTTCGAACTGCTCTTGTCTGACCCCCGTTGTCATCCCGATTGGCAAGCCCCCTCGGGCGAAGCCCTCCCGGTCTGTCCCGGGGGATGGCCTCTGATAGTTCCCAGGGACCGGCCTGGGCGGCGATGTCATTGGGCGAACAGATGGAAGCGGCCCGGAACGGGCTTCACAGACGAGTGTGAAGCGCTCGCTGGGCAAGCGATCGTCACCGGGATCGGCAGAGACGGCCACGGCCGGCTCCGTGCCTTCGGCATAGAGCGCGCACCGTTCAACGAGCGGACGGCCCGAACGATCGTTGCGACGGACATTCGTGGTGAAAAGGCCGCTTCCTGCGCGGCCGAAAGATCTGGCATTGCCGATCCCGGTGCGGAATAAGAAGCTAAATTTAGAATCCAGATGGCCCTATGTCGGCGTCGCCCACGGGTTCACGAGTGCCACTCCCATGCCCTCGAAGTCCTTGATGTTGCGGGTCACCAGTGTCATATGTCGGGTGAAGGCTGTCGCTGCAATATAAGCGTCATTGATCGGTTTGGGATGGGGCACATGCCATTGGGCGGCCTTGCGATGGACTTCATAGGCTCGACTCTGGTGTTATACTGTTTTTCAAAAACAGTATAACCATCGAGAGGATGCCGCAAGATGGGATCCTAGCTCTATCGCCGAAGCCCGATTTGAACCAAAGACCAGCTCTTAAATTGAATATCAATGAAAATTCCTGCTCTTCACCTTCAGCGTATCGATATGAAGGTCAGGCACGAACATGTCGCGCGCGGCTATAACCGGCTTCGGCTTGTCCCGTGGATCAGGCCCTCCGCCTCTGGCGAACTCATCGCCGCGTCCTGGCGGCAGCTTGAACTCTTCATCGCGATCGGCAAGGCCGGTCAGATCGCCCGACAGGTCGAACAGCTGCTGCGCGACGAGATGCACCACCTCCCCTTCCCGCTGGATCCGGCCATTGATCGCCATCATCGATGAACCAAGAACGACCCGCCGGCGTTTTTCAAACAGCGTCGGCCAGACGACGAGGTTAGCCGGCCCGGTCTCGTCCTCGATGGTGATGAACATGACGCCCTTGGCCGATCCCGGCTTTTGCCGCACCAGCACAAGTCCGGCGGTATAGACCCACCGCCCGTCCCTCGAATTCATCGCCTCGGCACAGGTAATAATGTTGCGCACTGCTAAATCCTTGCGCAGGAAGGCGATCGGATGCTGCCGCAATGTCAGCCCGGTATGGCTGTAGTCTTCGATGACGTTATGCCCGTCCGTCATCTGCCGAAGTGCCACCTCCGGCTCCTGTTGCTCGGCAATTGCAGCCATCTCCCGTTCGGCAGCCGCCGCAAACAACGGCAGGGGTTCATCGCGCAGCGCCTTGATCGCCCAGACCGCGTCGCGGCGTTCAAGCTTCAGCGACGGCAGAAAGGCATCGGCCTTGGCAAGCTGGACGAGCGCTTCCGATGGCACGCCGGATCGGCGCCACATATCATCAACCGAGGCAAAGGTATTGTCCATGCGTGCCGCGACGATGCGCGCCGCGTCAGCCACCGCCAGTCCTTTCACCTGCCGGAAACCGAGCCGTACGGCATGGCGCCCAGCATTGCCGATCCGCTCCAGCGTGCAGTCCCACCGGGACCGGTTGATGCAGACCGGCCGCACCTCGACGCCGTGGGCTCTCGCGTCGCCGACAATCTGCGCCGGCGCGTAAAAACCCATGGGCTGCGAATTGATGAGCGCCGCGCAGAAGGCTTCCGGATAATGGCGTTTGATATAGCTCGACGCATAGGCGATTAGCGCGAAGGATGCCGCATGGCTCTCCGGAAAACCATAGGAGCCAAAGCCTTCGAGCTGGGAGAAGGTCTTTTCGGCGAACTCGGGCGTGTAGCCGTTCCTCACCATGCCGGACACGAGCTTGTCCTTGAACCGCGAGACGCCGCCGGTGAACTTGAAGGTCGCCATCGACTTGCGCAGCTGGTCGGCCTCGCCGCCGGTAAAGCCGGCGCAGACCATCGCGACCCTCATCGCCGACTCTTGAAACATCGGCACGCCGAGCGTCTTGCCGAGGACCGCCTCAAGCTCGGGCGTCGGATATTCGACTGCCTCTTTGCCTTCGCGCCGGCGCAGATAGGGATGCACCATGTCCCCTTGGATCGGACCGGGCCGGACAATGGCGACCTGCACCACGAGGTCGTAGAAGGTTCGGGGTTTCAGACGCGGCAGCATCGCCATCTGCGCGCGGCTTTCGATCTGGAACGTGCCGAGCGTATCGGCCTTGCGGATCATCGCATAGGTCGCAGGATCCTCCTGCTCGATCTTCGAGAGGTCGAGATCGCGATCTTTGTGCTCGCGGATCAGATCGAAGGCCTTGGCCATGCAGGTGAGCATCCCAAGCGCCAGGATGTCCACCTTCATGAATTCGAGGGCTTCGACGTCGTCCTTGTCCCATTCGATGATCTGGCGATCCTTCATCGTCGCCGGTTCGATCGGCACGAGATCGTCGAGCCGATCATGGGTGAGGACGAATCCGCCCGGATGCTGGCCGAGATGCCGCGGGGCACCCATCAGCTGCTGTGCGAGCTTCAAGGTGAGGACAAGGCGCCGGTCGTCTGGATTGAGATTGAGCTCACGGACATTGCGATCGCAAACCTCCTCCGACCAGGCCCACATGCCCGACGACAGCGCCTTGATCACATCCTCCGGCAGGCCGAGCGCCTTGCCGACATCGCGGATCGCGCCGCGGGCGCGATAGCGGGTCACGGTCGCGCAGAGCGCTGCCTTTTCTCTGGAATAGGTGCGATAGATCCACTGGATCACCTCTTCGCGCCGCTCGTGCTCGAAATCCACATCGATATCCGGCGGCTCGTCGCGCTCCTGGCTGACGAACCGCTCGAACAGAAGATCGTTGGTCGAGGGATCGATACTGGTAATGCCGAGAATGTAGCAGACGGCGCTGTTGGCGGCAGAACCCCTCCCCTGGCAAAGGATACCTTGAGACCGGGCATAGCGCACGATCGAGAAGACGGTCAGAAAATAGGGCGCGTATTTCATGGTGCGGATGAGATCGAGCTCGTGGCGCACGACCTTCAACACATCGGGCGGCAGACCTTCGGGATAGCGATCGGGCACGCATTGCCAGACATAATGCTCCAGCGATCCTTGAGCATCCTTGCCCGGCACGATCGCCTCCTCCGGATATTGGTAGGTAAGTTCCTCGAGCGAGAAAGTGCAGCGACGGACAACCTCCATGGTTCGTGCCAGGGCTTGCCGGTATCGCGGAAACAAACGCTCCATTTCTTCCGGCGGCTTCAGATAGCGGTCGGCATGGCGCTCGCGCTCGAAGCCGACTTCGTCGATCGTCGTGCGGGTGCGGATGCAGGTGACGATGTCCTGCAACTGCCGGCGGCCTGGCTCATGGAAGAGGACATCATTGGTGACGACCGTCCGCACCTTGGACCGCGCCGCAAGATTGGAAATCTCATGCAAGCGCAGCTGGTCGTTCTGCCGGCGCCGCAGACAAAGCGACACATAGGCCCGATCACCAAACAGCTCGGCCATCTTGCGCAGCTGGATCCCGCAGGTGTCATCCGGCAGGTCCGGCACAAGAATGCCGATCATGCCGCCATTGTATGCGACGACGTCGTCCCAGTGCAGGATACAGTTGTTCTTTCCGCCGCGCGACTTGCCAAGCGTGATGAGGCGGGTCAGCCGGGAATAGGCAGCCCGGTCGGTCGGATAGACCAGCACCGACATGCCGTCGGCCAGATCGAGCCGGCAACCGACAACGAGGCGTAATCCCGTGGCGCGCGATGCTTCAAGCGCCCGGACGATTCCGGCAAGCGAATTGCGGTCGACAACGCCAAGGGCTTCGATGCCAAGAGCCTTGGCGGTTTCGAACAGTTCCTGCCCCGAGCTTGCACCGCGCAAGAAGGAAAAATGGGTCGTGACCTGCAGCTCGGCATAGCTCATGCGAAGATCCCATGGCAGAACCAGCGATGGCTTCCGGTGTCAGGATCGATGCCATCACCGGAGCGAAACACCCAAAGACGCTCGCCGGCCTCGTCTTCGATGACGAAGTAGTCCCGCACGGCCTCCATCTCCGCGTCGCGCCGCCACCACTCGCCAAAGATCCGTTCCGGACCGTCGGCGCGCTTGACCTTCCGCCGCTTGCCGCGCCACGTGATCGAGACCGGCGGCCGGTCCGGCAGCAAGGCAATGGCCTCGATCAGCTCCGGGCGGGCCAGCAGCCGAACCGGCCGGCGCCAATGACTGACCCAGGTGACCTCGACCGGATCGGCAGCAGGACTGATGCGCTGGACGGAGCGCTCTGGCACGTCGGATGCAACGGGTGCCACCCGATACACACGCTGGCCACGGTTGCCGTAGATATCGATCAGCGGCGTCACGTCCTTCACTTCCTCCTCGACCAGCGAGGAGGATTTCTGGCGCTCCTCCAGCGGCTCGACTATCACCGCAACCAAGGTGAGCTTCTCGATCCCGAAACCGGGCTCGATCTTTTCCGTCCGGTCGCGAAATAGCTTCGTCAGCCAGACGACATCGCGCACCGGCTTCACCGTGCCGGCGCGGATTGCCTGCCGTGTTCCGTCAACCTTCTCGACGATCAGGTCGGCGCGCCGAACACCAAGGCCGCGCCTTTGCAGCTCCTCGATCAGTTGCACGACCAGCCGGCCGACATATTTGTCGATGGTTTCGGAAGCACCGATCGGTTCGGCGAAGGCGCGGCTCACTTCGACGAGCTCGGCGGTGCGGATCGGATCGATCGGTTCAGGGACCGGGCCGAACATCTGGTCGAGCCGCCGGCCAATCTCCGGACCAAAACGAAGCGTCAGCGGCGCGCGCGGCGTATTGGCCAATTCGCCGATCGTCTGGAAGCCAAGCGTGCGCAGATCGCCGACGACTTTCCCGGGAAGGCGCAGCAACGATATCGGCAGCTTTTCGACGGCGCGGACGGTCTGACCTGAAGGCACGATGACCGTTTCGCGGCTGATGGCACGCGCACAGGCGTGGGCCGCACCCCAGGTGTCGGCGATCGCGACTCGGGGTGTGAGTTTTTTTGCCAGGAACTGATTGGCGATCTTCGTCACCATGGCGAGCTCGCCGCCTTGCAGGTGATCGGCACCCTCGGTGTCCATGACGATCCCGTCGATCCCATCGACGGCGACGATCGGCGAATAGAGCGTTAGCGCCCAGAGGGTAATGCGTTCGAGTGCTGCGGCATCCTTTGTAGGATCCGCATCGACCAGCATCAGGCCGCGGAACAACGCCTGTGCCTTGGCCGCCGGCATGCCGACATGAACGCCGGCTTTCCTGGCGGCCGCGTCGGCGGCCGATACCCAGCGCTTCGAGCCGCTCCTGGCGATCACGGCGATCGCCTGTTCAGGCGGAATAGACGGATCGGCGCGACGAATGCGATCCGTCGGCAGATCCGGAAGATAGATCGAGACAACCCTTGTCATCGCACGCCCTCACGAGAAACTCAGCACATTCACCCGCTTTCACGCGCATCAATTCCAGCAACCATTGAGCCCTCCCCACACCCGGCACCGGCAATTCCTCCGACGGCATGACGCTCACCCGCCACCTCGTGGTCGACGCCGTCGGCTGCCCGAAGTCATTGGCCTCCGTCTGCCGTCGCCAGCGTCGCACGGCGAGCGCCATCGTGCCCGTTTGCTCGGCCGCCAGCTGCAGCCGGCGCGAACTGACCATCGGCAGGCGAACGAGTTCACCGACGACGGCGCCGAGCCCGCCGAAGGACAGCCCCTCCTCCATGTTTGCCAAAACGTCTTCTTCTTTGTCGGACTCGACGAAGATCACCCGGTCGGGTTGGAGACCGACCTGGGCGAGCGCAGGAAAAAACAGGTCCGGCCGCGTCAGGCACCAGACGATCGGACCTTTGGTGCGGGCCGCGATGCCCGCCGCACAGAGGGCCGCCGCCGCACCATCCACCGTGCCCGACCCGCCGCCTGCAAATTCGTGCAGGGCGCCATAGGCCAGGCCACCTCCCGGCAGGACCGCATCGATTTCCGGCACCCCAAAGGACAGACAGCCGGCCTTTCTGGCTGACACGCCCTCCAGCGAGGCAATGCGCTCGCGCAGATCGGAAATCACCCTTTCGCGGGCAGCAGTCATCGTTCACGGCTCCCTTCAAGGTCGTGTTGGCGGCCGACATCATGTCGAGCAAATGTGGATGTTCTCTTTCTGTTCCGGTCGAATAAAAGAGTCAAGCAACCGGAGGAATGGGAATATTATCCTGGACATTAGGAATCGGAAGAATACTCAGAAGAATCAGCCCAATAGCGGCTGGCAGACTTTTTTGGAGCGCTGCGTGCGCTCGCTACTCCTTGGTGTGAATTGCGGGGACAAGTCGGGATCGTCGTAGTGTCTGCGAATTTCTTCTCGATCCCCGCGCATGAGGGCACCCCACCGACAAAACGTCGCGGATCAAGCGGCCGGACGGTCATGGCCGCCCGCCCGACGTGTTGCTGTCCTCACTGGCGCAACGCAGGTGATAAGGCGCCGCAGTTGCGGCTCGCGCTTTAGACCGCCAATCTTGACTGGAACGAAGCGTTCGAAAGAGGCTTGACGCGGAATGTACCTGCCGGGAGTGGCCGCAGGATTTCATCTTCCGCTACGACCCCATCGAGCCAGTCCATCCGCCGATCGCGCGTCAGCACCGCCATCTGCCGGTCATGGTAGGGTGCGATGTCGACATTCGCCTCGATCGTCAGGACGGCATAGGCCTCCGGCCAGCCATGGGACGCCTGCCGCCAGATACCCGCGAAATAGAACCAGTCACCGTTCTTGAGCGAGAAACAGAAGTTCCTCGCCCCACTGCGATGGCGAAACTCGGATGCCGGCACCAGACAGCGGTGGTGGGTTGGAAACGTCCTTCCTTCAGAGCGGACGACATTGGCCGCGCGTGGGCCGCCATCGAGCCGACGCAACCCCCAGGGCAGCTCCACCATCTCCACATCGCCGTCATGCCGTCTTATGATGACGCGGCGCTCGTCGAGCGGGGCGTCGGACTGGAAAACCTTCGCGTTCATCATATGTAGAACATAGCAAGAACCAGGCTTCACAACAAGAACTGCGAGGAAAGCATGTGCAATGATTATCGGCTGATGGTGGACGTGGCGTCGATTGTGGAGGACTTCACCCATCTCAAGATCAAGATCCGCTTTGGTGAAGGTGCACCGAACGTTGAGGCACGCGAAGACATCAAGATCACAGATATGGCGCCGATCATCCGCACAATCGAGGGAACGCGCGACGAGGCCGGCCTCGTCCAGCGCCGATGGAGTTGGCCTGGCCAGAACAAGCGGCCGGTCTATAATTTCCGCTCCGATGGACGCGAGTTCGATTCTAACCGATGCCTGATCGTCGCCGATGGTTTCTACGAGTTCACCGAACCAACCGAAAAAGGCAAAAAGCGCAAGGACAAGTGGCTGTTCACCAAGAAGGACGAACCAATTTTCTGCATCGCCGGCATCTGGCGCGAGACGGATGACGTCGGGCAAGCCTTCACCATGCTGACGATCGAGCCTGGCCCGGATATCGCGCCTTATCACGACCGGCAGATCGTCATCCTCGAACGGGACGCCTGGGGCGACTGGCTCGATCCATCTGTCTCGGCGAAGTCTCTGATCAGGCCGCTTCCCGCCGGCACACTCCACGTCGAGCAGGTCGGCTGACGCGCTTTCTGTTTCCATCACCGCATCTCAACGGGCTGAGTTGGAACAAAATGCGGGCTGGATGCTTCTCAGTTCCGAGGTTGCGTGCCGTGTCAACTGGACGTGACAGGGGTGATGAACGCTCTCCTTGCGGCCAACGAAATGGCAGTCGAGCGTCCCACCTGTCCAGCCCGCGCCTCAGCTCCGTCGTCATTCGACGCGGATGGCGGAAGTGTCCCGGGGACCGCGATGGCCAGCGACAAGCTCTCAAAATACAAGCAGAAACGTGATTTTCTAAAGACGCAGGAGCCGAGCGGAAAGGCGAAGCTGAAGGCATCGAACCGCCGTCGCTTCGTCATCCAGAAACATGACGCGACGCGGCTGCATTACGATCTTCGCCTTGAACTAGATGGGGTATTCAAGTCCTGGGCGGTGACCAAGGGACCGTCGCTCGATCCACACGACAAGCGTCTTTCCGTCGAGGTCGAGGATCATCCGCTCGACTATGGCGACTTTGAAGGCACGATCCCGAAAGGCCAGTATGGCGGTGGCACGGTCATGCTCTGGGACCGTGGCTATTGGGAGCCGGAGGGTAACAAAAGCCCGGAACAGGCATTGGCCAAAGGCGATTTCAAATTCAGGCTGGAGGGCGAGCGTCTGCATGGCAGCTTTGTGCTGGTGCGGATGCGCAATGACCGCGATGGCGGCAAGCGCACCAATTGGCTGCTGATCAAGCATCACGATGAATTTTCCGTCGAGGAAGACGGCGCGGCTGTCCTTGAGGACAACGCCACCTCTGTCGCCTCCGGTCGGACGATGGAGGCGATCGCTGCCGGCAAGGGCAAGAAGCCGAAACCGTTCATGGTCGAGAGCGGTGACGTTCAGGCGAATGCCGTCTGGGACAGCAACCACGGCCTTGCCGCCGAAGAACGCAAAGCCGAAACCAAAACCAAAAGGAAATCCGCGCCGGCCAAAGCTTCCAAGTCAGCAAAGTCAACAATGCCGGGGTTCATCGCTCCGCAGCTCTGCGAAACGCTTGAGCGTCCACCCACGGCGGACGGCTGGATCCATGAGATCAAGTTCGACGGCTATCGCATCCAGATGCGCATCGAAAACGGCGAGGTGACACTCAAGACTCGCAAAGGCCTTGACTGGACAGCAAGATATCCGGCAATAGCCGCGTCTGGTTCCGCCCTCCCTGACGCGATCATCGATGGCGAGATCTGCGCTCTCGACGAACACGGCGCGCCGGACTTTGCCGCGCTGCAGGCGGCGCTGTCGGAAGGCAAGACCGATGCGCTGGTGTATTTCGCCTTCGACCTGCTGTTTGAAGGCAATGAGGATCTCCGACAACTGCCGCTGACCGAGCGCAAGGATCGTCTGCAGACCCTGCTCAACGATGCAGGCGACGATCCACGCCTGCGTTTCGTCGAGCATTTCGAAACCGGTGGCGACGCCGTCCTGAAATCGGCCTGCCGCCTGTCGCTCGAAGGCATCGTTTCGAAACAGGCCGATGCGCCTTATCAATCCGGCCGCACTGAAACGTGGGCCAAGTCCAAATGCCGGGCCGGCCATGAAGTGGTGATCGGCGCCTATGCCAAAACGAACGGCAAGTTCCGCTCGCTGCTCGTCGGCGTCAACCGGGGTGATCATTTCGTTTATGTCGGCCGGGTCGGGACGGGTTACGGCGCAAAAGTCGTCGATACGATTTTGCCGAAGCTCCGCCAGCTGGAAACCACCAAGTCGCCGTTTACGGGGATCGGCGCGCCAAACAAGGATCCTGACATCGTCTGGCTCAAACCGGAACTCGTCGCCGAGATCCAGTTCGCCGGTTGGACGGCCGATGGCCTGGTTCGGCAGGCGGCATTCAAAGGCCTGCGCGAGGATAAGCCGGCGGGGGAAGTCGTCGCTGAGAAGCCTGTCTCACCCGTAGCAGCCGATGTGCCTGATCCGGAGGCAGAGGCCGACAAGCCAACTCCCGCTAAATCTTTCCGGAAGGGCGGCAAGGCGAACGTCATGGGCGTGTTGATCTCCAATCCGGAGAAGCCGCTGTGGCCCGACGCTGGCGACGACAAGCCGGTGACCAAGGTCGATCTCGCCACCTACTACGAAGCCGTCGGCCCCTGGCTTATTGACCACATCAAGGGCCGGCCGTGCTCGATCATCCGAGCCCCCGATGGCATCGGCGGCGAGCAGTTCTTCCAGCGCCATGCCATGCCCGGAACGTCGAACCTGCTCGAGCTGGTGCAGGTGTTCGGCGACAAGAAACCCTATCTGCGGATTGATCGCGTCGAGGGCCTCGCCGCGATCGCGCAGATCGGCGGCGTCGAGCTGCATCCCTGGAATTGCGAACCGGAACTACCCGAAGTGCCGGGTCGTCTGGTGTTCGACCTCGATCCCGGTCCGGACGTCCCCTTCTCCACCGTCGTCGAAGCCGCTCGGGAGATGCGTGACCGGCTGGAGGAACTCGGCCTTGTCAGCTTCTGCAAGACGACGGGTGGCAAGGGCTTGCATGTGGTCACGCCGCTTGCGGTGGCGAAGGGCAAGAAGCTCGCTTGGCCGGAAGCCAAAGGTTTTGCCCATGACGTCTGCCAGCAGATGGCACGCGAAAACCCCGAGCTCTACCTGATCAAGATGGCGAAGAACCAGCGCAACGGCCGCATCTTCCTCGATTACCTGCGCAACGACCGCATGGCGACCGCGGTCGCACCACTATCACCGCGCGCCCGGTCCGGCGCCACGTTGTCAATGCCGCTGACCTGGGCCCAGGTGAAGACGGATCTCGATCCAAAGCGGTTCACGATCCGCACCGTGCCGGCGCTGCTGGCGAAATCGAGCGCCTGGCAGGACTATTGCGACGGGCAGCGATCGCTCCAGCAGGCGATCAAGCGGCTCGCCAAGTCGATGAAGCAGGCGGCCTGAGTGATCGTCCGCAGCATGGCGAGTGAACCCGAATTCGTAACTCCGCGTTACAGCAAGATGGAACCGGAACCGGATAGCGATGCTCCCTCAACGCCCCGGGCTGGCGCGACGACAGAGCTGCCTCATGATCGCATCACGGTGCAGCGCTTTCGCGAAGCGTTTCCGCGCGCGCGATGGAGCGATCGTCTCAATGCCTGGTTCGTGCCGGGACGGACCGCCCAGAGACGTATCGGCCGCTGGCTCGCCGAGATGGAAGCGGAAGCCGAGGCCTTCGCCGACGAGAAGGGCAGAGATGCCTTCGCATTCGATCCGATCGAAAGCCACTATCTGGACGCGGGGCCCTCTTCCCTTCAAATTCGGACGCCCTATTCCCGCACCATCGTCAACGAGATCCGGGACATTCCCTTCGCGCGCTGGGATGCCGACCGACGGCTGTGGACGGTGCCTTACCGGTCGTTGGACGAACTCCGCCGGCGGTGGCCGGCAATTGAGACGGCCGCCGAACGCAACGAGCCTGAGATGCGGAAGGCGCGGCGTGAAGCAATCAAGGGTACAGAGGAAGACGAGGCGTCGAAGGCACGGACCAGGGAGCGTCGACGGAAACGATATCCCGTCCCGGCCAATGATGGCCCGCCGCTGGAGCGCGCTGTCAGCACCCATGTCGGAGTCCTTTTCTTTACTGGCACGCACGGCGAATTGGCAGATACGGCGACTGTCGATACGTTCTACTTCCCCGCAAATCGCGATGAGGAGTATGTCTGGGCGTCGTGGCGTTCAGGTTCGCTGGAAGAATTGGTGACCACCTGGCCGGCGCGGACACCTCCGGGACGACAAGAAACCGATCGCGGCTGGTGGCTGCCGACGCTGGATGAGTTGCGAACGGCGCGGCGTGACGCAAAATCCAGGAGGCGGACGAGGGAGCGCAGGGAAAAGGATGCGTCCTCTGAGCGAACAGCAGAAAACCCTTGAGAAGTTTCTAAGCTTGCCGCCGATCAGGCCCAGCGAGATGATCGGGCTATGGCAGGGTCGCGGCATCCCGTCCGGCCATCCGTTCGACGGCGTGTTGGAAAATCTCGGCTGGTTCGGCAAACGGTTTACATCGCAATTGCGCGCGGACGCGCTCTTGTTTCGATCCGGCCAGCACAGGCTGACACCAATCGATCCCGCGAGGATCCCGCTGCGTCTGGCGCTTCGCTTCCATAAGGTCGGAAGAACACGTCCCGTGAAAAACCTGTTTTCGTACCTTCAGCGCGGGCTGCGGGCAAAAGGGCCGGTTGCGTCGCTGCAGACGATGTCGTTTCACGGAGTGACAAGCGCTGCGATCATCTATGACGAGCAACCGATCGTAGACCACCTTCGCAGGATTGACGAGCACAGGATGATGGGGGCGATGGTGATTGAAGGCGACGAGCGGATCTACTTCTTCGAACTTGAACGGGTCGAGCCGCCATCAGGCTCGGCACGAGCAGACCCTTGAATTCTCCGGCTCGGACGATCATCTATCTGCTGCCACGCGTCTTCGATGATCGCCTGCGCAGCAGCTTGTCTGTCTGCGCGATCGTCCGGGTGTGGCAGGGCGCTCCCCGCAAGGGTCGAGCTCCCTGCCCATTTCAGCGATCCGGTCAGCGATTCATTTCGAATACCGCCGCGTTGTCCTGGATTTCCCGAAGGCCTTTGTAAGATGCATGCCGCAGATTGCCGTCGTCCGTCCAGCCGCGGAATTCGATCTCCGCGATCAACGTCGGCTGCGCAAACACGTAGTTCTTGCCTTTGATCGGAACGACCGGCGTCTTCGTCTTCAGCTGATCCAGCGTCTTCTTCAGATAGATCGCATCCTTTTCCTTGAAGCCGGTGCCCACGGCGCCGACATAGACCCAGTCATGGCCGCGACGGCCAGCAAGCAGCAAGCTGCCGATACCGCCGCGCGCAGCGGCGGATTGCTCGTAGCCGACGATCATGAAGCTATCGCTCTGGACGCATTTGATCTTTAGCCAGTCCCCGGTCCGACCGGAGCGGTACGGGCTGTCGCGGTGCTTGGCGATAATGCCTTCCATTCCAATAGAACAAGCGTTGGCCAACAACCCTGTTCCGTCGCCTTCGATTTCCTCTGAAAGCTGAATGGCGCGGACGGTGCCTTCCAGCAGATCTTCGAGAAGATGCCGCCGGACAGACAGCTCGGTTTTCGTCAGATCGTGCCCGTCGAAATACAGAAGGTCGAAGGCAAACAGGATCGACTCCGTCGAGGATCGTTTGCCGCCGCGTCCGCCGAGCGAACGCTGCAGCGCTCCGAAGTCGGATTGGCCCTCAGCGTTGAGAACGACAGCCTCCCCGTCGAGGATCGCTGTTCCGACCCCGAGTTTCTTGGCCGCCGCGGCAATCGCGGGAAAACGGTGTGTCCAGTCATGGCCGCCACGGGTGATGATCCGCACGCCCTTCGGCTCGATATGGATCGCGAGTCGATAGCCGTCCCATTTGATTTCGAAGGCCCAGTCCGGCCCGACAGGCGGAGCTGTCTTCAGCAAAGCCAGGCATGGCTCAACGCGATCGGGCATCGGGTCGAATGGGAGGTTGGGTTGGGCCGGATCGCGCTTGCGCCTCGGCTTGGATTTGGCGGTGAACGCCTCGTCTTGAAGCAGAGGCTTGGCGCGTTTGCTCATTTGCTTGTCCGGGTTTCGGCTGCGACCGACTTCTTCAAGGCATCCATGATGTTGATGACGTTGCTCGGTGCGGGCGCTGAGGCCGGCGTTTTGGCCTTGGCCTTTGACGGCTTTTTCAGGGCCTTCTTCTTCGCTGCGATGATATCGAGGAGCCGGTCCTGAACCGGGTCGACGACCATCTTCGGGTTCCAGTGCTGGGTCTGCTTTTTGATCAGCTGCTGGATCAGCGGCATCATGTCGGAATCTGCTGTCTCATCACCGATGCCCCCGAAATAGGTCTCTTCATCCCGCACCTCGTCACCATAGCGCAAAGTCCACAGAACGATACCCTTGCCGCGTGGCTCCAACATGACGGCGCGCTCCCGCCGCGTAATAACCAGCCGCGAAATGCCGACCATGTCCTGGGATTCCATTGCGTCGCGTATGACCGAGAACGCCTCCTGGCCGACCGGATCGTTCGGTGACAGATAATAGGGGGTGTCGAGCCAGACCCACTCGATCGTGTCGCGCGGGGTGAAGGTGGAGATATCGATGGTCTTGCTGCTATCCAATGCGACATTTTCGAGCTCATCATCTTCCAGAATGATGTATTCGTCCTCACCGCGCTGATAGCCTTTGACCTCGTCCTCTTGCCTGACTTCTTTCCCCGTCACCGAGTCCACATAGTAACTGACGACGCGGTTCTGGGTTTCGCGATTGAGCGTGTGGAAGCGAACCTTCTCGTTCTCGGAGGTCGCAGGCATCATCTGCACCGGGCAGGTGACCAGCGACAGCTTGAGATAGCCTTTCCAGTAGGGACGGACAGCCATGATACCCTCCGATCAGCTTGCGCGGCGCGCTGGCGTCGTCGCGGCCTTCGATTTCGCTGCACTGGCAGGTTTGGCGGCCTTTTGGCGACCGGTGCCTTTGTTGGCGTTGGCGGCTGTGCGTTTCGGCTCGGCCTTGGCTCCGACCCCCGCGCTTTCGCGCAGTGCCTGCAGCAGATCGCTCGGTTTCGATGCGACCGGCGCCTTCTTCTTCGGCAGCGACCGGCCTTCGATCTTGGCCTTCACCAATTCGGCGACCGCGGCTTCATATCGGTCGTCGAAGGTGCTGGCATCGAAACTGCCCTTCTTCTTCCCGATGATATGTTCGGCGAGATCGAGCATCTCGCCCTCGATCTTCAGGTCAGGCAGCTCCTCGAACGCTTTCTCGGATGAACGGACTTCGTAGTCGAAGTTCAGCGTCGAGGCGATCAGGCCCTTGCCGTGTGCGCGGATCAGGACCGTGCGCATCCGGCGAAAGAGGACGGTGCGAGCGATAGCGGCGACCTTCGCCGCCTTCATCCCGTCGCGCAGAAGGACGAAAGCCTCCTTGCCCATCCTGTCCGGCGCAAGATAATAGGGCTTGTCGAAATAGACGTCGTCGATTTCGTGGCAGGGAATAAAGGCGTTGATCTTCAGGGTTTTGTCGCTTTCGGGTACGGCGGCCGCGACTTCGTCGGGTTCCAGAACGATGTACTGGCCGTTTTCGATCTCGTACCCCTTGACCTGATCATCGCGTTCGACGGGATCGCCCGTTTCGCTATCGACGAACTCTCGCTTTACCCGATTGCCGGTCTTTCGATTGAGGGTGTTAAACGCGATCCGCTCGGAGGAGGATGCCGCGGTGTAAAGCGCCACAGGGCATGACACCTCTCCGAACTTGATAAAGCCTTTCCAATTGGCTCTTGGGGCAACCATGACGCTGAACTCCTGACGCAACTTAGGCGATTCAAGCGAATTAGGGGGCAATTGTTCCGAGTCGAAACGAATCATTTTCTAATGACTTAGCGGGTCCACCGTTGGCGTTCTGCGAGTCTCTGTTAGGCCGCTGATTCGCATGCATCTTTGGGCGTCGGGTGCGTTCATGGAAAGCATCAACCAGGAAGGAGTCTCGCCATCACCACACGCGAACTGATCGATACCGGAACCGACAAACGGTATGTCCGCAGGGACTCGATGACGGATAACTCTAGCGGCATCCATGGTCATCCCTGCCTCCCTTGCTGCAATATTGCCAGAGACCGGCCGTCCGCCTATGAATGGTCCAGACGATAACATAGGAGCTCGGCTTGCAAGTTCTGGTGCGGGATAACAATGTTGATCAGGCTTTGCGCTTTCTGAAGAAGAAGTTGCAGCAGGAGGGCGTGTTTCGGGAGATGCGCCTCCGGGAACATTATGAAAAACCTTCCGTGAAGCGGGCCCGCGAAAAGGCGGAGGGCATCCGCCGGACGCGCAAGGTGGCGTTGAAAAAGTTGAACCGCGAACTTGGAATAACTGCGCCGAAGAAGGCGAAGCCAGCCATCCGTCCGAAACCTGCCGGTTGATTTCCGGCGAGATGTCTAGCTAGGCCTGCTTCAGGTGTTTGCCGCGCCGCACATTCGCTTCGCGGAACCAACTCGCAGACGTGGCGCATGGCTGCAATACGTTAGCCCTCCCCGACTTTCACGCCCGCGGCGAACAGAAGGATCAGGCCCTTCAAAGAGGGCCTGGATTTCGCTGACCTCTCAACTACGTGCCATCCCTTCCCACGACCTCCCCTCCGCGGAGTGCCGCATGCGGGAGCGTAGCCACTTTCCCCAGCCAGCTTCCAACCGGTTATATGAACCGAACCCGCGTTGCCCTTCGTCCCGATCAATGGACCGATCGACTGAGAATGCGATGAGGATAGGCGGCCTTGAACTGCGATATCATCGCGCACGCCTGCTGCAGCACCCGCTCGGCCGTCTCGGGCGTATGCCGTGCAAGTTCGTCGGCATTGACAGGGATTGCCTCGGCCATGTTCGCAGACAGCACCGCAAAGCCTTTGCGGCCTTAGGCGTACGGCCACTCGTGCTCAATGCATCGGAGCAAGGCTGGTCGTCGGGACGAAGCCAATACGCTTGCCGGCGCGGGCGACTTCCGAGCGCCCGCCCCCTTCAAAGACGACCCGGAGCAGGGCGCCCGGCGCGAGTGTTTCGCCTGTTGCAGATGCCTTAGCATCGGTGAGGGGAGCGAGGGAAACGACCACATGGGTCGGCTGCGCCGGGACGAAATCGTCTGCTACAGCCGCGAGGGCGCTCACCGCCTTGCCGATGGCAAAGTCCTCGCCGATCAGCTTCATCTGAGGGACCTGCCGGATGCCGAACTTGCCGTAGGATAGGTCCGGCACCCGCGCGCCGACATGAGACGCGAGCGCCGTCACCTGGATCAGGCCAGTGCGGTTTGAGTCTGCGACGCCTAGCCCCTCAAGCACGCTGTAAGCGAAGATGCCGTGCCCCTGGAAACCTTCCAGTGCAGGACCGTCGTCACTGGAAGCGGCAAGGATTGAACGGCCGGTCGCCCTCGTTAGCCGGTCCAGCGCGGCGAGCCGGTCGAAGCCGCGCGTGGTGCGCTCTTGCGTCAGCGTTCCACTCTCGCAGGTGTCGAACATCAGCAGTGACTTGCGAGTTGCGACACGCGTCATCCAGGCCTGCCAGTGATCCTGCCCGATGCCTTGCGCCGCGATGGAGGCTTCTCCGGAATATTTGAAATCGTGAGGCAAGAAAAAGTACCGGCCATCCAGTGTTTTGCCATGGCCGGCGACGAAGAGGACGAAGACGTCGGTCGAGCGGATGCTCCTGGCGATATCATCGAAGGCGAGACCTATCCCTTCCCGCGTCGCCTGCTCATTGGTAATTAGCCAGCTCTTGACGTCGTCGAACAGGTCGCCGCCTGCGAGCTTGAAGCCCCGTACGATCTCGCTGGCATCGTCGGTCGCGAAATTGAGGCTCAGCCTGCTGTCCCAGTAGCGATTGATGCCGACCGCGAGGACGAAAAGACGCGGCGGCGCCGATGAGGCTGGATCGCCCCAGTTCACATTGATCGTTGCAGGGATCGATGCGATGCCATTCGCCGCATTGAATACGCTCAGCTCGACAAGGTTATTTCCTGGTTCCAGAAGTAGTCTGTCCTCGACAGCGACAGGCTCCCCTTGGCGTACCGCGGCACCTGAGGTGAGGTTGCGGGCCACCCGAACGATACCGTTGACCCTCCACTCGATACGGCCCACACCGCCTGTCGACGGAATGATGTTTGCCTTGGCAACGATGCTCTCATCGTCCGCGGTTCCGTTGTTTGATGGAAATACAATGGCCACGGTAGGCGGCAGACCATCCTTCAAAAGCGTTTTGATGCCCTCCCCCCGATCCGCCTGCTGTTCAGGGGCAACGCCCGAAGCCGTATTCACCACGAGATCTGGCCTGTACAGTGCGTCGAAAAGGCTGTCGACAGTGATGGTCTCCTGTGCGCTCGGCGCGAGAAACAGGTTTTCCGCCGCGCCCCTCGTCCCGGCGAAATAGCCGCCTTCGATGCGGGTCAGCCAATTTCCTTCCGCGCTCAACACAGTCGTCATGATAGGGGCCGGCCTGTCTTCGTCATAGAGCAGGATTGCTCCGATGTCGGTGACCACAACGAAGCGGCCCTTGTTCTGCGCCCCAAGCGCGAGGACCTTTCCGCCGACCGGGGCATGCCGAGCAGTCCACTGGCCCGCACCTAGACGACCGATTGCCGGACCGCCCGCCCCTTGTACTGTGAGCAGCTTCTGGTCAGCGAGCGCTTTTACACGCCCCCACCTGGCAAAACCGGCGACCGAATCGTTGCTGGCCCAGAGATTTCCTGCTCGCAGCGAGAACTTTCCCTGGGCATAGCTGTAGACGAGCCCTCCGGTGCCCGTGGCGCTGAACAGTGTGTCGTCGCCCGTTTCTGAATCGGGAATGACCCAGCCGACCGATCCCCAATACCAGCGTGTGGTCCGGCCGGACTTGGTCATTTCCAGCTTGAGCTCTTGGCCCGCCACCCGCTTTCCGGAGTCGATATCGATCACGACGGCGAAATGGCCCTCTCCATAGAGTATCCGCCGGCCGGCATCGGCGAAGCCCAATCCGGAAAGCCTCTCGGCAGTCTTCTTTCGCAGGATCACACGGCCGGTACTGCGCTCGATCACGATCAGCGTGTACTTGCTCTTGCCGTCACTGTGATCCGAATAGATGGCGGCCAGGTAGAACCCGTCAGGCGACGTTACTAGATGAGCTGGGCCATCATCCGAGAAGTTGCCGACCGGGATGACCACCCCGGTGTCGATATCCAGATCCTTGATGGATCCATCCTCGCAGCCGAGCGCGAGGCGCCGGTTGTTGGAAAAGCCAACTGGCGATGTGCTGTTGAAAAGATCGACAGAGCTTCCAATGGTGCAGCCGGAGATCACCAGGTGGCGGACTTGTCCACTCTCCGTATCGAGCACATAAGCGGAGTCCCGACCTATTCCCACGGCCGTCTTGCCGTCCGGACTGACGGCCGCCGCAACGAATTCGACCCGGTCGACAGATCTTGGCGGTGTCAATGCTTCCCCGGTCTGGAGGCGATAACGGAACACGCCGTCGCTACCGACCGTGTAGGCCTCTCCGCGTGGTTCATCGAAACGGACGTAGCTCCCTGTCTGCCCGATATGAGAGATCGTGGTGACGCCGCCGCTCGCGAAGTCCCACCTCAGGATGGATCGGTTGTTTTCAGCATTGTAGTGGGCAAGAAGAGCGCCCGAACCATCCGACGTAAAAACCATTCCATCTTCCGGATAAAATCCTTCGAACTTCTTCGAAAAGAGCCGCTTGCCGGTGCGGGCGTCAAGAACCTGATAGACATCCTCCTTCTCGGCGAGATAGCGGTCGCCTTGCGGTGCTAGCCTCAGACCTTCCACATCGAAAACCGCGGACAACTGGCGCCCAGTCGCCGCATCGTATGTCCGTATCTCCTTCGGGAAGCCCTTCTTGCCTGATTTCATGCCGTAGGTGAACTCGATCGCCACTAGTGATCCGTCATCCGAAACGGCGATGTTCTGAGGCAGGTTGTCCGGCAGCTTCGAAACCACCCGACGGGCCTCGCGCGTCACGAGATCCACCGCCCACAAGCCGTTCGTCCCGAAGACCCAGACGGCTGTGCCCGTCCCGTCGACTTCGAGATGGCCCAAGGAGAAACTGTCCATTCCGGGCAGGAGGATGAAATCCTCAAGCATGCCCGTGATGGCATCGATGACGACCAGACCCTGCGCCTTGTCGTCCCAGGCGGCAAGGCAAATGATCTCGTCCATGCTGCTGCTGTAGGTGAAATTGAGTCCCGGGGCTCCGGGGAAACTTTTAGCCGGCAATCCGGTGTCAAGGCGGAAGCGTGCAATGTTCGAGCAGCTTCCCGCAAGTACGACATTGTCTTCGGCGTCGATCACGAGCTTGGCCACCCAGTCTCCAGAGAAGGATGGGCGGTCGAACGGGAGGGGATCGTCATAGGGTCCGGCAACCTGCCGCGTCTTCTCATCGATGGCCCGGTCAAGTAGCGATGCCGCCTCGTCGTCATTGCTTACGCGCAGATTGCGGGTCGACGCGAAGCGCGCAAGGCTATCGCGGTAGCCATGGTCCTCCTCGCCGTCGAGGTTGGTTCCCGAGAGTTCGCCTAGCACCCACAGTTTGCGTTTGATTTCGCGGATGTTGTCGGCGGCAAGCGCATCTGGCGCGGCCAACGCGAATGCGAGGCCGATCAGCGCGTATGTCCACAGGCCGGAACCGATCCAGGCTCCACGTTTCATCGCCTCACCCTCCCAACCCTACTAGCGTAAGGCGATAAGCGCACTGTGCCACTACTGGGCGTTGGCGCTTAGATTGATCACCTGTACCCGCCGGTTGATCTGATCCTCCGGCCTGCGGGCATCGAAGAGTTCGCTCTCGCCGAAGCCCGCCACCTCCAGCTTGCCAGAATCTATTTTGAACTTGTCGGCCAGATAGCGCGCCACCGCGTCTGCCCGGCGCTCGGAGAGCCTCTGGTTGTATTCGTCTGTGCCACGGGAATCCGTGTGCCCTGCGATCATGAAACGCGCCGACGCAAGGCTCGGATCAACGAGTGCCGTGCCCAAGGCATCGAGCGTGATGAGGGAATCGTTGAGCAGCTCTGCCGAATTATAGGCAAAGGTAACGTGCAGGCTGACGGCGTTGGGCTTGTCCTCGGCTGGAGCCGGATCGACCGTGACGCCCCTCTTGCCGAAGGGCAAGGAGCGGAAACCCGGCTTGACGCAGGTGGGGTCGAGTTTGCAGCGAATCTGGTCCGAGCTGAGATCCTGGGCCAGCGCCCTTGTTGGGAGGCACGAGAGGGCAGCGGCCAATGCCGCCAGCGGAAATATCTTCATGGTGCTGCCTTCGTTTCAAACTCGATCGTAGACGCCGCGATGACCCGTTCCGGGAGATCCGCACGCGGACGGTAGATCAGCGCCTTGCGCAGCAGCGACAGATATTCGCGCGCGGTCTGGACCTGAGGGAGTGTCTTTTCGAACAATGGGCTGCGTGAGGTCACGACCAGCATCATCTCGCGGCCGAGCGGCGGAGAGACGGTAAATTTAGAACGCCCTTCCTTCCCGTCGCCAAAGCGCAGTTCCTGCCCCGGCTCTAGCTGGCTTCCGGGCCCCTGCGGTTGCGCCAGGTGAACGATGGTCTGGTCGGCCTGGACGTAGCTGACATAGGCATAGCTGAAATGTTGCGGAGCGCGCACTGTCACGTCGAGCAGCCGCCCAGAGTGGAGTGCAGTCACATCCGCGACCGTGACGCCAGGCTTGTCAGGCTCCACAGCCGCCCGCGCGAGGATCTGCTTGAGTTCGCATTGCGGCCAGGACGCAACGGCGAGGCCGTCAATGTTCAACACCGATTTCGTTGCTGCCAGATCCTTGATCCGCTTAAGATCCTCCTCGCTGCCGACGAACCCAGAGACGATGACACTCTCGCCCTCCTTGCGGAACGCGACGTTGGCGCAGGTCCGAGTATTGACGTCGGTTACGAGCTTGGTCAGTTCGACGGTATCGACCGGTTCGACGGGCGGCGTTGGAGTGAACCCTGCGACCCTCAATACCACGGCCTCGACGGCCATGGCAGCGTAGGCGTCGTAGGACAGCCACATATAGCCGGCCTCCCCCCATTTTGTGCCCCAGGAGTTGACGACACGCAGCGCCTGACGACGATCGTCATATCCGGTGGTGGCCACAGCGTGGTAGCTTATTTCCCCATTTGTCGATCCGACGCGATAGATCCCGCCGCGATAGTCGTGGAAGCTGGGCCAGATCCTAAGAGACAAGATCACCGGCTCCCCCTGGGCAAGTCGCCCGCGCACATCGTCGACGCGCGTATGGTCGAGCCGTGCCAGGTCGTCGACCTTGAAGGCTTTTGCACGGTTGGCTAGTTCTGGGGCAATGGTTTCGCAGCGATCGGAGTATGGATGATCCGCCAGCGAAAGAGCCCCTTGCCTGAGCACACGTACATTATCTGCCACGCTCGAACCTTCGTCGCAGGCGCCCCTGCGTGCGCGGTGATAGAGATAACTGGGGCTGACGATGTTGGCATCGGTCAGCGGTTTCCGTTCGGAAGTCGAAGTGTAGTAGCTGCGCGTCGCATAGCCCACCGCCCACGCCGCGCAGGAACCCAGGGCGCCTTGTTGACGAGGGCGCGGAAATCGGGCCGATAGCTCTGCGAATTCCGGCAAGAAAGCTCGAAACCGCGGCAGTTCCGGCACGCCCCGCATCTCTGTATTGGACATCGGCCTCAATCCGGTCGAATAGCGCGTCCCAGGCGGATCGGGGCGTTCAGTCGCGGGCGGTCCTGACTGCGTTTCCTGCGCAAAACAATCTCCCGCCAGTAAGACGGCGATTACGCATCCATTCAAGAAGCGCAGCCCAGCCTTGCGTTCCGGTCCCATGATTTCTGAACCCCCAAGCCCAAGTCGAGTAAAACACACCCCCGACGACAGCTCAACATCTGCCGCCTACTCATATCGGAGGCGCTTGCGCAGCGATCGGCAAAAGATACCAAGGTCATGGTCAAGCCAGCGCTGCAGGTTTTGGCGTCACTGAAGGCGGCGACGGCCTGCGGACGCTCAACGAAGAATGCCCGCGTCGCTCGCGGCCACTCTGAACGCTGATGCCGCCGTGGACGGATCGCCTCGACCTTCGGCAGCTTCCATGCAGGCGCGCTTGGCTAAAGCAAAGGAGTCTCCTCCTTTCTGGGGCCAGCAAGTCATCAAGTATGCCAAGGCGTCTCTGCTGCCGCGAACGCTCTTGAAGTGATCGCCCGGGCCAATAACGACCTCAACTGGCTCATCCCAGAGATCATGGTCCATCAGGTGCTCCAGGGTTCTGATCTTTGATGAACGCAAGTGGTCAGGGCTCGTTCCTGGGTTAGGGCTTTGGTCCCAGGCGCGGCCTGGATCACACAGCGCTACCGGCCGTTCCTCGGTTGACCTCGAGCTGATGATGCGGATGCTGATGATCGGCCACTCCATGTGCATATACTGGCCGGGAGGTGGTATTACTCAGATCGCATTCGGACCTGCGCAAATCCGCACAAGATCGGCAAGGATCGTGCGAAGCTCAGGCCACGGCGCTTCCTGGATGGCAGAGCGTGGATCCTCCATTTCCAGGAGGGAATGCAGCTTCACCGCGACGTCGGCGACAGATTGAGGCGCCGCATTCCACAATTCCTTTGCCAAAGCCTCCTCGACATCTGCGATTTCCTCCTCGGCTTTCTTCGCCCTGGTATATCCGGCCCGCTTGTCCGCCGCCTTCCATTCGCGCCGGCGGGCCGCCAATGCGGCCCTTGCTTGCCGCCGCATTTCATCCTGATCAGCGTTCGGCAAAAGACGGTCGATCTCCCGACCGGAATAGGCCCAGATGAAACCACAGTCTTCGGAAAGCAGGACTTTCGTGCGGGGGAAACCACCAAATTCTCGAAGCAACTCCGTCTCAAGCTTTTGCTGCCGACGGCAGGCTTCCCCGCAAAGCCTGTGGGCGGCCAGCCAATCTCTCCAAAGTGATACTACCGGATCGTCTTGCTCCGACCTCTCCGTCCGCACCATTGCACCTGCCGGGGCGGGCGCGGCAGCGATCGAAGCCGCAGCGCGTGCAAGGAAGTTTCTGCGCGTGGTCTCGGGGGAGGCATCCCTATTCCCGGAAGAGGCCATTGGGGCCGCCTCCGATCAAAACGAGGTCCGTGAGCATCGCTTCCAGTTTGGCCCACGGTAATTTTCGGCGGGTGATTGCAGACAAAGTTCTGCTATTCTCAGAATCAGCCATGATCCAAGCTCCAGACAGCTAAATTGTGGTCAGGTTGCCGATGCTGTTCGCAACAGTAGACGCAACCGTCTCATACGCTCGGCCCCAAATGCAAATCTGCACGAGGGAATGAGAGAATGTTTTCATATCATATGAACGAAAAAGGTTCAACGGGATTTAAGATGAAATTCATCACCGGAGCACAGATACGCGCGGCAAGGGGGTTGGTGCGCTGGAGCGCTGATGATCTCGCTGCCGCGGCTCAGCTCGGAATTTCGACGGTCCGGCGCGCCGAGGCGGACAATGGATCATCGCCAATTACAACTGCCAATCTGAAGGCTATCCAGCTTGCGCTTGAGAGCGTAGGTGTCGAGTTCATACCAGAAAACGGTGGAGGAGCTGGCGTGCGTTTCCGAAAACCGTCCCACGCCGAGAAATAGTCCTCGTAAACTCATCCTTGCTCTTCTAAGGCCGCCTTTACTTGGAGGTGACCGCCATGCACATCGGCACCCCGATTTGCTCCGCCTTTGCCCGTGCGCCAGCGTTAAGGACGCGGGCGTCGACCAGGCCCACTCGATTGATCTTCGAAGCACTCAGAACGTCGGCGGCGTATTGACCCAGATCAGAACTGTCTCGCCGTCATTGCTGTTGCGCCAACTGTGTGGGCGACGGCTCTCGAAATAAAAGGAGTCGCCTTCTCTGAGCTCGAAGAACTGGTCGCCGTCGAGAATAAGCTCCATCCTGCCCACGAGCACATGGAGAAATTCCTCGCCCGCATGGCTATAGGCCCCTTCACTCGAAGCGCCGGGCGCGAGCTGGAAGCGATGACATTCCATTTGCCGGCGATCGATGGTCAGGTTCTGGACGGTCACGCCTGACGACGTCGGCGGCCATGCCGTCCAGTCGCCGTTTCGAACCAGTGACTCGCGTGCGCTTGTTTCGGCCTGCCCGGTCAGCGCTGCAATGGTAGTGCCGTAGAATCCGGCGAGGTCATGCAGCGCCTTGACCGAGAGCCCTTGCGAGGTTCGCTCGAAGGTAGAGAGCAGCGAGGATGCGATGCCGGTCGTGGCGGCCACTTTCTCCAGCGTGCACCCCATCTCGCGACGAAGATGACGCAGCTTGGCACCGATCGTCCTACCACCTGACGAGGAGCCGACCTCGGCTGGCGTTTCCTCCGTCCCGTCCTGTTCCTCCGACTTCAGCGTCTCCCGGATTGCCGCCGGATTAAGGCCCTTGTCTAATCTCAGCCAGCTGATCCGCTTCAGGCGTTCGACATGGGCTGAGTCATAAAGGCGCTGCCCGGAATCGGTACGAACGGGATCGACGAGGCCCTGGCTTTCCCACAGCCGAAGCGTCGATGGCGAGACGCCTGCCATGCGGGCGGCTTCTGCGATCTTATAGCGAATCCTGTTATCCATCATGCGACTTCTGCCTGGTTTGGCGCCCCGGATTTTCATGAAAGTCGTATTGCAACTCTACAGAAAAAATGCAAAGATTATTTTCAAGGCCGCTGGAGGAGCGCTCTTCACTCCAGCCTGTAGATCATCCGTCACACTCATTCTCAGGGGACTTCCATGTTGAATTCTGACATTGCGGCTCGCCGTACCGACGCGATATCGCGTGGCGTCGGCGTTACCACGCAGGTTTATGCCGAACGGGCCGAGAATGCCGAACTCTGGGATGTCGAGGGCCGCCGCTATATCGATTTCGCGGCCGGCATCGCGGTCGTCAATACCGGTCACCGCCACCCGAAAGTGATCGCTGCGGTGAAAGCCCAACTCGATCAGTTCACCCACACCTGCCACCAAGTCGTACCCTACGAGAACTATGTGACGCTCGCCGAACGCCTCAATAAGGCAGTGCCGGGGAGTTTCGCCAAGAAGACGATCTTCGTCACCACCGGCGCGGAAGCTGTCGAGAACGCCGTCAAGATCGCGCGTGCCGCCACCAACCGTTCTGCAATTATCGCCTTTACCGGCGCCTTCCATGGCCGCACCTTCATGGGCATGACGCTGACGGGCAAGGTCGTTCCCTACAAGACCGGTTTCGGCGCCATGATGCCCGACGTCTTCCACGTGCCTTTCCCGATCGAAATGCATGGCCAGACGATGGAGGATTCCCTCGCCGTGCTCGACAACCTGTTCAAGGCCGATGTGGATCCCAACCGCGTCGCGGCTTTCATCATCGAGCCGGTACAGGGCGAAGGCGGCTTCTATGAGGTGCCGCGCGCCTTCATGACCAAGCTGCGAGAAATCGCCGACAAGCACGGCATCCTGCTGATCGCCGACGAGGTGCAGACCGGCTTTGCCCGCACCGGAAAACTTTTCGCCATGGAGCATTTCGGCGTCGTCGCCGACATCACCACTATGGCCAAGGGCCTTGGCGGCGGCTTCCCGATCGCTGCGGTCACCGGCCGCGCCGAGATCATGGATGCGCCCGGCCCCGGTGGCCTCGGCGGCACCTATGGCGGCAACCCGATCGGCATCGCGGCCGGCAATGCCGTGCTCGACGTGATTGAGGAAGAAGGCCTCAACCAACGTGCTGATTCACTCGGCAACCGGCTGAAGCAGCGCCTGCATTCGCTGATATCGGAAGTGCCGCAGATCGCCGGTATCCGAGGCCCCGGTTTCATGAACGCCGTGGAATTCAATATTCCCGGCACCAAGGCGCCCAATGCGAATTTTGCCAACGCGGTGCGCGCCAAGGCGCTCGACAAGGGCCTGATCCTGCTGACCTGTGGCGTCTACGGCAATGTTATTCGCTTCCTGTCGCCAATCACCATCCAGGACAATATCTTCGCCGAGGCGATGGATATTCTCGAGGACACCCTGCGCGAATGCGCCAAGGAGGCCTGAACTATGGCGATTTCAGACGCACTGCTTTCCAAGCTGAAGGATTCTTCGCTCGCAACCGACAGGGCCCTGGTAGCAGGCGAATGGATTGCCAACAGCGATAGCGGCAAGACCTTCAACGTCACCAACCCGGCCAATGGCGACGTGATCGCTGTCATGCCCGACATGAACCGCGCCGAGACGGCCCGTGCGATCGACGCCGCTTACAAGGCCCAGAAGGAATGGGCGAAGAAAACAGGCAAGGAGCGCGCAGCGATCCTTCGCAAGCTCTATGACCTCATGGTTGCCAACGCCGACGACTTGGCCACGATCCTGACCATGGAAATGGGCAAGCCGCTGGCGGAGGCCAAGGGCGAAGTCCTCTACGGCGCATCCTATGTCGAATGGTTCGGCGAGGAAGCCAAGCGCGTCTATGGTGACACGATCCCCGGCCACCAGCCGGACAAGCGGATCATCGTCATCAAGCAGCCGATCGGTGTGGTTGCCGCGATCACCCCTTGGAATTTCCCGAACGCCATGCTGGCTCGAAAATTCGCGCCCGCTGTGGCCGCCGGCTGTGCGATGATCTCCAAGCCCGCCGCCGAGACCCCGCTTTCGGCGCTGTCGCTGGCCCTGCTCGCCGAGCGTGCGGGCCTGCCAGCCGGTGTGTTCAACGTCGTGCTTTCCAGGGATTCGCCGTCGATCGGCAAGGAATTCACCGAGAACGACAAGGTTCGCAAACTGACCTTCACCGGCTCGACCAATGTCGGCAAGATCCTGATGCGCCAAGGCGCCGAGCAGATCATGAAGCTCGGCCTCGAACTCGGCGGCAACGCGCCCTTCATCGTTTTCGACGATGCCGATCTCGATGCGGCGGTCGAAGGGGCGATGATCTCCAAATACCGCAACAACGGCCAAACCTGCGTTTGCGCGAACCGCCTTTATGTCCAATCTGGTGTCTATGATGCGTTCGCCAAAAAGCTGGCAGAGAAGGTCGGTGCGATGAAGGTGGGCGATGGTTTCGAGCCCGGCGTGAATGCCGGGCCCTTGATCACCGACAAAGCGATCGAGAAGGTAAAGGAGCATATTGCGGACGCGCTCGAAAAGGGTGCCAAAGTGGCCATCGGCGGCAAGCCGGATGCCCGGGGCGGTCTTTTCTTCCAGCCGACCATCCTGACCGGCGTCACCACGGACATGAAGGTCGCGCGCGAAGAGACCTTCGGGCCTGTCGCGCCGCTCTTCAAGTTCGAGACCGAGGAGCAGGTGATCGAGATGGCCAACAATACTGAATTCGGCCTCGCCTCCTATTTCTATTCGAAGGATGTTTCGAAGATTTTCCGAGTGGCGGAAGGGCTCGAATACGGCATGGTCGGCATTAATACCGGCCTGATCTCCACGGAGGTGGCGCCATTCGGCGGCATCAAGCAATCGGGCCAGGGCCGCGAAGGCTCGAAATACGGCATCGAGGACTATATCGAGATCAAGTATCTGTGCCTGAGCATCTGACACAGCCAAAGTGCATCTGAAATGGACCGCGGAGGCATTTCCGCGACCCATTCTATCCAAGAATGATATCGACGACGATCTGGGTGACGACAAGTTCGCAGCAATAGCAAAGTAAATCGTCGGACTTGTAGGCTCGCCGGACATCGTGGCGCTGCAGGAGGTCCAGAATGACGGCGGCGCGAGTACAGCGACACTGTCGGCGGAGACAGAACCCTCGGCGCGCGTGTAGCTGCGATCGCGGTGGAAGGCGGGCATAAATATAAGACAATCTGCCAGCATGATAGGGGCCGAAACCGGATCGAGTGCATAGGTCAACGTCAGGAGCATCGAGATCGTCGCAAGTGGCCCCGACCCGGGGCAGAACGCATGACGAACGGGAAGTATTTCTTGCCGGATTCGATCTGGTCCCTGCCCCGGGGCGAAAGCCACTGCGCAATACTTCGAGGCAGCTCCCGGAATGAATGAGGAGTCGGGTGGTTGTTACGGCGCTACCACGGCCTTGAACAGCACTCCCCTGAACTGTTCGATCGGTCGTGGCGATCGATCGACCTTCATACGCATCATGGCGCCCTCCCCAGGAGGCGTTTGAGCCGGACAGCGTAGTGTTTGCAGGTCAAACTCAGGGTCCGCTCATGTCCGCCGCGAGTACTGTCGTCGTCTGGGTGCCTCGAGCGTCGCTCGTTTCAGTAAGGGCAGAATTGCAACTTCCCTCCTCTGGAAAGAGTGGTGGAACCGATCGAGGGAACGGCAAATGCGGGAGCATTGACCGATTTGCTTTGCCCGCCTTCAATGCTGCCCAAATCCATACGAGTTTTGCGGGCGGCATTTGCGCTATCGACGATTTCGACCAGAAACCCGAAAGAGGTCGGGCAGGAATTGGATACGATATATCCCGCTCCGCCGGGGATGATCGACACGCACGAACAATCGGCGGCGGACGGAGGGGACATCGGGGGCTTGTTAAGATAGGCGGATATGAAGTCCCGGCATCCCTGAAGCTGGTTCATGACTCGCGGATTGTGCTGCTGCGCCTCGATGACTGCCTCCTCTGGTTCAAGTCCTTTCCGAAGACCGCGCGCATAGGTCTGTCGCGCGCCGGCATCCCGGAAAACCCAATCGATATTCGCCCTCATTTCGTTCATATCGCACGCGTGGGCGGCGCCCGGTGTGGAGCAGCCGCGCAACTCGGCACGACGCCGGCACTCGGCGGCCTTCGTCAGGTCGCCACCCATGCAGGCGGCAGTCATCTGGATCAGTTGGTCGCTACAACTCATGGCCGAGGCGGCAACTCGCGGAAAAACCGACGACAAGCCGATGCCTGTTGCGATGGCAACCAACAACGTGGTGGGACGATAAGACATTTCAGCAACCCAGACTGATCATCGCATTGCGGTTGACGTCCATGCATGCCTTGAAGCTGCCCGCCTGCCCAGAGGATCCTCCCCCGATATTGCGCCAACTTCGTTCACATGTCGCATAGGCAGATCTGAAATGAGCGCATTTGCCCCCGCCGCCACTGCCGCTGCCTCCGCTGGATCCCACACTCGATCCGGCACCGCTGATCGTGGCCCCGATATTGGCACCGATTAGCGCGCCCTCCGCGATACTACCCGCCGCGCCGAGAAGGTCATCGAAGAGGCTTCCGCCGTCATCGCTCTGAGCGACGGGAGCCGACGGCTGCCTGCGGCTCTGTTGGTACTGTCGGTATTTCGCTTCCCGACCGCCATATTCCGCATCGTTTCGTGCGTCCTTTGCCCATTGGCTGAGCTCATCGCCCAGCGCAAACAAATGGCACCTGCTGGCATTTTTCTTCTTGCATGCTTCCTGGACCGCCGACCTCGCCGCGGCCAACGTTGCCTGCCGCCATTGGGAGGAGCAATAGACCTGCTTGCCAACCTCGTAGACGGCCATGGCCTTATTGGCCCGCTGCCCGTGGAAGTTTAGCTTGTTCCAGCTAGCGGCGCAGGCATCGTACAGGCGGTCGCGCTCGCTCAAGGCCGGTGTCGTCGCCAGCGGCATTTCCCACTCGCTTTTGATATAGAACGCGTGAGTGAAATTGCCCTGCACGGGTTCCGCCTGAAAATGCTTGTAGAAGGCCTGCAGCCAGTCGACTTTCGCGGCGCTGGGATATTGGAAGATGAACCTAAGGTAGTTTCCGTCACAGCAACCGGCTGTGGCAAATTCAACCTGTCGATGCGAACCATCCGGGGACTGGGCGGTTACATAGGCATAGGCCGTACTCTTTCCGACTTCCGACTTGATGATCTGGAAGTCCTTATCCCCGCCGTCGGCGAGGTCGTTGCCGGGATATTCGCCTTTGATCGTGTTCAGCAGATCTTCGGCGGTGGTCGATAAGTCCACCTGAATTCTGATGTATTGCTCGCCGTCGCGGAAAATCAGAACGCCGTCCTCGCTTTCCTGCTTTTGAAAGCGCAGTGGAATTTTCGTGATTTCATAGGTCTCCTCGTACCGGTCGAGCGACCAGGTGATAAAGTCCTCCTCCGGCGCCTTGCTGGCCGCAACCTGCGCCGACCCGCTATCGGTCCAGGCAACAGAAAGAAAATTCTTGCCCAGGGCGAGATACGCGTCATTTGGGATCGAAGGACCTTGAAAACCACCTTTGAATTCGCCGATGTCCTTGGCTCGATAGGGTCCCAGAACGACCGCGAACCAGCCATTCTCGGAATTCATTATCTTGACCTGGTGGCCCACATAGGTTTTCGCGATCTCGATCGCTTCGCCGAGATCGGCCCGGCTCGCAAGCACCACCCATTTGCGTCCATCCGCCAAAGTCTGGTTGCTTGCCGCCGAAGACATTTGCGGAGTCAGCGTAGAAATACATAAAGCCCCGCTGAGAAACAGCGTGCGAACAACTCGTGCGGCCTCGAAAATCGACGCAAAGAAATGCCCTTTCCCCACGTGAACACGCCCCTTTTAATTAGCCCTCAAAAACGCGAAGATATACTCGTGATGCAGGACTTGCGCGAAATCCATATCAATTTGCATCATTCGCTTATTCCAGGCCACCGGAGAAAGAATGAACAACAGAATCGAAATATAGTCAAATTTGCTTGTTTCATTCATGAGACGCCGATAACGTCATTTGCCGGCGCGAAGTGCCGGCACACATTAGCTTGGTTAGCCTACGCCGGACTGTCTGCATCTATTAAATTACTGAGGGAGGGGGGATGACTCGCGCGATCTGCATCAGATGCGGCAATGAAAAACACGGCTGCTGGACCCCGTGCCAGAAATGCCGGCACCAGCCATTTGGTATTTCGGAAGTGGCGTGGTCGCTCGTTCTATCTGATCACACAATGACGAATGAGGGCTTGGCCGAGATCGGCGAATTTATCTCAGAAAACAAGCGGCTCCCCAATTTTAGTGAAGAGGTCGAAGCAGCTTTTCGACAGTGTGAGGAAACGGTCAAAGGCTCTGCGCGAGGATTGGTGAAAAAAGGACTGCTTCCGATAGAAGATGCCCTTGAGGCGGAAACACCACTTGTCGAGAGCACGGCTAATATATCGCTGTCGCCTAAGGTCAGGGAAGCCATAGAGGATTTCTGTCTAAATCAAAGCCCGCCTGCGAGACCGGAAGCCGTCCTTGAATGGATCATTGAAGATTGGCTGGAAAGGGAAGGATACTTCAATTAATTTCTTCGCGACCCCTCGGGATCAGCAAGACAGAACTCGCATCAGTTCTCGCGTGTAAGGTCTCGTTAATTGGCGCCATCAACCGGGCACGTGAG
Organism: Neorhizobium sp. T25_13; assembly: GCF_002968675.1. Lineage (NCBI taxonomy): Bacteria > Pseudomonadati > Pseudomonadota > Alphaproteobacteria > Hyphomicrobiales > Rhizobiaceae > Neorhizobium > Neorhizobium sp. T25_13. Next base: position 360,007 of record NZ_PVBI01000007.1, read on the forward strand.
CTCATAGACACGGAATTCGAGAGCATGCGAGTGGATCTGACTAAGCAGCGGGAACGTGCTCGGAGCGAATGAGACTATGTTTCAGATGTTGAGGTTGTAACAGACATGGGGCGGATCTTCATAACCGCGAAAATGTGGTTTGCAGCGACATCGGTGGCCCTAGCCGACGAGGCTGGGCCCACGATGCTGATCCAGGGCGTGGCCAATCCTCCAATTGGACACTACGAACAATGCAAGCGCAGCCCTACCGAGTGCGGCGGTCCAATCAAACCTATGGGTCCGCTGAAACTGACGCCCGAGGTAATGAAACTGCTCAAGGATGTTAATTGGTGGGCGAACGCCCGAACTACATCGAAGACGGACGTCGAACTCTATGGAGTTGAGGAATACTGGGCTTACCCGACGGGTGCCGGCGACGTAGAAGACGTTGCTCTTCTAAAACAACGGGAGCTGGCAGATAAAGGCGTCCCGCTTTCCAACCTACTCCTGACAGTTGCAATTACGAAGGAAGGCGAAGGCACTGCGCTGCTCGTGGTGATAACCGACAAAGGCGACTTCATTCTAGACCAGCTGACCGATGAGGTGAAGCTTTGGCGTGATGTGCCTTACACCTTTCTGAAGCGGCAATCTGAAAGCGATTCTAGCCGCTGGGTCAAAGTAAGAGATGTTCGTGACATTAGCGGTAAGCCTTAAAAATGGCGAAGGGATCGTCGGGAGGGTCATCCATGCAATTCAACTTAAGGACGGCGGCCGCCGTCATCTCCGTACTCTTTCTCGCGCACGATAGCTATGCCTCCAATGTCTCTGCTGCGGGTACATGGAGCGGATCTATTAGTTGCAGTTACGGATCCGGCTCTTTGGAAATTATAATCTCTGGATCGGGCACAGTATCGGGAAGCGTCACTAACGGGACGATATTTGAGGGTCGCGTGTCTGGAGGATCCGTGTCCTTCTCGACGCGGAACTGGATGGGTAATATTGCGCGGTTTTCAGGGAATATAGGTGGGAATAGTCTGAGTGGCACATACAAGCAGACCGCCAACTCGGAAGAATGCCGGTTTCAGGCTTCAAGGGTCGCAGGTCCTACTGCCTCGCCAAAAAAGCCGAAAACATCGGCGAGGGAGCAGACACAAAACCGTCCTGCAAATCAGGCCAAAGATGATCCTAGGGCCTGCCGGACGGTGTTCGAGACTGCCGAAGAACTAGAACAGTTATTGCGAAAGGATAAAGAATTTGGCCCTTGTGACTTAGGCCGCAGAACGGTCTCGGAAAGGATTAATCGGCTTAGCTCAAGCATAAGGGGCGCCAACTGCCCTTCGAAGATGGTCGAAATCGACCGCGCGCTAAAGGGTCGGGGCATGACCTGCCAGCAATACTACCACATGAAAAATGCGCCGTCAGGCGACGGCGGAGTGCGCGGATAAGAGTTGCTAGAATGGGGTCAGAACAAGGTAGTTGCCGTCCTCCCCTCACAGCATTGCAAAATGCCAAGGTGATGTGGTTGTAGCCCCAGGACGGAGAAGACGGCAAAATGAAAGACAGGGTGATCAATGGCGGAGGCGGGGCGCGAAGCCGCTACTCAATGGACTAATCTTCTGTTTCCTCGGCAGGCCCATATTGCGAAAGTCAGCGATGTCCGCCTTGAACCAATTCGAACTACCGACCGGCACGAAATTTTGCAAGGTACTGAAAACACATCCATTTCCCGATAATTCGAATGACCCATGGTTTTGACGCAACGCAGATTTTAGGAGGATGCTCTCGACAAGCGATCGCGCCCCTTATGCGCGGTTAGCTTTCGGCTCGACCATAGCCCAATTGTCGTAAGTTCTCCGCCACCCGCCCTTCGACCGCAAGCGCATCTTCCGACCACAGTTCTGCGATCGCGTACAATACGCGGTCGAGCTCCCATGGTAGAACAGACCTGCCCTCGATTTGTGTGAATGGTCCGTCAGATTCGGTTAACAGGCGATCACGGGGGATCATTTTGACGATATCCCGGCCCTTCTGACCATGGATCATCCCTGGTCCCACGCTGAACCAACAGCCCATGGAGACGGCGCGATCCAGCTCTCGCTTTGTCCCCGAAAACCAATGAAGGATTGGTGTTCCTGCGCCTTTGTGCGCTTCGAGCGCATCCAATACCTGCGTGGCCGCCCGCCGACTATGAATAGTCATTACACGACCGCCCGCCTGGTCGCATAGATCTAAAATGCGATGAAACACCCGCTTTTGGGTTTCCCAGTGGGGTCGCAACTCGGGTGAGCCGTCTAACCCGATCTCCCCTACGTATGTGGCTGATGGCAGGAGTCTTTCAAATAAGGGAAGTTCGCCATGGCGTTCATGTGCAATCTGCGGGTGCAGCCCAAGCGCCGTTCTGATCCGCTTTGCCTTATGTGAAAGAGCGAGCGTGCCTTCCCAAGCCGAGGGCGTGTTAGTGACAGAGAGAACATAGATATTCCGGCTCACGCAGGACTGCGTGATTGCAACAGGATCCGGGTACAGATCAAGATGGCAATGGAAGTCAATCACTTAACACCATATAGTCGATGCAGCTCACCGAGTTCGCTTAACCCTCGATATAGCATGCCGCGGACACCGTTACGATCACCAATATCCGGAGGCGACAAGGTGTGGCCAAGCCACCGATCGAGGCCGTCAGCTTTCACCGAAGCCAACGCTATGGCAACGGAACGAACATCATCGAACGACGCGTGGTCTTCATCATCCTTTCCCAAGGGCTCGTAGACGTAGTCCGTCGTATCGCGCTTCGTGTCCCATGCGACGAATGCTGCCCGTCTCACTTGACAGGGAACGCAGCGACCGCAGTGCCGGTAATTGAACCGCTGAAAGCGCCCACAGCTGGTCGAATGCGCAGCCTCGGTCTGAAGGAAAATCTGGTCCTTGCATTCGATAAGCATCTCGCCCTTCGTTTTTTGGGCGTAGGGATTTTCGATCTTCACGTTGAGGCTTGCGGCATCGAGGATCTTCTGGAACCGCGTTAGGAAGAGAGGGTGCGCCGTGCGCGTGCTCAGGCTTCCAAGCCGGGAACCGGTGAGCGGCGGATTGATCGCAATGAACCCATTTTCGCAAACGTAGAGCGGGGCGGTGTTGCCTTTTGCGTATTTCTCCAGCGATGTAGCTACCACCACGCCAAAGGTCAAAAAGATCAGAGAGCGTGCTCGCTGTGACGTTTCCTGCACGGTGGGGGAAGTCGCAACGTGATTGAGCTGCAGGTGCTTCGTCAGACCAATTTCCTGTGCGAAATCCCGTTGCTTCAGACCGTCCCCTCGAACGTTCTGGCTGACTGCCACCGGCTTCAATCCATCACGAGTCAGATCGATTGCGCCAACGAGACTGTCCAGTCCGCCGGACAACAAGACGACGCAGTCTTCTTTCAGCACCGAAATCTTCTTTGGCGGAGCGGGTAAAACGCCGCCGTCATGAAACCGAAGCTTCCAGCGGTCCGTTGTCAGGAAGGCGAGCGCCTGCCGAAATTCGTCGGCCATCGTATTCCAGAAAGCTGGGTCGGAAACGGCGACGTCGAGTTCAATCTCTCTAGTCCAGCCATCGGCGCTGTCATCTCGCAGTACCGAAAAGTCGGCGGTGATGATTGAAAGTGCGATCGAAAGCAGATCCCATGCCCGTCGATGGGGGTTCAGCCCCTTTCGCCGAAGCTCTGCCTTGACGGCTTCACCCGCACTTGCCTCCGAGGGGATGCGTGGCTGACCATACAGGACAACACGCAGATCGCCTTCTTCCAATGGAAGCTCGAACGATCCAGGTCCACAAACGAGCCTCATTCTGCGTATCCCTCGAAAACCTGAAAGGTATCCCGTAGTGCATCTCTAACCACCGCGGCGATACGGTTCGAGTTTACGCTCTTGCCCGCCGCTCTGAGTTTGCGAAAGGAAGCAGCTACGGTCTGTTTGATGTAGTCACGCACCTGTTTCAGGCGACTAAGAGCCACTGTGGCGGTGGGCGCTTTCTCGATGATTGTTTTTCCGACATCGAGTTCGAACCGACGAGCAACATCCATTGCGGTGAAACGCTCGATGGCGAATTCACGCTGTTCCGGTGTCAGGGCAGCCAAATCGGCATCAGGGTACTTCACCAAGAGATCCGAAAGCGAGTCCTTGATGGCGGTTCGTTCAGCCTCGGCGTCCTGAGTGCCGTCGACCGGCCGAACCGCTTCGACGACAGCATCCATCACCTCGTTCGCGGTGCGGCCCGCAAGAAGCGCCGGATCCAGCGCACTGCCTGCGGGCTGTTGCCCCATAGTTTCGAGGATACCGCCGAGTGCACTGGCGGTGGAAGCGGTCCCACCAAATCTGCTGGTCGTCGTCCTCGATCCGCCGTAGCCGTTACGCACGTAGTTTCCCAAGCTGCGGCGCATATCACTTAAGTTTCCGGCCTTCGCAAATTCGCCAAGGCTTCGGCGGGTACCAGCGAACCGGTGACCGGGCGCGAGAGGGGCCGCTGGTGGCGGCACTTTAGGCGCAACGGGTTCGTTGGGAGCGGCATCTACCGGCTCCTGCTCCGGCGGATTTAGATCTGGAGCGGGGTCTAGCGGCGCGTCCGGTGGTTGATCACCGGAAGGCGGATCTTCCGCCGGTGGCGCGGGGGTCCACGCGGGCACCATGGGGACGCCTCCCTTGGGTCCGTTACTCGATTGAGATGTCCCCATTATTGTTCGGCCTTCTCAATCGCTCTTTTGACCACCAGCGGCACGCCCGTGCGCTTCCATTTCTCGAAAACGCCGTCCGCCCAAGGTTGGTCTCCGATTTTCGGAACGATCCCCGGGGTAATCTGCGCCGGTGGACGATCGTTCAGAAATGCCGCCAATCGTAGTCCTTGCTGAGGATCGGCTTTCGCAACCGCGAGGCAGGCTTCCAGGATAGCTGGAACTCCCCATTCTTGTTCTTGATGAGCACGGTCCAAGAGACGATCCATAATGATCGAGGTTTCTACGCGCGACACGCGTGCCAATTTGTCGACCAGGGCCGCAGCCATCTCAGGGTGGGTGAGCATTGCGGTCAATATTTCGGCCGCTTCGGTCGTTAAACGGTCACCGGGCGTTATGAGCGGCGCGTGCTCGCGGCTGACATACAGAGCGCCCAACAACTTCGCATCGTGTAGCGGCGGAGGCAAAGCCAGCCATTCCCTCGAGAAAGGAGCATCCCAGGGCGCGGCAAGGCTTAGGTCTTTTCCCTCTGTGGCCGCTTCTTCCCAATCCTTCAGGAATCTGGGTTTGCCGTCATCGTCTTGGCTAACGGCCTTCAATAGTTCGGCGTAAGCCAACGGGCTACCGAGACGTTCGAACAGGAGAAGCTTGGCGAGGACCGCCTCATCCACGCCGACGCCCTGAGCATTGGAGATCGCCATGCGGATAGAAAGTGCATTCAGGAAACGCTTGATCAGTCGGGGATTACCGACGATGCCCGAGGCAGTCGTCATGATAGGCGCAAGCCTTTCAGCCGTATCAAAACGTCCGATAAGATCTGCCGGTATGTTCTCGTGGAGTCCCGTTACATATGCCTTGTCGACGCGCGCGCCCTGCCACGTCTTTCGCAACTGATCGATTATTCCAACCCGCAGCTTTTCCTTTACGTCGTCCTTCAAGTCGCTGTTTTCGATGTAGAGCAACATCATGTACGCGCGGACTTCCTGCGTTCCCAAGGGAGGAACGCGGATAGGCACCTGGATCAATTTGTCGAAGTAGCTCGTTACAAGTAGATCGTCGGGAACGCCTTCGAAATGCTTGCGGACGGCGTGTTTGATCATGTCGTTGTCGGCCGCGATGACGAATGCCGTATTTTTCAGAAACAGGAACAGCCGTATGGCCTCAAGGGTCGAGATCGTCGTCTCGGGGAGGCAACGGTCAAGGTCGTCGATCAACACGACAAGAGTTACCCCAAGCTCCTCAAGGGTCTCCTCGAAATTATCCCTGAGGGCTTGGATTTCCTTAGGAGGTGAGGTTTCCTCTGCCGGATTGAGAAGCCCGGAGGCAGCACTTGCCACCTCACCCGCTTTCGATTTGGCGTCTTCGATTAGTTTTTGGTCGACGGAACCACCTAGAAACCGCTGCCCCAGCCCCCACACTTCGCCGATGAGCCCAGTTGGAGGAAGTCCCATCGACACCGCTATCGCCGAGCCGGCAGCGAGCTTCATTGCACGCAGCCAGTTCACGCGCTTGATGAGCGCCTTGGCCTTGTCTACTCCTCTTTCGCGCGCTCTTGCTTCCTGCTCTAGCTTCGTCGCGATGACGTCCATCAATGCGGCGCGAGCATCGTCATAACCTTGGTAAAGCCAAGCATTGAATTCGACGAAGACGAAGTCCTTCTCGCCTTCTTTCCTCTCTCGGTTAGCGAGGGATGCTTGGGTCAATTTTATCATGGAGGATTTTCCAATGCCCCATGATCCCGAGACACCGATTGAAATTGGGCGCCCCCGCGCCTGGACGATGATTTCCGCTACTGTGTCGGCCACTCCCGAAAAATTAAGGAAGTCTCTTTCAGTCTCATTATCTGCCCACATTCAAGGCCTCCCACGTCGCGCCTATCGATAGTAAAACCATCGCACCGAGACGTTGCGCCGATGATTCGCGTCACCCTACATTTGCAACGTATTGTTCGCGCCAAAGCTGTGTCAATTTGGAATTCTTGCGTCGCTGGAAATAAGGAAGTCGATGTATATCGAGAAAGTCAAAATCAAGAACTTCAAATGTTTCGAAAGCTGGTTCGAGGTCGATTTCAATCAGGGTGTCAACATCATCGTCGGCAACAACGAAGCCGGAAAATCCACGCTGCTCGAAGCTATCCATCTATGCCTGACGGGTATGCTGAACGGGAAATACCTGCGCAACGAACTATCTCCCTATCTTTTTAACCGGAAGGTCGAGCGGGCGTATCTGGACAGCATCGCCTCGAAACAACCTCTCGATCCGCCGGAGATCCAGATCGAACTGTTTTTCAGCGGTGATCGCGATGCGTTGGAAGACCTGCGCGGAAACGGGAACTCCGAGAAAAACGACAAAGCACGCGGCCTCCTCTTCTCGATCGAGTTCGATAAGAAATATGACGGTGCCTATACAGAGTTACTGAAGAGCAAGGAGATCAACTCGATACCCTTGGAATTCTATCAGGTTCAATGGTCGGAGTTCTCCCGCCAACCGGCGACGGCTCGAGGCGTCCCCATCAAATCGGCGCTAATCGATTCCACGAATACACGCGTTCAGAGCGGTTCGGATATGTATATCTCCCGCATCGTCAGGGAGTTTCTCGACGAAAAGGAACGTGTGGCGATATCGCAGGCCCACCGGAAATTGAAAGATGCTTTCAAGGCCGACGGCAATGTTGGCGCCATCAATAAAAGGCTGGCGGAAGCAGCGAAAATCAGCCGCAAAGATGTGAGTATTTCCGTTGATATGTCGTCCCACAATGCGTGGGAAAACAGCTTGATGACCTACATTAACGAGGTGCCGTTCCACTATATCGGCAAGGGCGAGCAGTGCATCGTCAAGACACGCCTTGCGCTGAGCAGCAAAAAGAACAGCGAAGCAACGGTATTGCTGATCGAAGAGCCGGAAAACCACCTTTCGCACTCAAAGCTCAACCAGCTTATCGGCGACATCAGCACGGACAATAGCGGCAAGCAGGTCATCATCACCACACATAGCAGCTTCGTCGCGAACAAACTTGGACTGGACCACTTGGTACTGTTGCGCGATGCGAAGGTCACACGGATCAAGGATCTGAAAGCGAGTGATTTCTTCCATAAGCTGCCTGGTTACGACACGCTTCGTCTCGTGTTGTCGCAGAAGTCGATCCTCGTCGAAGGCGATGCGGACGAGTTGGTCGTCCAGCGGGCCTATATGGATGCCAACGATGGCAAATTGCCGATCGAGGATGAAATCGATGTCATTTCGGTCGGACTTTCATTCCTGCGTTTTCTCGAACTGGCGACCGCGTTGAAAATCCCGGTCGTGGTCGCGACCGATAATGACGGCGATACTGCTGCGCTCGAAAAGAAATACGCCAAATACGAGGACGTCGAACATATCAAGATCTGCTATGACCCTTTGGTGGATAAGGGCGACCTGGTCCTCAATGGCAAACCGTTCAATTACAACACCCTCGAGCCGAAACTGGTCAAATCGAACAGCGTTGAGACCTTCAATGAGCTCTTTGAAACCAAGCATAATCTCGATGAACTTCATCGTTATATGAAAAACAACAAGACCGAGTGCGCGCTGGCGATCTTCTCGGCGAAGACAAAAATCAGTTACCCGAAGTATATTCTGGATGCGATCGCCAAATGATGGGGCCGAATAAGCTTGTCATAGCTGCGGCAGGCTCGGGGAAGACCACCTACCTCGTCAGGCAGGCGCTTGCTGTTGAAAAGAAGCGCGTCCTCATCACCACCTACACGGAATCGAACGAAGAGGAGATCCGGCGCAAATTTTTCGAAATCCATGGCTCAGTTCCGGGCAACGTGCATATCCAGACCTGGTTTAGCCTGCTAATCGAGCACGGCATCAAGCCCTTTCAAGGCAAGCTGTTCGATTGGGAAGTTGCCGGCATGCTTCTGGTTTCGCAGAGATCCGGTTTTCGCGGTCGTGACCGGCAAGACCGCCCCGTGTATTGGGGTGAAGAAGATTTCCGGCGCTGCTACTTCGACCGTCGAAATCGCGTCTATTCGGACAAATTGGCGAGGCTGGTGATGCGATGCAACGAGGCAGCAGACGGCGCCGTCATCGAGCGGCTTTCCCGTATTTATCCCTTTATTTTCGTCGATGAAGTCCAGGATCTTGCAGGCTACGACCTCAACATTTTGACCGCTCTCTTCAAGAGCCCTTCTAACGTCGTCATGGTGGGTGATCCCCGGCAGGTCACCTACGTCACTCATCTGGAGGCTCGTCTTAAAAAGTATAGGGATGGGGGGATTGCCGACTTCATTCGGGCGGAACTTCCCCGAAAAGTCACGTGCGATATTGATGTGACCAGCCTCATGGCATCGCATCGCAATAGCACCGCGATCTGCGAACTATCGTCGAAGCTCTATCCAAAATTGACGGCAGCGACGGCATGTAAATGCGCCGACTGTAGGCAGCCGGTCCCTGATGATGCGGGTCTCTACATCGTCCGACGTAACGATCTGCCACGCTATCTCAAGACCGGACGACCGGTACAGCTGCGATGGAGTTCCGCCGTTAAGGTTGCATCTGCAGCACTGCCGTCGCTTACGTTCGGACGCTCCAAGGGGCTCGGTTTTGACCGCGTCATTATCTATCCGACGAAAGAAATGATGGACTGGCTGAAGGGCGCCCAATCGGCGTTGAAAGCCGAAACCCGTGCAAAACTCTATGTTGCCCTAACCCGCGCAAGGCATACGGTAGCGGTGGTCCATGACCTTGCCGATGGTGAAGTCGTTCCAGGATTCACATTGTTCCAGTAGCGAAAATTTCCGGAAATGCACCCTTCATAGATCTATTATTTCATCCTTGGCGGTGGGGCATCATCTTCCGATGATGCCATTTTTCTAGGTGGCTTCGTTGAATTCCCGATACAGCTCGATTGTGGGCAGATGTGCATCGATAGTCTCGCGCACCTTCGCGGCCATCGGCAGGTTGTTTTTCTCGTTTTTCCACACATCCATAAACCGTTCGACCGTCTCGCGTGCTGTGTCGAGGACCAGCTTTTCGGACAGCGCCGACTTGGCTGCCAGATGTGCAAGCTCATCCTTGGATAGCTCCGCCATTCTTTTCGTGCGTGAAAAGTTAAGCGCCGCCGTATCCTCCCCCTCGATATAGGGGATGGTCGATAGCAAATCGTAAGCCGGCGAGAGCGCAGGAGTGCGGCGATCGGGGTAGATCAGAGACCAATTTTTCAGATGCATGTCACCATTGCCGATCAGTGTGCTGAAGACCAACCGGCGGATGAACTCCGCCACGTCGGCCGTGCTCGTCTCGATGCCGAGGACGCGGGCGATCATCCGGTAATTGCCCTTGCTGTACTTGTCATCCGGCTTCACGCCGAACACTTGCGCAAAATCCTCGATGTGTACCGGGCCCTCCGGTGTACGGTCGAAACGTCTAATAGCGAGCGCTTGCCCATGCAGTTCGCCCACGCCCTGTGGCAAGCCGCTCACTGCATCCAGCTCGACCAACTGGATCTCCGGCACGTCCATGCCCATCATGCCGGCGATGGTCATCATTGAGAATTCGTTTTCTGGCACGCCGCTATACTGCTGGGAGGGCAGCTTTACGATCCAAGATCCACCTGTACCCTCGGCCGGAATAGTCAGGCCGCCTCCCTTCGTGGTGTTCTTGAAGGCCGAGAATTTCAGCTGCACCCCGGCCAGCGAAAAGCGCAACGCATTCGGTCGCGCTTCGACAGAAGCCTGCTCATCATCAGGCGGCAGGTCATCGCCGTCGGAGGGGTGTACCGTTACCGCACCAGGCAGGTCGCGGCCGAGCATCCAGAGCAGGAAAAACTCCCGCGTCTGTTTTACGCCGGCGCGCTCGGCGAGGTATTTGCGCAACGGGCCTTCCGGCAACAGGTTCGAAAAGAACGGCGGGACCACTATGTTATACGGACGGAACTTCGTAACCAGTGCGCCGAACGGGTCCTTGAATGACAGGCTGAGTGTGGGCCGCTTCTCGTCTTCGATATAGGCCTCGTTGAATGCGAAGATCGAGCGGCCATCCTGCAGGTTCGTCAGGGTGGCGACTGGTTCGCCGTTTAGCTTGACATCGAGCACCGTGACTTTAGGCATCGTCGTCCTCATCCAGTGCGTAGGCCGAGCGCGGGACCGCGTCATCGCGGTCGCGATGCACTGCGGCGTTGCGCAGCTGTCTTATCTCGCGCGCGATTGCACCCATTTCTTGCCGTGACATCTTATCGGCCCGGGAAGTCTCCAGGCGGTCGGCTGCCCGCTTGAGCATGCCCAGCTCGTCAGGGGTCAAAGGCAAATGCCGAAGGAGGGCCAGGCTATCCTTGAATATGTCCGCGTCGGCCCTTGTTCCAGCCCCATAGCCGAACTGCGCCAACCATCGCTCGAGACGAGCCACAAGTTTGCGCTGGTCGGATGTAAGGACGTCATTTGACGTCGAGCTGCTATCGAGGATATTGCGGATCGCCGGCATCAGCTTCTTTGGCGCAAGTACGATCTCGAGGTCGAGTGCACGCGCCACATCCACCAGGCTGCCTAGTCCGGGCTCCATCGTGCCCCGTTCGATCTGAGAAATATGGCTTTGCGTCAGGCCCGAACGTGCGCTCAGCTCACGCTGGCTTACTTTCTGCCCTTCCCTGGCAGCGCGTAATTGCTGCGTTATATGCTCTGTCTTGTATGCCACGATCACTATCCTGTATCACATGATATCATCTATACAGTATAATATATAGACAACTCTGCAGAGGAGTGCAACATTGATATACAGAACCGCATCACTCAGATGATTTATATATAATCATATATCGGCGCAACAGTGCAGGCTCACAATACGGATCTAGCCTCTGTAGCCACCCATCAGGATGCGCAGATCGGCCTGTGCAGACCCTCCCGGCATCGTATCCGCTGTGAAAGGGACATTGATATAGGCCTGCCCGTCAGGTTGCGGCTGGCAATGCACGCCGAATTCCTCGAAAAGCTGGAACCCGACTGCACCAACATCGATCAGTGCATCATAGCTCGGCCAGCCCCCACGCGTATCCCATAGGCGGCGCAGCTGCTCCACCAGCCGGCCGATGACCCTGACAAAAGCCTGATCCTCGGTCGGCAATTCGGGCGCTACCTCGCAGAGGGTGTCGTATTTGTTCATCCCGTCCAGATGGCCGAACAGGTAGGATGCGATCCGCAAGGGCTCAAGGATGACGATACCGACTTCCTCAAAGACCCGCACCACATTACCATGCAGGCGATAGGACCGGATGGCATCGCGCGCCCTGCTACGGCAATCCTTCAGCCGGACGGCCAAATTGTCGCGGAAACGGGCTTCCTCGTTGACCGCGAACCCCGCCGACAAACGGCAGACCGCATATTCACCCCAGCAGGCTTCGGCGAAATGCTGCTCGTGATCGCGGATGAAATGTCCGGTCGGCGGACGAAAATGGATGCCAGGGAATTGGTCCTCGCGAAAGGCGTTTTCTTCGACATGCGCGCATTCATGGGCGATGATGGCAATGGCCGTACGGAAATCCTCTTCGTCGCGATCGGCCTCCTCGAGCACAATCGGGCATACCGGACCCGCCGACAAAACGATATGCGTCTTAACGGCGTCGCCACGCATGACCACGATACTCTTTCCGACGCCGGCCAAGCCCTCGTCATTGGTACGGCTCAACGGCGCCAGCCCTTCGACGCCGCGATCGAGGTCACGCAGCGCCTCGTCGTAATCGACCGCTACGGTCACACCGTCGAGCGCGCTGATATCGATATATTCCCCGACCTCGCGCAGAATGTGGAACATCTGCTGCCCGAGGCATTCGGCGCCGTACTGGTTGGTGATGCCCCGTACCGTCACCTGGATCTGCGGAAGCGTGGAGGCAGGCACCTCTTGTCGCGGCGTGTCGCTCGTATCCATATTAGCCCCTCACTCCGCTCGCCTCATGCGGTTTCACCCAGCTGCGCCTGCCCGCCGGCGGCAAGCACCTTATAGCGGGCATGCAGGTCATAGAATGCTTCATCGCCCACCATGGTGGGTATCATGCGCACAAGGCTGAAGACGCACAGCAAAACGGCGAGGCCGAGTATGTTCAGCGTCTCCTGCAGCTCGTCTTCCTCCAGCAGAGGATCGAGGCTGAACAATGCGGTCCCGTCCGCCAGGAACGAACGATGCCGTAATAGCGAGCTGTAGGTGACATGTGCCGTGTCGGCCGAGATCTCACGATACATGTGCGCCATGCGCGGGAACTGGCTGTCCTTGCTCAGGTCACTCGGCTTTAACTGCGCGCCCTTCTTGTCATTCAGGAATTCCTGCAGCAGCTTACGCGACCCGGCATCAAGGTCCGTCTGCATGTCCTTAAACGCCTTGGCTCTCGACCATTTACTCTTGGCTTCGTCATCCTTGAGCGCCTGCAGATAATCAGGCTTGCGGCGCGCCGCATCCATATGGATCGCGCATTCGACGACCTTGCGGCAGGTACTGCGCATATCGAGCACCTTATCATGCTCAGCGAGCAACAATGCCGTGTCGAACAATGTCAGGGCACGGGCGAACAGCGCGAATTTCACGAACAGCAGTTCGGGCTCTTCGCCTTCCGGCGCATCGAAGCTGTCCACGTCCGCGAGCTTCGCCGCAGCCATGCGGAAATCCCTCATCCATCGCAGCCATGCTTGATTTATCTGGGGCTGATCATCATTCATGCGATTCTTCCTGGTTGCCACCGGTACGTGCGGAGTCAAATAGCTATCCCGGAGGATAATCCCACCGCCAAATGGTTCAGCGGAATGCGATGCGACTATGCGATAATCAGGAAGTCGGAAGCCGTCAGCACCAAACCTTTTTCAGAGAGGCGAACTGGACCGCAGCAGCCTTTCCGTACTGTCAGCCTCATACTGGAGAGCACCCGTGTCTTTACATGGCCATTCCTACATCGTGGCGGACGTGAACGGAATGCGGAAGCCGCAATTACCGTGCTCGTCCCATTGGAAGAAGAAGCCACCCTCGCCCAGCACATCGATGATGATCTCGCCGATCGGTGCGAATTCGCTTCGATCTTCCCATTGCCCGTACCTGGACCACAGTTCTCTTAGCGCGGTGCGCAGCCTTTCGAAAAACGGGGCGAACCAATGCCCTTCCAGCGCCCCGCGGACCGCAGGCACCTCGTCTATCGTCAAGCCGTGACCGTCCATATGGCCGAGCAGATAGCTGCCGCTCGTCATCAGGTTCTGGTAATACCGCACGACCTCGGAGAGTATTCGGTCATGGTCGTGATCGGTGCGATAGCGCCGGATACATTCGTTTGCCCGGTTCATCGTTTCGTCGAGATGGGTGATGAATGCATTGGTGTAATCCTGCAAAGGATCTCGGCCGAACGGGGCTGCGATACGGCAAGCCGCATACTCATCCCAGCAGGCGTTTTCGACCTGCCCTTCGCAGGCATCTGCGGCATTATCGTAGATTTTTTTTAGCAGCGTATCGGGGAACGCCTTGTCAGTCGTCATGGTGAGTTCGACATGTGCGCATTCATGAGCGAGCAGATGCAGGGAATGGGCGTAGTGCTCATCTTCCTCGTCCGGCAGTGAATAGATATAGGCAGCGTTCAGTACCAAATGCGATTTGAGAATACCGTCTCGAATGACGCTCGGCGCCATCGCAACGCCTTCGACCAGCTCGGAACTGGGCGTTAGGCGGTGGTCCGTTTCATATCCTCTATCGAGTGCGAGAAGCGCTTCCTTGTAATCGACGGCGATAGTGATGCCGTCCAGCCGCTCGAGATTGATGTAACGGCTCAACTCCCGCACATAATTGCCGACGCAATAGGCGAGCTTCTCTCCTGCTTTTTCTTCCATGCCTTGGACTGAAATACCAATGCTGGGCACAGTGATCGGTCGCTCTTCCTCGGTGATCTCAGTCATGCTTCCTCACGCTGCCTACAAGTGCGTCTTGGCCCAGACCAGCGCGGTCAACGCCCCTGCCCTTGCCTCTTCCACGGATGCGAATTCCTTGTTGCCGCTGCGGGTCGCACCGTTCTTGCGGTTCGTTACCACCACGCCAAAGCCTGCATTTTTGGGGAATACCGTCAGATTATACCCTTCGGTGTTGATGTAATCATTGCCCTTGGCCGAACGTTTCCACGAGCGCTCGGCCCATGTCTTACGGCGTTTGGCGAGGCTCCTTAATCCCCTCTCCCGTTCTTTCGGACGGGCATAGTCCTCTTCCATATGTTCGGCACAGACGCAGCCAACGGCCAATGATTCCGTGGTCTGGCCGTGCTCCATATAATGGACGTAGCGGATGTTGACGCTTTCGCACATTTCGCAAAGCTGGGAAGGCTCACCCAAATCCTCGATCCCGACACATGACCATCCCTTTTTGGGCACCCCAGCTTCGGACCATTTGCCATGACTCGTATGATCCCTGGTCATCGCGTCCACTCAATCTTGACCTCTATTTCACGATACTGAGCTTTGAGCGTCGGACTTCACTACCCTCATTGTCGGTACCGTGCTGGGGCAGAATACAAAATAAAAGTCGTTCGACCTCAGTCATTGGAAGCGATAGCTCATCGGCAACGTCCACGAGACTTTTCCGCTCCGCCCAAAGCTGGGATAAAACCTTCCCCCATAGCACAGACGTTTCCCTGGGGATGCCATCAGGTTCGCTCGTGCGATAACCGCGTTTCCCAAGCTCGATACATATGGAACGGTATTGCCATTCGGAGAGCATGGGTCTGGTAAGATGTGCCAGTCGGTATGCCAGCGCCATTGCCGAGACGCGCCACCTTTTCTTCGCCCGTAAAATGAGATCAGCCGTTATAAGACGGGGCATTCTGACCCTAACGTCTTCCTCCGGCATTAGAAAGGCGGAAGCGAAGCGGTTTGCCTCCACCTCGGCCGTGCGTGTATCTTCGTCCGCACCTGAGGTTTGGCCATGCCTGTGCAGGACCAAATGGCCCAGTTCGTGAGCCGCATCAAAAATACTACGCTCCGCCGATTTGAACGAATTCAGAAACACATACGCTTTGTCATTTTGCCAGAACGAGAATGCATCGACATTTGCCGTGGTTTCTTCTAGCCCCAGGACGCGGATGCCTTTGGCCTCCATCAGTTTCATCATGTTTGCGATGGGTTGGTAGCTGAGGCCCCAGTGCTGGCGGAGAGCATCGGCGGCAGCTTCAGGTGTCAATTCCGGGTCGAAATGCGGCAAATCTAACGCCGGTAGATTGTATCGATTTTCAAGCCACTCATAGACTTCGACCCCGTTATCGCCTGCCGAGAGGGCAGCGTTTCGTTCTTTCGCGGTCATGCTCGACAGGCTGCGAAAGCTGACGATTTCTGCTGAAAGGAGTGCAGGGTCCTCCTTGAAGAAAAACTGCACGGGATAACCGAGAACCTCTGCGAGTTTCTCAAGTGTTCCAGAATCAGCCTGGTTCTGACCGGTTTCAAGCCGCGTGATTGTGACCGGCGATACGCCGGCCTTTTCTGCCAGTTCCTTCGCTGTCAGCTTCTGCCGTTTTCTGGCGAGGCTGAGTCTCTTTCCATTGAACATGATTGTTCGGCTTTATTTTCGACTGACGACGATATCCAGATCCGGATCGTTGGTCGGTTCATTGATGCCAAAATCGACCGTGTCCAGATCGCCACCCTCAATCAAAAATACGCGATCGATACAGCGAAGGAATTGGCCATTCTTCACCACAGGTAAGCTGAGTTCCATTGCGCCAAACTGATCGACCATCAGGTAATATGTTTTGTGGTCTCCATGAAACTTGACCACGCTGATAGGGAGGTCGATACCGGCAGCTTCAAACATATCGCCACAAGCCACGCGTTCGGAGCCAGCGCCTTTTCGAGACCGCGCTTTAGGATCCGCTTTGCGGCAGGCTTGATTGACATTTGCAAAGAGAACTCGAAGCTTGAGGACATCATTGCGGATGCCTTCCACACCTTCCTCGCTAAAGATCTCCCAATTTCCACCGAGGTTTTCGGCTCGAAGGCCCCTCACTCCGTCCATATACGCGAACATGCCGGCGGCATTGGTGGGATGCAATGGTGAGGCAGTAGCAGCAGCAGCAAGTGCGTGATGACCTGCCGCGATCAATTTCTCACGCTCAAGTTCCAGACGAGCAAGGTAAAGGTCGCCAATCTCTGGATCAGTGATTGTCTTTGGGCTGATATTTTCCATGCCGCCTACTCATGTTAATTTTCTCAACCTCATTTGTGGAGGAAAAAATTAACATGGTCAAGCTAGAAGAATGAACTCGGCTAATTCACAGGACGCCCCATGCTCGAAACCTCCCCCTCCCCGTCATCTCGCGCAGGCCAAGCTCCAAAACGATCCGCCGCGCCGCCTGTGGCGTCACGTCGAGCGTCTTCGCCACCATGCCGGCCGACACCAATGGCTTCGCCATCACTAGCTCGACCAGTTCCGGCAGTTTTGACGACGTCCGCCGTCCTTCCAGTTTTCGGTCCATCATCGTTTTCGCCAGCGTCAGCCGGTCATGCTCTTTCATGCCGATCTCGGCGGCCGCCAAAAGCCCGTGGGCGATGGCCAGCAGCCGAGCGTCGCGATCGCGACTGCGGCGCCGATCGACGGGAATGGTTTTCAGACCTACATTGATGGCGGCCAGGTGCGCTCCAGTGGTGATGCCGGCATGCCGCAGGATCGAAGCGATCAGCAAGCGGCCAAGCCAGGGCGCGTGTTGCAGAACAGCGAGCTCGTTCCAGGCATCGAGGGCGACGATCGCCTGCAGCACCGCCGGAAAGTTTTCGGCCTGACGCAACACGCCACGCCATTCATCGAGCCGGACATCCTCGTCCCAGTCGAGATCATAGACCAGCGGATCGGCCGGAGCCCGGCCGGGCTTTTTGGCTCGTTCGATCGCAGCGTCAGAGCGCGCGAGCAGCGCATCGATAGCAGCATAATCGACGCCGGGGAGATCTTGGGCGTCGTCGGTGTCATCCCCCTCCCCTTCCGGATCGATGGCGACCGCTGACCGAACGACGCTGGCCGGCTCGACCGCCTCAGCGCCGACCGGATGTATGTCCGACGTCTGTCGCAAAGTTCGGATACCCTCTGCCGATAGCGCCCAGCCGGGGAGTTGGCCAGAAATGCGCCGGCGGGTGCGCAGCACGTCGCGAGCGATTGTCAGTTCGTGGGTGGGTGTGCGAATATCGCGGGTGGCGTCGTGCAGGACGAGATCTTCGAGATGGACGAGTTCGCCGTCGATCCACAAGGAGGCGCAGGCATCGGCAAAATTTTGGCGTTCGATCCACCCGCTTCCGACCGGCGAGCGGGCGATGCGCTCGTCGAGACGGGTCAGAGCGACACCGGCGTCGAAGGCCGGCCGGATCAGGGCTGTCATGCTGATTTTCGCGATATCGTAAGCCATTGAAATTATGGTAAATGATTTCTTATAGGAACTCTATATGAATATTGCGGTTCCTCACATGGTATGATTGATAGTTGAGTATATAACCATCGATAAGTACTGGTTATCGATGGTAGATCGACAAAGCCAGCAAATCACCCTATCGTCGCGCAATCCGCCCTTCCGAAAAGGCTCCTGCCATGGATGATCACGTCCGGTTCGCCCTCGAAAAGCTGCTCAATGTCGCCCATCAGGATGCCGGCCAGGGGCGACGGGTGGCGAACTTCCTGCTGGCGTGGTGGAACGCCGACGTGCATGGCGGCTTCGACCTGACCGACCTTGCCGATCTCGATCCTGAAATCTGCGAGGACATTGTGACCGTCTTCACCTGGATGGCGCGCGAGCAGACGCTTTCCTATCCCGACGCCTATAAGTCGGAGATCGTCGAAATCATTCGCCGCTGGCGGCCGCACGTTGAGATCGACTAATGCCGAAGGCATCCAAGTCCGCCGGTTTGTCCGGTGTCGAGCGGCGGTCTGTCGAACTCGACACCATCGCGTCGGTGCTGCCGATCGATCGCCGCGACGAACTGGCCGAGCTGCTCACCGACCAGGACGTCGAGACGCTACGCCATCTCGTCAACGAGGGGATGGGCGCCAACACGCTGCGGGCGCTGACCTCGGATCTCGCCTATCTGGAAGCCTGGGGATTGGCGGCGACCGGACGATCGCTGCCCTGGCCGGCGCCCGAGGCGCTGCTGCTGAAATTCGTCGCGCATCACCTGTGGGATCCGGAAAAACGTGCTGCCGATCCGGATCACGGCATGCCGGCCGACGTCGACGAAAAGCTTCGGAGCCAAGGTTTCCTGAAATCCGTCGGCCCGCATGCGCCATCGACGGTGCGCCGGCGGCTGGCGAACTGGTCGACGCTGACCAAATGGCGCGGTTTTGACGGCGCTTTCGCCTCCCCTGCCCTCAAATCAGCCATTCGGCTGGCGATCCGAGCCGCGCCAAGACAACGTCTTCGCAAGAGCGCCAAGGCGGTTACCGGCGATGTGCTGGCAAAACTGCTGGCGACCTGCGCCACCGACAGCCTTCGCGATCTGCGCGACCGGGCGATGCTGATGGTCGCCTTTGCCTCCGGCGGCCGTCGCCGCAGCGAGATTGCCGGACTGCGGTGCGAACAACTGACCGTCGAGCCGCCGATCGAGGAGCCGGATGGCCCTCCCCTCCCCTCGCTCGCCATTCATCTCGGCCGCACCAAGAACAGCTCTGGCGAGCAGGACGAGCTCGTTTATCTCACCGGCCGACCGGTCGTGGCGCTGAATGCCTGGATGACGGCCGCGAAGATCGACAGCGGCAGTGTGTTTCGGGCGATCGGGCGCTGGGGGACTGTGTCGCGGCGGGCGCTCGATCCGCAGTCGGTCAATGCGATCATCAAGCAGCGGGTGGAAATGGCCGGGCTGAAGGCTGGGGAGTTTTCGGCGCATGGGCTGCGGTCCGGCTATCTGACCGAGGCGGCAAACCGCGGCATCCCCCTCGCTGACGCTATGGAGCAATCGCGGCATCGGTCGGTTCAGCAGGCATCAAGCTACTATAACAACGCGACCAGGCGCAGTGGTCGCGCGGCGCGGCTGCTTTAAACCAGGATGAACTCGGTGCGACTGAGAAGTCGTCGTCTCCCGACCAATCTCATTTGAACTGCCGGACTTCCCGAGAAAGCCCCCTCCCCTACAACTCCGGCAATGCCTCAAACGGATCGAGTACCTGAACGCCCAAGGGCCCGAAATGACGCATATTGCGAGTCAAGACCGTCAACCCATGTACTTTAGCCGTGGCGGCTATCGCAATGTCTTCAAAACCCGGCCGGTGGGCGCGAGCGTCATCAAGAATCCGGCCAGCGGCATGCGCGCACCTGAGATCGAACGGTAACAGCTTCTGCGCGTAGAGATATTCGATGCTCTCCCACCAATCTTTCAGCCGCTGTGCCTTGGTGGTCGCACCATCCCGCTCGGCTTTGGCGATCCCGGATTTGACCTCAGCGGCCGAAATGACCGACAAAAACAATTGCGAACTTGCCTTATCGAGCCATTCGACCAGCTGGCCGGAACTTTGCCGTTTGGACGGGGCGAGGGCGGATATGACGTTCGTATCGACCAGGAACATCAGAGATCAACGTCTCGGGGCGGGTTGCTGCTGCGAGCAGGGATATCAGTCTCATCGCCGGGGAACGCTGCCAACAAACGGCCAAAGCTTGGCACGCGGGATAGTTTTTCATACTCCTCGAATGAAAGCACTACGGCTTCCTTTTTGCCGTGTCGAGTGATGATGGCCGGATTGCCATGGATGGCCTGGTCGATAACCGCAGAAAACGTCGCCTTGGCATCCTTGAGCTGGATTTCTCTCACATCGGGCTCCATCTGTAACTATAGTAGTCATATAACAAGATGAGGTTATTTGAGCAAGAGTTAGAAGTTTCCAAAAAACGCTCACGTCCGTTCATTTTCTCGCGCGTTCCTTATTTTTACAATACACCCGAAAGCGCGCGACAAAACCATGGCAAAACGGCAAGTCGCCAATCCAGCCAATCGGCGCATTCCGTTCCCTGAGGCGATGGAGCAGTCACGACATCGCTCGGTGCAGCAAGCATCCAGCTACTACAACAACGCCCCATGGAGGAACAATAGGCGGCGCGGTTCATCCCATGAGCCAGAATAACCTTGCAATTCTGGAGAACTGATCCATAAATGCAGGGATGATCGAACGCAGAGTTGGAACCAAACTCCTGGACCTCGTTGACGACAGCGCTGCTGTCGCCCTGCTCGGCCCTCGCCAAGTCGGCAAGACGACGCTGGCCCTCGATATCGGCAAAACCCGCCCCTCCATCTATCTCGATTTGGAATCGGAGACAGATCGAGCCAAGCTGTCGGAACCGGAGCTCTATCTAGCAAGTCATGACGACAAGCTGGTCATCCTCGATGAGGTTCACCGTCTTCCGAATGTTTTCCAAGTCCTACGCGGCTTGATCGATCGCAACCGGCGGGCCGGGCGCCGCGCCGGCCAGTTCCTGCTGCTCGGTTCGGCTTCCATCGATCTTCTTAAACAGTCTGGTGAGACGCTCGCCGGCCGCATCGCCTATCTTGAAATGCAGCCTGTCGACGCATTGGAAGTGTCGGCAGACGCCCTCGATACGCTTTGGCTGCGGGGAGGCTTTCCCGATAGTTTACTTGCTTCCAGTGACCGTGGGAGCATGCGCTGGAGGCAGGATTTCATTCGCACCTATCTCGAAAGAGATATTCCGCTTCTGGGACCGCGCATCCCCGCCGAAACGCTGAGACGGTTCTGGACCATGCTGTCACACCACCAGTCCGGACTCCTCAACGCAGCCGAACTCGCCCGTTCCCTTGGAGTTGATGGCAAGACCGTTGCTTCCTATCTCGATCTACTCGTCGACCTGCTTCTCGTGCGCCGCCTCGAACCTTGGCATGCCAATGTTGGTAAGCGGCTGGTCAAATCACCAAAAGTCTATGTAAGGGACAGCGGCATTGCCCATGCGCTTCTTGGACTTGGAAGCGCCGAACAATTGCTCGGGCATCCAATTGTCGGCTCCAGTTGGGAAGGCTTCGTGATCGAAACACTGATCGCCGCATCGCCAGACGGTACAGCGGCCAACTTCTACCGTACAGCGGCCGGCGCCGAAATCGATCTGCTGCTGACCCCTCCAGGCCAAAGACCCTGGGCAATAGAGATCAAGCGAAGTCTGTCGCCCAAACTCGAAAAAGGTTTTTACCTGGCTTGCGAAGATCTCCAGCCGCAAAAACGCATCGTTGTCTATCCCGGTGGAGAGGCCTTTCCTCTCTCAAACGACGTGACCGCGATGTCGCTCTCGGCCGCCGGCTGCCTTTTGCTTGACCGATAGCAGAATGCTCGTCCGGCGGACAGCGTGATCCTCCACCGCGCCAGGCCCCCCGATTTGCGGCGCGCATTCACCCCTGCCCTCCCCTGCTGGCGTGCGGCTGCCGAACGTCTCGCGACGGCCCCCACACATGATCTCTGTCGAGGTTGATCGGTGTGACCCGAGCCATTTGCGGTCGATCTGCGATCCGATCGATACGTCCGTACCACAAGGCAAAGCGTCAGACCTTTCCGAGGCCGGTTTGGGTAGATCGGCCCCAAGAACCGCCACCAGTGAAAATTTGCCCCGCTCAGCCTTGCGCGTTAGGTCACGCAGATAGCCCCGCCGAGTTGATGTGCCCTACCGGCGCGAGGTTGCAGGCTACCCCGGCGGCATTTTCTGGCCCCGTCACCTCGCACGCGTCCCGGTAGGCCGACAGCCTGATTCCCAGTATCGACTCACGACCCCGCAGCAACCATTGTTTCGCGCCAACTTCCGATCGTACCCCCAGGCCAAAACGTCGCGATCTCGGGGCAGGCCGCCTCACCCTTTTGGCTGAGGCACGTAGGTTCGTTCTCATCCGTCATTGAAGCACCGAGGCATCATTTCCCGCTCGTGGGGTTCCTGCTCGATCAAATCTGCTGGCAAAGATTTACAGGCATTCGCTCTGAATAATGTCGGTAGCGACCTGCCGTATTCAGGTGCTATGCGGAGCTTCCGGGCTGTGGTCACCAGTCCTAGGACGACCACGCTTTCCTGCTGCGGAGGTGAAGCCACTCCCCTTCCGGGGCACTAGGACGAATCGACAATCATCGCAGCCAAATCATAGTGGCCACGAGATAGACGAATCCTTGAAAGTGGATGGTTCTGCGGTCGTAGCGCGTCGCGAAGCGGTGGAAGTGCTTCATTCGGTTGAAGCAGCGCTCGATGCGGTTTCGTTTGATGTAGGCGAGTTTCATCGTGCGGAATGATGATCTTGCGCGAGCGGCTTGACGGGATCACCGCCTCACGATGAACGGCGTCGCGAGGCGGTGCTTTTAGCCAAGCCGCAGCTCTAATAAAGATCCTCTGAGGTATCTGCCTTACCGAGACGTCTGACCAGGCAACGGGCTTGGCCAGGATCAATCGCCGCTCGCGTTGGACCTCCGCGGACCCTGACATCGCAAGACGCCCCTACCTTTACGTCCGCCTCCTGTATTTGCAGAATATTAGCGGCATTCGACCGGAATAGGATTGCTTCGACATCAGCCACCTCAAGCAGTGTTCATCGCCAAAACCCTGACAGCTGTCAGGGTTTTACTATATGCAGCATCGACCTCACGACCACCGCAGCAGCCAGAAACGGACCAGGATGTCGTCTCTCCGCGGGGGCCTTCGCAGAATCACCGCCCACCGCGGAACCTTCGCGGCCCTGTCTTGTTCGCTGATCCGGCGGAGAGCAACCCTGTACTGGATTCACTTTCGCAATTATCCGGGCCGCTTCACATGCTGAAGAAGGACTGCAGATTGGAGAGACCGATGCGCGCTTTAGTCTGGCACGGAAAGGAAGACATCCGGTGCGATACCGTATCGGACCCCGAAATCGAGCATCCGCGCGATGCGATCATAAAGGTGACAAGCTGCGCAATCTGCGGCTCCGACCTTCACCTGTTTCACAATTTCATCCCGGCCATGATGCCGGGTGACATCATGGGGCACGAGATGATGGGCGAAGTGGTCGAGACGGGCTCGGGGATCAACGGCAGCCTCAAGAAGGGCGATCGGATCGTCGTCCCCTTCACCATCACCTGCGGCGAATGCGACCAGTGCAAGCGCGGCAACTTTTCTGTCTGCGAGCGCACTAACCGCAAGAAGGATCTGGCCGACAAGGCGTTCGGCCACACCACCGCTGGCCTATTCGGCTACACGCATCTGACCGGCGGCTACCCTGGCGGTCAGGCCGAGTATCTGAGGGTGCCGTTCGCGGACAAGACGCACATCAAGGTTCCCGACAGCCTCACAGATGAGCAAGTGCTCTTCCTTGGCGATATTTTCCCGACAGGCTGGCAAGCCGCTGCCCAATGCGACATCGAACCCACCGACACGGTGGTTGTCTGGGGCTGCGGTCCGGTCGGGCAGATGACGATCCGCAGTGCCGTGCTTCTGGGTGCCAGGCAGGTGGTTACGATCGATTGCATTCCCGAGCGTCTTTCAATGGCAGAAGCTGGCGGCGCGATCACCATCAACTTCAAGGACGAAAGCGTCGTCGAGCGGTTGAACGAGCTGACCGATGGCAAAGGACCGGAAAAGTGCATCGATGCGGTGGGGCTCGAAAGCCATGTCTCGATGCGTCAGCCTGATACCCTCCTGGATCGCGCCAAGCAGGTCGTGATGTTGGAGAACGACCGTCCGCATGTTCTGCGCGAGATGATCTATGTCTGCCGCCCGGGCGGCATCATCTCGATTCCAGGCGTCTATAGCGGTCTCGTGGACAAGATTCCGATGGGCATGGCCATGAACAAGGGCCTTACCTTCCGCATGGGCCAGACCCATGTGAAGCGCTGGACCGACGACCTGTTGCGCCGCATCGAGGACGGCCAGATCGATCCGTCCTTCGTCATCACCCACACCGTCGGGCTCGAAGAGGGTCCGGAAATGTACAAGGTGTTCCGCGACAAGCAGGACAGCTGCATCAAGGTTGTTCTGAAACCGTAAAGGTAGGGTTTGAACATGTCTCTTCTCACCAACATGATCCGCTCGGAAGGTGATCCGAAGGTGCTGCGCTCAGGCCCCAGTTCGCTCAGCTCCTCCGATCGGCTGGCGCGCAATCTTGGCTGGTTCAGCATCGGTCTCGGCCTGGCCGAGATCTTTGCGGCTGGAAAGATCACGACTGCACTCGGAATGCGCGGCAAGGAAAACCTTGTTCGAGCCTTCGGCGCGCGTGAAATCGGCTCTGGCTTTACGACGCTGTCGGTGGACAAGCAGGCAGGGCTTGCAAGCCGGATAGCCGGGGACGCACTGGACATCGCAACCCTGGCCACGGCCCTGCGGCCTGACAACCGCAAGCGGGACAACGCCGCATTGGCGCTGGCTATGGTCGCCGGTGTCACCCTTCTCGACATCATCGCAACTGGCGTAAGCGCCGCCCGCCATACCAGGCGACAGCGCCAGATTCGCAACTATGACGACCGCAGCGGCTTTCCAAAAGGCGTCGAGGCTTCGCGCGGCGGCGCCCGTAAACAGCTGGCGGATTTAAGGTCAACGCCCGGAAAAGCGACTGGCACCTCCGAACAGCCTGACAGCGCTGGTGGGTGATCAAGGCCCCCTCAGCGTGCCAACAGCGAGCCATGGGCGATCGCCTTTCAACCAAGCAGGCGACGACGGTCGCAAATACACCTCACCGGTCGCGGTCAACTAGGCTCCAGAGAGATAGCACTGTCAGGAGCCGTAATTGATCGGCTTGCATCGACGATGCCGTCATCTCCGGGATTCCCAAACCGCCATTTCCGCGCGGCAGTTTCTCAGGCCCCTAAAGGGCGGGCTGGTGAACCGCCGACTACGTTCATAAAGCCGAACAAGGTCGGTTCGACCCAAGGAACCGAAGCTAGACCAGATGCGTGCCTTCCTACGGCTTCGTGAGCGCGGACGGCACATTTAGGGTTCCTACGTCCTGTTTTATCCAACTCCCAAAATGGATTCTCGTTCGCCTGCCTTTCTCACTCGTCGTAAGCGTCCTCCATTGCCTGGATCTCGAACGCCGCTCAGACGGCAATGGTTGCCATCCTGAGGTGCTTCAAGCTGATCACGGCCCGAACCAAAGATCTGGCGCCAGAGCCTCGACGCTCCTAATTCCGGAGAACTCTTCAACGCGTGGTGCAACGTCTGCCAATTTGCTGGCGTTGAGAAGAGGACCGGACAAGCCAAGGCTTGGCTGTGGACTTCTGTTATGGGCTTGATGGCCTCGCCGCTTCAAGCGCTGCATCGAGTGCTGACTGAGGGATGTCGGCTTCAGGCATCCCTACGTGCGCCAAGGCGTTCCGAACGCCATCAATGCCGTGTTTCGCGGCGATATCCGTCAGCGCCGAGCGCCATCGGGAAAGCCCATCGCCCGCGTCGCCAGATCCTGTAACAGACCGATCTTCAAGGCCTGATGCGATCATCGGTGCAGCTTCGGTACCCCAACGGCTCAAACCATAGTCCAGTGCTTCCGCTTCGGTCATACCGCAAAACGTAAATCTGCTCCCATCCGTCGTAAAAACGGCAAGGTTCCCATTGGGCTGTTTCAAGAAATAGGATGACACGGAACGCCTCACGCAAGGACCGGAGAAAGACGATTTTCTGTCGCGACAAGAAAGCTGGAGCTATCCTGTGCTAGCCCCTACCCCACCGCGCCCGATGACATGGCCCCAGATGGTTCCAATCACTGGGGCCGGGCTGGTTCGAGCACTAAGGACGATGTTGCCGCTGCCGTACGCTCGCATTGCTATGGTTATCTTTCGGTTATTACAGACTGACCTCAATCTTTCAACTGATCAAGGTTCGGGTACGGCCCTCGCTGTATTCGAAAAAAGTGGCACGGCAGTCCGGGGCATGGACCGGCCGCGCTTTCATCCGCGGCGGTCGGGCCAATGTCCGGCAGGCCCTCTTTAAAGGAAACAAGGATGCCATTCCAACTGACGAAGCTGGAGTATCCTTGCTGGTCAAGGCAAGGGCGGCTCCTATCTTCTGCCGTGCCCGAGGAGCGCGTTTGCCAGGTCGATGAGTTTTCGCATCATTCCAAACAAATCCCGGGGACCTGCGTTAGCTCTACCTCCTCCCTTAGTTCCGGGCTGGAGATAAAAGCTTGGCCTGTCAATAATCGTTCCTTTTCAGCTAGTTAGCTCCGTGGTCAACTGACCACTCAGCGCTTGAGCAGATTTAAAGCGACTTGCCCGACATGCCGCCCCTTAATCAGAGCTCAAACGGCTATCCAGCCTTTAGGCCAACTTGGCCGTTTACCTTCAGCAATGCCATTATCATCGGACCAAGCGAGAACTCCCCGAGCTCGGTACGCCGCGTCAGATCTCTTAGATACCCTCCAGCAGAATTGATGAAATTCGCTCTTTCCAGAATGCAAGCAATCGCTGCTGCCGCATTCTCCGGCCCCATCGCTCCACACGCGTCCTGGTAAGCCGACGCGCTGACCCCCAGCATAGATCGAACTACCACCGCGGCGGACATCAGATCCCGCCAGCTTTTAATCTCGCCACCCGGCCCATAATCGTTGATGGCCGGGCATGCCTTCAGGATCGTCCCTAGCGGGAACGCTTTCACGGCCTCGCTCCTTGACCGGCGGATTTCGCTCGGCTTTGCGCCCTGCTCCCTTCTAGAGCAAGGTTCAAGTTCATTAAAGGATTCGGGTTTTGAATTCTGTATGTGGCGCTCGCTATGAGCAGCATTGGTGCTATTATTTGCTAAATTATCTCGGATTTCCAGCCGGTTGATTATCTCTTCCTGGAGCATCCGCATTTCTTCCAGAACGCCCGTCACGTCAGCGAGCGTCGGGGCACGGGGAATCCTGCCCACAAGCGCCACATAGATGTCCTCGACCGCTTGCCAATCGCCATCCGCTCCCTCTTCCATGGCTGCCGTGATTAGCTTCCGGACGTCGCGTCGGCAAATCGTCAGACTTTCTTTGGCCATCCTGAATGCTGCTCGGGCGGCTGTCACCTGCTGTGCCATCATAGCTAGCTCTTCGGAGCGCGCGAGAAGCGGAGACAGGTCGAAGCCAAATGCGGTCTCGATCTGACCGGCACCATCCTTGCGAGCGTATCGCTTTCCGTTGGCGCTATCCTTCCGGACGATCAAGCCTGACTCCACAAGCGCGGCTATGTGCCTGCGCAAAGTCGCGCCAGCCATTCCATGCGCTCGAAGTGCGAGCTGGGTGTTCGACGGGAAGACGATCAGTTGTGCGTCCTGACGCAACTCCGTTTCCGGGTGAAAGCTCAACAGCGCATCGAGGACCGCGAGACTATTGGACTGAATTCCAAGCAACTCCATGGCGGCGGACGCATCTCTAAACACCTTCCACTTGTCGGCTGTCTTGCCTTTCTTGATATCGGCCAACGCCGTCTGGCGCCGCAGGAGCGCAAGCGTCATCGGCCGCCGCCCAAATGGCGTCGTCACACTTCTCGTTTGCATCATCTTTCACCTTTCAGCAGGCAAACGAAATCAGCTCACCAAAACGGCGCTAAAGACTCTTGACGAGGATTCGAGGAAATGCGATTCTGTTCTTGCTACAGAGACAGAAGGGCTTCCGCGACGGCGACGTTGAGGGGGCTCTTTTCTTTTGCGGGTTACTCTCCCTGTTTCAATTGGTTCTCTGCGCGATACGCTTGATACAGCGCTGGCACATGCGCGAGGACGAAGGTCGCAAAATCAGGCGTCGCCTTCCTGTCAATGGTAATTTCAAGTTTGGCCTTGGTCTGAGTCACCTGTGCAATTCTGGTGCCGTCAGGGGTGGACATGACCTCTGGAAGTCCGCGCGCAACCCGGCTGGGCTTCAGCCTGGCAATAACTGCCTTGAACCGTTCTGCTGATGGCAGCGCTTGGACTTCCTCCGACATCGCATATTCCGACACGTCAGCCGGTGAAGACGTTTTCTCAATCAGTTCGGCGAGTTGTTGCCAACTAGGCCGTCCAACACCGGGAGCAGCACCAATCGCACCGATCAGGTCAGAGGGGAGGGCGTCTACGAGCAGAAGCATCTTCGACAAATTGCTCTTGTCGATCGACATCGCGGCAATGACAATCTCTCGTGAAAACTGCCTATTTAGCTGATGTGCGAAGCGCGCTTTTTCGATGAAGGTAAGATCTTCGCGTTCATTGTTTTCCTGACCCTGCGCTACGACCAGTTGCTCGTCTGTCAGTTCGCGAACAACCGCCCTGACCGGGATTCCCAGCTCTGAAACTGCGCGGAGCCGCCGGTGGCCGAAGGCAACCTGATATCGGGAGGGTTGCTCCGGATGAGGTCGCACAAGGATAGGGACTTGCTGTCCTTGCTCACGGATCGAAGCAAGGAGCCCCTCGATGTCCCCCTGCATACGATCCTGCACGAAAGACGGCTCAATTGACGAGGCATCCAACTCTATCACTGCCTGACCTTCAGCAAGACGCCGCTCAATCTCTTCGGCACGGCTGAGACGATCGTTTTGCTCTCGCAGTGCGTTTCCAATGTTCGCGGTGAGCTTTGTTGCGGGATCGCGCTCTTTCCTTGCCACGCCGAGAAGCGGCATGGATCGGTTCTTTGCCGCCCTATTGTCGGCAGATGACGTCTCGGGCGCATCTGTCGAGACGCCAAGGATGTGCTTCCGGCTCATGTGGGTCTACCCCATGCTTTTTTAATCAGTGTTTCGATCTCGTCGTTGACGGCATTCATCGCCTCCAACGCTCGGTCATAGGTAGAGCGCGTAAACTGACCACGCTCGACTTCAAAAAGGGTCTGGTTTGTCAGGCCTGCGTCTGAAACCGCCGTGGTTTTGAGCATCGGGAAATTAAGGACATTTTCCCCAAAGATCGACCGCAGATAACCGACCATCTGGTTTTGCGGCCCGTCGCTCGGTTCGAAGCGGGTTATCAGATAGCGCATCCAATTAAACTTGAACTCCGCGCCAGCGTTCTCGATTTCGCGCAGAAGGTTCGATGTCATTGCCAGAAACTGGTTCATCGACATCACGTCCAGCATCTGAGGATGGACAGTGACCAGGATTGACGTTGCGGCAGTCAGAGCCGAAAGGGTGAGGTATCCAAGCTGGGGAGGGCAATCGATCACCACGACATCGTAGTTGTCCGCGATGTCTTCTATCACCTGACTGATACGACCGTAAAAGAGTGTGTCGCCTTCCTTGCGCTTCATCAGAGCACGCGGCGTGTCGTGCTCAAATTCCATCAGCTCAAGATTGCCCGGGATCAGATGGAGATCCGGGATATATGTTGCCCGGACAACCTGCTCGATCGGAACCTGCTCTTCATCATATCTGATGGCGCCGTAAAGCGTCTCGTTCGGACCAACGTCGGTTTCCGGTTGGCTGCCGAAGAGCGCGGAAAGGCTGGCCTGAGGATCCAGATCTATCGCCAGGACGCGATATCCGCGCATGGCGAGATACTGTGCCAGATGCGCGGCTGTGGTGGTTTTGCCAGATCCACCTTTGAAATTCATAACAGAGATAACCTGAAGCTGCTCGCCATTTCGGCGATGCGGCAGGTAACGTCGGTTCCCGCGGCCGACCTGGTCCATATGCTTCCGAATCAAATGGATATCTTCAATCGAGAACATTCGCCGGCCACCCGGGCTCATGCTAAGATTCAACTCTGGCATCTCCGACGCGGTCTGGCGTAAATAGGACTCGCCAACGCCGAGCAGCTTAGACGCCTCTGACGGCCCGAAAGTTCGAATGCCCTTCTCAGAATGTGGTGCGAAGACCTTGAGATGATGTGCTTGAAGTTGGCTGGAGAGGGCGTCGGCATGACGCTCCATCAAGGCGGTCAATCCTTCAATTCCAGGTGCTGTTTTTGCGGCGGTCTTCGCCATCTCAAAACCCATTTGTTGCCAGTGGCGGTATTTTTCGCGAAACCGGTAAAGTTCCGCCACTTGCAATAAGCGCCGATTCTGTTTTTTGAGCAAGGCTTTTTAGGTTAACGATCGGTTAACACGGAAAAACTCGGAAATGTCAGACACAACAATTTTACGTTCTTCATCCGTAGGTTAGCAAGCCTACCATTCCTATATGTTCATGATATGTTTTGCTGTGAATCCTACAACCTAACCCCCGGGGTTTAGGCGAACAAACAACCGCAGTGAAGAAGTAGAGCTTTGTCCGTCTGCGACTCACTTTCCGAAGGCTTGTAGGATTCTACAACTGTCGGCCCCTCCCGATCTGTGCTGATTTCCCGCCGACCAACAACGACGGAGAAAATCATGCAGGTTCTCGCGCTCTCAATGCCCCGGACGATCCAAGAGGCGCATCTCCTACACATCCACTATCAGCTTCGTGCGCGGGTC
Organism: Neorhizobium sp. T25_13; assembly: GCF_002968675.1. Lineage (NCBI taxonomy): Bacteria > Pseudomonadati > Pseudomonadota > Alphaproteobacteria > Hyphomicrobiales > Rhizobiaceae > Neorhizobium > Neorhizobium sp. T25_13. Next base: position 390,955 of record NZ_PVBI01000007.1, read on the forward strand.
TTTTCCGATCGCTTGGGCTGGGAAGTCGACGTAACGGCGGGGTGTGAGTCAGATAGTTTTGACGCGCTTCGGCCGACCTATATTCTTGCCGTCGCAGAGACCGGCCAACTTGTGGGGTGCGCGAGACTCCTTCCTACGCTCGGCCCGACAATGGTGACGGACGTTTTCTCGTCACTTCTCCCTGATGGTCAGCTCCACGGCCATGCCACGATGATCGAGAGTTCTCGCTTCTGCGTCGACACCGCTCTCGTGAAGGGGAGGGGGGACGGTTCCGTCCATGAGGCCACGCTGACCATGTTCGCCGGCATCATCGAATGGTGCATGGCGAATGGCTACACCGAGATTGTCACGGTGACCGATCTTCGATTCGAGCGCATCCTTGCCCGCGTCGGATGGCCGCTGCGGCGTTTGGGCGAGCCGAAGAAGATCGGCGTGACAATGGCCGTGGCGGGCACACTACCCGCAAATACGGACACGTTCCTCAGGCTCCGTCCTTCCAATTACCGCTCTGAACTCACCCCTCTCGGCCAGGCAGCGTAAGGAGAAACCCATGAACCAGCTTCGCTCTCATCCCCGGCTTGTCCGCAAACTTCAGGAGGCACTCGGCGATCAGCTTTGCGTTGCCCTTGACGACGCGACTGTTGTCGAGATCATGCTCAATCCGGACGGAAAGTTGTTCATCGAACGCCTTGGTCACGGCGTTGCCCCAGCCGGCGAGATGTCGTCTGCTGCCGCGGAGATGGTAATCGGGACCGTGGCGCATGCGCTTCAATCCGAAGTGGACACGGAACAGCCGATCATCTCCGGCGAACTGCCGATCGGTGGCCACCGTTTCGAGGGACTGTTGCCGCCGGTCGTCGCCAAGCCTGCCTTCACGATTCGGCGCCGGGCATCACGTCTCATTCCGCTCGAAGATTATGTCCGCACCGGCGTCATGACGGAATACCAGGCCTCGACGATACGCAGCGCGATCTCCGCGAGACTTAACATCGTCATTTCCGGGGGAACGGGCTCGGGCAAGACCACGCTTGCGAACGCCGTGATCCACGAGATCGTCAATTCCGCGCCGGAGGATCGCCTCGTCATTCTTGAGGACACCGCGGAAATCCAGTGCGCGGCCGAGAACGCAATTCTGCTCCATACCAGCGATACGATCGACATGGCGCGACTTCTCAAGAGCACCATGCGCTTGCGCCCCGACCGGATCGTCGTTGGCGAGGTCCGCGACGGCGCAGCCCTGACATTGCTGAAGGCGTGGAACACGGGCCACCCGGGCGGGGTGGCGACCATTCACTCGAACACCGCCATCTCGGCGCTACGCCGGCTCGAACAGCTCACCGCCGAGGCAAGCCAGCAGCCGATGCACGAGGTGATCGGAGAGGCCGTCGACTTGGTCATTTCGATTGAGAGGACGCCGCGGGGGCGGCTTGTTCGCGACATCATTCAAGTCGAGCGCTTCATCAACGGAGAGTACGAGATCGAATCCGATCGGTTCACCGAAGAACAGGAGGCGCGCGATGTCGCGTAAGCATACGCTCATCGCCATCGCACTCCTGTCGGCGCCAATCGTTCTTGCCTCTGTCGCACCGGCGCTCGCCAGCTCGGGAGGGAGCCTCCCATGGGAAGGGCCACTGCAGCAGATTCAGGAGTCGATAACTGGCCCGGTCGCGGGTGCGATCGCGCTTGCAGCCGTAGCGATCGCCGGCGGAATGCTCATCTTCGGCGGTGAGCTCAACGATTTCGCGCGGCGACTGGTCTACGTCGTTCTGGTCGCCGGCATTCTGCTCGGCGCCACCAACATTGTCGGCCTGTTCGGCGCGACCGGCGCTTCGATCGGGCTAGTCGACGAGCAGATCACGTCAATTGGTTCGAACGGAGTAGGGGAGGGAGATCATGGCTGAGTCCCTGTCCGGCCTGCGACGCACTCGCATCCACCGCGCGCTATCGCGCCCGAACCTGCTCATGGGTGCCGACCGGGAGCTGGTGCTGATCACCGGTCTAGCGGCCGTCATTCTCATCTTCGTGGTTCTCACCGTATATTCCGCGCTCTTCGGCGTCGCCGTCTGGATCTTCGTCGTCGGGGCGCTCAGGATGATGGCGAAGTCCGACCCGCTGATGCGGCAAGTCTACATCAGGCACATGTCATACGAGCCCGCCTACAGGGCGACCACTTCGCCATGGCGGCGATACTGAAGAGGCGTCCATGGTAGCTCTCAAACGCTTCCGGGTGACCGGCCCCTCCTTTGCCGATCTCGTTCCCTATGCCGGCCTCGTCGACAATGGTGTTCTCCTCTTGAAGGACGGCAGCCTGATGGCGGGCTGGTACTTCGCCGGCCCGGATTCCGAAAGCGCCACCTATCTCGAGCGCAACGAGCTGTCGAGGCAGATTAATGCGGTTCTGTCGCGGCTTGGAAGTGGCTGGATGATTCAGGTCGAGGCCATCCGCATCCCGACCGTCGACTACCCATCGGAAGAGCGTTGCCATTTCCCCGACCCGGTGACCCGCGCGATCGACGCCGAGCGTCGGGCGCATTTCGCGCGCGAGCAGGGGCATTTCGAGAGCAAGCACGCGCTGATCCTGACCTACCGGCCCATCGAGCCCAAAAAGACTGCGCTCAGCAAATACATCTACTCGGACGGGGAAAGCCGAAAGAAGTCCTACGCGGACACGGTGCTCTTCGTGTTCATGAACGCGGTGCGCGAGCTTGAGCAGTATTTTGCCAACACACTCTCGATCCGACGAATGGAAACTCGCGAAACGGTCGAAAGGGGAGGGGCGCGAACTGCTCGATACGACGAGCTACTCCAGTTTGCCCGCTTCTGCATTACCGGGGAAAGCCACCCAATCCGGCTTCCCAACGTTCCAATGTATCTCGACTGGATCGCCACCGCGGAGCTAGAGCATGGACTGACGCCAAAGGTCGAAAACCGTTTCCTCGGTGTCGTTGCGATCGACGGCCTGCCGGCCGAAAGCTGGCCGGGCATTTTAAACAGCCTCGATTTGATGCCGTTGACCTATCGGTGGTCATCCCGCTTCATTTTTCTCGATGCCGAAGAGGCCCGACAGAAGCTCGAACGCACGCGAAAGAAATGGCAGCAGAAGGTCCGGCCGTTCTTTGACCAGATATTCCAAACCCAAAGCCGGTCCATCGACCAGGACGCGATGAGCATGGTGGTCGAGACGGAGGACGCCATCGCGCAGGCCTCGTCGCAGTTGGTTGCCTATGGCTATTACACCCCAGTCGTCGTGCTGTTCGACAGCGATCGCGAGGCGCTCCAGGAGAAGGCCGAGGGGATCCGGCGCCTGATCCAGGCGGAAGGTTTCGGGGCGCGGGTCGAAACGCTCAACGTCACAGACGCCTATCTCGGTAGTTTGCCGGGCAACTGGTACTGCAACATCCGTGAGCCGCTGATCAACACCAGCAATCTCGCCGACTTGATTCCGCTGAACTCGGTTTGGTCCGGAAACCCGGTCGCGCCATGCCCCTTTTATCCGCCGAATTCCCCGCCTTTGATGCAGGTTGCAAGCGGTTCGACAGCGTTCCGTCTGAACCTGCACGTCGATGATGTCGGCCACACACTGATCTTCGGACCGACCGGTTCAGGCAAGTCGACGCTTCTGGCTCTTATCGCTGCGCAGTTTCGCCGGTATGAACATGCGCAGATCTTCGCCTTTGACAAAGGCAGTTCACTTCTACCCCTGACGCTCGCAGCGGGTGGCGATCACTATGAGATCGGCGGCGACGATGCGGAAGAGGGGAGGGTGTTGGCCTTCTGCCCATTGTCCGAACTCAAGACTGGTGCCGACCGCGCCTGGGCGACGGAATGGATCGAGATGTTGGTCGGCCTTCAGGGCGTTGCTATCACCCCAGATCTTCGCAACGCCATCTCTCGGCAGGTCCAACTGATGGCAAGCGCATCCGGTCGCTCGCTTTCGGATTTCGTCAGCGGCGTGCAGCTGCGCGAGATCAAGGACGCACTGCATCATTACACTGTCGATGGCCCCATGGGCCAGCTCCTCGATGCGGAAGAAGATGGCCTCACACTCGGCGCCTTCCAGACTTTCGAGATCGAGCAGCTGATGAATATGGGCGAGCGCAGTCTCGTGCCGGTGCTGACCTACCTGTTCCGCCGGATCGAAAAGCGTTTGGATGGGTCGCCGAGCCTGATCGTGCTCGACGAGGCGTGGCTGATGCTCGGCCACCCTGTGTTCCGCGACAAGATTCGCGAGTGGCTGAAGGTGCTCCGCAAGGCGAATTGCGCCGTCGTTCTCGCCACCCAATCAATCTCCGACGCAGAACGGTCCGGTATCATCGACGTGTTGAAGGAATCCTGCCCGACAAAGATTTGCCTTCCGAACGGCGCCGCCCGCGAGCCGGGGACGCGCGAATTCTACGAGCGCATCGGCTTCAATGAGCGGCAGATCGAGATCGTCGCAACCGCGACACCAAAGCGCGAATACTACGTCGCCACGCCGGAAGGCCGGCGGCTCTTCGACATGTCGCTTGGGCCAGTCGCCCTGAGCTTTGTCGGCGCGGCGGGCAAAGAGGATCTCAAACGAATCCGCGCCCTTAAATCCGAACATGGCCGTGAATGGCCGATCCGCTGGCTTGAAATGAGAGGAGTTTACGATGCCGCATCGCTACTCAAATAGAAGGCTCGCGTGCATGGCCGCCGCCGCCCTCACGATCGTAGCCACAGGTTCGGTGGAAGCCGGTACAGCCACCGGCGCAGCGACGGAATGGACACAGCTCGCCAACAATGCTCAGCTCGTGGACCTCATGAAGAGTTCCGGAATCCAGGTCGACAATCAGTTGACCCAGATCAGCCAGCTTGCAGAGCAGATCCAGAACCAGCTGAAGATCTACGAGAACATGCTGCAAAACACAGCGCAGCTTCCTGAGCATGTCTGGGGGCAGGTCGAAAGCGATCTCAACCAGTTGCGCAGTATCGTCGAGCAGGGTCAGGGCATCTCATTTTCCATGGGCAACGCCGACGATGTTCTTCAGCAGCGCTTCCAAAGTTACGCTGACCTGAAGACAAATTTGCCTGATAACTCAACTTTCTCCTCGACCTACCAGTCCTGGTCGGACACCAACCGCGATACCATCGCCAGTTCGCTGAAGGCAGCGAGCCTCACGGCCGACCAATTCGATAGCGAGGAAGGTACGATGTCGTCACTGCGCTCGATGTCCGAGACGGCAGATGGGCAAATGAAGGCTTTGCAGGTCGGCCACGAGATCTCCGCTCAGCAAGTCGCGCAAATTCAAAAGCTTCGCGGTCTCGTCTCCCAACAGATGGCAATGATGGGAACCTGGCTTCAGACGGAACAGACCGACAAGGACCTGGCACAGGCGCGGCGTGAAAAGTTCTTCAACGCCGAGGTCAGGAGCATTCCGGAAGGCCAGAAAATGGAGCCGCGCTGGTGAGCCGCTCTGTCCTGATAACCTTGCTTCTGGCCGTCGCCGCTTTATCGTCTGCGGCGACAGTGCTGATCGTCAATTCTCGAAACACCGGCAAACCTGCGCTCGCTGAGGAGCAGCGCGCCATCCGGGAAAAAATATTTGGCTCAAACAAGGAGCTGCCGCCGATCAAGGAAGGCCCGGAGATGCGCCCGAGATGGTGAAGGTAACTGTTGGGCGCTGTTTCCTGATTACAGGTCTCTTTCTCCTCGCCTATGCTGTTCCCGCATTCGCGCAGCAGGGACAGGTCCTCACGGAACTGGAAAACCAGGTCTCCTCCGCTGCGAAAGGGTGGGAGACCACCATCATGGAGGCGGCGAAATCCCTATTCTGGATTCTCGCAACGATCGAGATCGGGATTGCGGCCGTTTGGTTGGCAATCGCGTCAGCCTCATTGGACAGGTGGTTCGCCGAACTGGTGCGGCGGATCATGTTCATCGGGTTCTTCGCATTCGTCCTTAATCAAGGTCCGACCTTTGCGCGAGCAGTGGTCGACAGCCTCTTCCAGATTGGCGCCGGCGGTGGTTCTGCTTCGCCCGCGGAAGTGTTCGATGCAGGCATCCGGGTCGCCTCGCAGATGTCGGAGCAGGCACAGTTCGGGGTGTTCGAAGACAATGCGCTTGCGATCGCGGCGGTGTTGGCGATGGGCATCGTCGTTATCTGCTTCTCACTGGTCGCAGCGATTTTCGTGTCGGTCATGGTTGAGATGTATGTCGGCCTGCTCGCCGGCATGATCATGCTCGGACTGGGCGGCTCTTCCTTCACGAAAGACTTTGCTGTTCGCTACCTCGTCTATGCCTTCGGCGTCGGCATGAAGCTCATGGCCTTGGTGATGATCGCGAAGATAGGATCGAGCGTCCTCCTTGGCCTTGCCCAAGCTCCGACTGCCTCATCGGATCAGTTCGTCACGACCTTGGCCATTGCCGGAATCTCCGTCGTCGTCTTCATCATCGCCATGTACGTCCCAAGCATCATCCAAGGCGTCGTCCAGGGCGCATCGGTGTCCGGAGGAATGGAAGCGGTCCGCCACGGCGGGCAGGCGGCGTCCTTCGCCGCGGGCGCCGGCTTCCTCGCCGCCGGCGCCGCCGGCGCTGGCTTTGCGGCTGGCCAAGCCGCGCGAGCTGGCGGTTCATCCGTCGCCGGCGCTGCCCTACGGGGGATAGGTGCAAGCTTCAGTTCCGGCGCGCGAGCAGCAGGCTCGGCCGCCAAGGAAAAGGCAATCGGCTCTCCCGGCGCCTATGCGGGGTCCATTCTCGGCTTGGCCAACGCCAAGTTAGATGAACAGCGCCGCGGTCATAGCGGGCCGAAGCCTTCTCCCGAACGCAATGACAAACCGTAATCGAGACAAGGGAAGAGTAAATGGCAGCGAACCGCGCCCCGGAAAACCCGTATCTTGCCGCCCGCCAGGAATGGAGCGAACGCTATGGCTCCTATGTGAAGGCCGCAGCCGCATGGCGCATTGTTGGTGTCCTCGGTCTGGTCATGGCCGTCATCGGCTTCAGCTACGCGATGTATCTGAGCATGCAAGTGAGGCTCGTGCCGTACATCGTCGAGGTCGACAAGCTCGGAACCGCAGTCACGGCAGGTTTCCCCGAGCAGATCGAGTACGCCGATGTCCGCGTGGTGCGCGCGACACTCGGGAACTTTGTCACAAGCTTTCGCTCAATCACGCCGGATGCGGTGGTGCAGAAGCAATATATCGACCGCACCTACGCCCTTCTTCGCACTTCCGATCCGTCGACGGAGAAGGTCAACGCCTGGTTTCGAGGCAATTCTCCATTCGAGAAGGCGAAGTCCTCGACAGTTGCCATCGAGGTCAACAACATCGTGGCAATCTCGAACCAGACCTATCAGATCGACTGGACGGAATACGAGCGGGACCGCAAGGGCAAGGAAACCGGCACGCGGCGGTTCCGCGGGATCGCAACGGTGACGCTCACCGCGCCACAGGATGAGGCGACGATCCGCCTCAATCCAATCGGCCTTTACGTCCGGGATTTCGACTGGACGGCACAGCTCTAAGGGCAGGGATTCTTTCGATGAAGAAAACGGGAATGATCGCAGCCGCCGGCTGCATGGCCGGACTCTTAGCTGCGGCGGGCGCACCGGCGCAAAGCATGACGAGCAACGAGGTGAAGGGAACAAATCTGTCCAGGAAGTGGCGCGGCACACCGGGGCTGGTCACGACAGGACCCGACGGCAAGGTGATTTTCCTGTTTGGGGAGACGCAGCCGTCGGTCATCTGCTCACCGCTTCAGGTCTGCGACATAGAACTTCAGGGTGGCGAGATCGTTCGCGACGTCCTCATCGGCGACACCGTGCGCTGGAAAGT